>JAEXHA010000179.1 GCA_023450335.1 Actinomycetes bacterium | reverse complement strand
GCCTTCACGGGCGCTCCGGGCAGGTCGGCCAGGCGCGTGGCTGCGGCGAGGGTCGGGTGGCGCGTCACGCCGTGCAGAGCGGTGACCAGCGGCGGCAGCCGCAGCCCGGCGCGGCGCAGCAGGGTCTCGTCCGCGAAGATGTCTGCCGTGGCGCCGTCGGCCGCGATGCGCCCGTGATCGACCACGATCGTGCGCGTCGCGTATTCGGTGACCAGTTGCATGTCGTGGGTCACCACCAGGATCGTGGTCCCGTCGGCGTTGAGATCCTGCAGCAGGCGCAGCAGTTCGTCGGCGCGGGCGCGGTCCTGCCCGAACGTGGGTTCATCCAGCACCAGGATCGGGGCACCGCCGACGAGGGCCGTGCCCACCGACAGCCGGCGCTTCTGGCCGCCCGACAGGAGGAAGGGGTGCACCGCGGCTTTGCCCTCGAGTCCGAACCGGCGCAGCACCTCGTCCGTGCGCTCACGCACCTCGTCATCCGGCAGCTTCTGCAGCCGCAGCCCGTGGGCGAGCTCGTCGAACACGGTGTGCGCGATGAACTGGTGCTCGGGGTTCTGGAACACGAACCCGACGTGCCGCGACAGTCGGCGCTGGTCGGTGCGCGCGGGGTCGAGACCCTGCACCCGCACGGCGCCGCGCGGCGGATCGATGACCCCTGCGATCGCCTGGATCAGGCTGGTCTTGCCGGCACCGTTCGCGCCGACCACGGCAACGAACTCTCCGGCATCCACTCGCAGACTGACATCGTGCAGCACCTCGGTGCGCCCGCGCGTGAGGGTCAGTCCCCGCACGTCGACGGCCGGCGCGCGCACCGCGTGGCCGCGCACGATCTCCGGAGAATCGTGCGAACCTCGGATCGAATCGGCGGATGGATCCGAACTTCGCGTGATTCTCCGCATTTCGTGAGGGGTGGATGCCGGGGCGCCGGCCCGCGCGGGCGCCGACGACACCGCGGGCTCGGGCGTGGCATCCAGCGCATCGCGCAGTTCGGCGGGCATGAGGGGCAGGCGCGCGAACTCCCACCCGGCGCGCCGCAGGCGCAGCGCGGCGATGGTCGAGACCGGCAGCCACACGCCCATCTCGTGCAGTTCGTCGGCACGGGCGCGCAGGACGGCGTCGACGGTGCCGGAGGCATAGGTGCGGCCGTCGGCGTCGAGCACGACCACGCGGTCGGTGATGGCGATCACGGCGTCGAGATTGTGCTCGATCAGCAGCACCGCGCGACCGGCGGCGACCACATCGGCCAACGCCGCGTAGACGTCTTCGATGCCCGCCGGGTCGAGGTTCGCGGTGGGCTCGTCGAGCACGAGCAGGTCTGACCCGAGCGCCAGCGCGCACGCGATCGCCAAGCGCTGCTTGCCGCCGCCCGACAGGCGGTCGGGGTTCTCGCGCCGGCGCTCCCACAGCCCGACCTGCCGCAGAGCCTGTTCGGTGCGCGCGAGAACCTCGTCGACGGACAGTCGGAGGTTCTCGGGGCCGAAGGCGACCTCGTCGAGCAGCGTCCCGGTCACCAGCTGCGCGTCGGGGTCCTGGAAGACCATGCCCACGTGCGCGCTCAGCGTCGGCACCGGCGTGATCGCGGCGTCGAGCCCGGCGATGCGCACCGACCCGGTCACGGTGGCGGGCACCGACTGCGGGATCAGCCCGTTCACCGTCAGCGCCAGGGTGGACTTGCCCGATCCGCTCGGCCCCAACAGCAGCACGAGCTCTCCGGGGCGGACCTCGAGCGATGCGGATGCCGGAGTCGCCACGTCGGCGCCCTCGTGTCGCACCGCGACATCCACGACGTGCAACAGCGCGGGGGCCGCAGCGCCGGTCGCGGCGGCATCCGAGGCGTCGGCCGCGGTGGCGCCGGAAGCGGCAGGGGTCACGGGCGGTCCAAACGAGGAGGGACGACGGGCCGTTCTAGCTTAGCCTTACCTAACTTTGCCCCTCAAGCGTTCTGGCGGGCGACGCCGGCGCGGCGCAGGCCCGACCCGATGCCCACGCCGACGGCCGTCCACACCACGGGCCCCAGAATGAAGGCGACAGCGAAGACGATGCCCGCCCAGGCGGGGAAGGTGCTCAGGTGGAACGCGAACCACAGCGGCACCGCGAGGATGACGCCGGTCACGACGCCCGTGACGAGGAAGCGCCACAGTTCCCAGTGCCGGTAGCGGGTCAGCGCGGAGACGCCCTCCTGCACCCCGCCGAACACGATCGCGGCCATCAGATAACGGCCGGCCATGACGGGCACGAACGCGCAGGCGATGAGTGCGGCGAGGCTGTGGGTGATCAGGGCGACCCAGGGCAGCCGGAGCACTTGCTGGGCGATCACACCAGGAATGGCGTGGAAGCCCAGGACCAGGCCGTAGAGCGGGATCGCGACCGCCGCCGACAGGCCGTGCAGTGGCGTCAGCAGCGCCGTGGCGGCGCCCATCGCGACCCCGATCGCCGCGCACACGAGCAGCACACGCGTAGAGAGGACGGAGTGTCGGGCCACCCTTCCAGAGTATCCGTGGATGCCGGGGGAGCGGCCCCCGCGCTCCCGTGAGAATCTGCGCCGGGGCGCGTGTTCGGCCCAGGCGTCGAAGCGCGGCGGTCAGACTCGGCGACGACGCTGCGTGAGGCGCACGGCGGGCATCGGCGGCGCGGGGATGCGCTCGTCGCCGTGACCGACGACGTGGCCGAAGCGGGCGGAGTCCGACTCCCAGTCCTCGCGCGCCTCGACGATCTCGTCGTGGCTGCGGCCCACGAAGTTCCACCACATGACGATGTCGGCCTCGAAAGGCTCGCCGCCGATGAGGAACACCGTCGTGTCGATGTCGGCCCGCACCACCAGCTCGGAGCGGCCGAGGCCGAGGTACAGCAGGTGCTGCGGCGCGACGGCGGTCGTGGCCCCGGCATCCACCCCGTCACCGCCGTCCACGTCGCCGGTGCCGTTCCCACCGGAATCGGTCGCGCCCTCGGCATCCACCCGGCTCGCCGCGAGCCCCGTGACCGCCGACGCCTCACCCTCGACGCCCACCAGCGCGTGCTCCCACGCGGGGTTCAGAGGCAGCGTCACCCGCGTGCCGGCCGGCACGAACACCTCGGCGCCCACGATCGGCGTGTACATGCGCGCGGGCGACTCGACCCCCGCGAACGAGCCGACGACGACCGCGGCGCAGGCGCCGCCCCCGAGGTCGACGACCGGCAGGTCGCGCACCTGCTCGAAGTCGGGCGGACCGTGGCGCCGCGACTCGGGCAGCGCGACCCAGAACTGCAGCGCGTCGATCTCGGCCTCGCCGTCACCGACCGAGTACTCGGAGTGGGCGATGCCCGCACCGCTGGTCATGATGTTCAGCTCGCCGCGGCGGATCTCGACGTCGTTGCCCAGCACGTCCCGGTGCCGGGTCGTGCCCACGAACGGCCACGTGACCGTCTGCAGCCCGATGTGCGGGTGCGGCTCGACGCGCATCTTCGCGACCTGAGGTCCGAACCGGTCGAGAAAGCACCAGGCGCCGACCATCGGCAGCGCGCGCTGCGGCAGGCTGCGGTGCACCTGCATCGCGCGCACCCCGCCCAGCGGCACCTCGCGCGCCTCGAGCAGCAGCGCGCGCGGGCCGTCGCACGTCGACGGCGACTCGATCTCAGGGTCCGTCCCCTGCGCGAGGGCGCCCTCGCCGAGTCGTGTCATCGGTCTGAGGCGTCGACCTGAGCGCTGCCGGCCTCGTCGGCCGTCGTGCGCCAGTGCACGTCGAGGCCCTCGACGGCGTGCGAACGCAGGTACTTCACGACGAACGGGCACACCGGCACCACGGTCTCGCCCCGGGAAGCGACGTCGGCGAGCGCCCGCGCCACGAGGATCGACCCCAGCCCCTGGCCGGCGAACGCCGGGTCGATAGAGGTATGCGGGAACACCAGTCGGTCCTTGCGGTCGACGATGAACTCGGTGAACCCCGCAACGGTGTCGTCGAGGTGGATCTCGTACCGCCCGCGCTCGTCGTTGCGGCTGACGGTGATCTCGGGGGCATCGGTCACGGCGGCTCCTCTGCTCGATGGTGCGGGTGCCTCCACCGTAGGCGCGGCCAGCGGCATTGCACCAGAGAGGGGAGGATGCCGCTGCTCGGTGCCGCGCGGGTCGGGCCAGAGCGCGGGGCGCCAGATGAGCCGTGACCGTGCACGGTTCGGGCGATACCGCGGACGCGATCGACACCGGCATCCGGCAGACTCGATGGATGACCTCCCTCACTGACGCGATCCCGGCCGGCGCGTCGGCGGACACGGTCTACGACGGCTTCGCCGACTGGACGACCGCACAGGGCATCACGCTCTACCCGGCGCAAGACGAGGCGGTCATGGAGCTCGCCTCGGGCGCCCACGTGGTGCTGTCGACCCCCACCGGTACCGGCAAGTCGCTCGTCGCCGTCGCCGCGCACGCCGCGTGCCTGGCATCGGGCGGCCGCTCGTATTACACGGCGCCGATCAAGGCGCTCGTGAGCGAGAAGTTCTTCGCGCTCGCCGAGATCTTCGGCGCCGAGAACGTGGGCATGGTCACCGGCGACTCGTCGGTGAACCCCGAGGCGCCGATCGTGTGCTGCACCGCCGAGATCCTCGCGAACATCGCGCTGCGGCAGGGGGCGGATGCCGCGGTCGACCAGGTCGTCATGGACGAGTTCCACTACTACGGCGACCCGGAGCGCGGCTGGGCGTGGCAGGTGCCGCTGCTGACCCTGCCGCGCGCCCAGTTCCTGCTGATGTCGGCGACGCTCGGTGATGTGACGGACATCGTCGCCGACCTCGAGCGTCGCACCGAGCGCCCCGTCGCACAGATCACCGGGGTGGAGCGCCCCGTGCCGCTGCACTTCTCCTACGAGCGCCGTCCCGTGCACGAGGTGGTCGGCGCGCTGCTCGAAGAGCACGAGACGCCCGTCTACATCGTCCACTTCTCGCAGGCGGCAGCCGTCGAGCGGGCGCAGGCGCTGTCGAGCGCGAAAGTGTCCACGCGCGAGCAGCGCGATGCGATCGCGGCGGCTATCGGAGGCTTCCGGTTCACGACCGGGTTCGGCAAGACGCTGTCGCGACTGGTGCGTGCGGGCATCGGCATCCATCACGCGGGCATGCTGCCCCGCTACCGGCGACTGGTCGAGACCCTCGCACAGCGCGGGCTGCTGCGGGTGATCTGCGGCACCGACACGCTCGGTGTGGGGATCAACGTGCCCATCCGCACCGTCGTCGTGACCGCCCTGGCGAAGTACGACGGCACCAAGATGCGGCAGCTGACCGCCCGCGAATTCCACCAGGTGGCCGGGCGTGCGGGCCGGGCAGGGTTCGACCCGTACGGCAACGTCGTCGTGATGGCGCCGGAGTGGGAGATCGAGAACGCGGTCGCCCTCGCGAAGGCCGGCGACGACGCGGCCAAGCGCAAGAAGATCGTGCGAAAGAAGGCGCCCGTCGGGGCCGTCAACTGGGGTCAGGGGTCGTTCGAGCGGCTCGTCGAGGCGCAGCCCGAACCACTCGTGCCGCACCTGCAGCTGACGGCCGCCATGCTCATCAACATCATCGGCCGCGGCGGCGACGTGTTCGCCAACGTGCGCGCGCTCGTGTTCGACAATCACGAGCCGCGTGCTCGGAAATACGCGCTCGCCCGCCGTGCGATCGCGATCTTCCGCACCCTTGTGGACGCCGGAATCGTCGAGGTGCTGGACTCCGGCATCCACCTCACCGTCGACCTGCAGCCGAACTTCGCACTCAACCAGCCCCTGTCACCCTTCGCGCTCGCCGCCATCGACCTGCTCGACCCGGACGACGCGCCCGGGGCGGCCGGCACCGGGCATTATGCGCTCGATGTGGTGAGCGTCATCGAGGCGACGCTCGACGACCCCCGCGCGATTCTGAACCAGCAGGAGCACAAGGCTCGCGGCGAGGCGATCGGCGCGATGAAGCAGGAGGGCATCGAATACGACGAGCGCATGGAACTGCTCGAAGCGGTCACCCATCCCAAGCCCCTCGACGAACTGCTGGCCCAGTCGTTCGAGGTCTTCGCGTCGAGCCAGCCGTGGGTGCGCGACTTCGAGCTGCGGCCGAAGTCCGTGGTCCGCGACATGTTCGAACGAGCCATGTCGTTCGCTGAGTTCGTCTCGTTCTATGAGCTGGGCCGCAGCGAGGGCCTGGTGCTGCGATATCTCAGCGACGCCTTCCGGGCGATCCGGCAGACGGTGCCGGCCGAAGCCCGCACCGACGAGCTGATGGACGTCATCGAGTGGCTCGGCGAGCTCGTCCGCCAGGTGGACTCGAGCCTCGTCAATGAGTGGGAGGCCCTGGTCAATCCCGCCGAAGACCCCGAAGCGCCCGTCGTGCCTCCCGCGCCGCCGTCGATCCTCACCAACCGGCGCGCGTTCACGGTGCTCGTGCGCAACGAGCTGTTCCGCCGCGTGCAGCTGGCGGCCCTGCAGCGCGACGACGAACTGGTCGAACTCGATCCGGATGCCGGGTGGCCCGGCGCCCTGGACGCCTATTACGACGAGCACGACGAGATCCTCACCGGCGGACCGGCGCGCTCGCCGCGCCTGTGCCGGATCACGGAAGAGGCCGACGTGTGGCGCGTCGAGCAGACCATCGACGACCCTGAGGGCAACCACGACTGGCGCATCCGCGCGGAGGTCGACCTTCTGGCATCCATCGACCAGGGCACCGCCGTGGTGCGCGTCACCGAAGTCGTGCGGCTCTGAGACCCAGTGCCGCAGCGGCGCCGTCGCACGGACGAGCCCACGGTGTCGCGCGCAGCGATCGAGAGGCACAATGGGGCGATGACCGTTCGGCTCGCGTTTCTCCGCGCCATCAATCTCGGGGCGAAGCGGGTCTTCCCGAAGACGGACATCCAGCGGGTCGTCGCCGCGCTCGGGTTCGAAGACGTCGCGACGCACATCAACACCGGCAATGTGCGGTTCGAGACGCGCATGCGCTCGCGCGCTCGCATCGAGACGCTGCTCGAGCAGGCCTTTCTGGCCGACCGCGGCTTCGACGTGCCGGCCATCACCTTCACCGCGGCGGAGTTCGCCGACCTCGCCGCCGAGGCGGCCCAGATCGGCGCCGAGAACCCGGGGCTCGCGCGCCACTACGTGTACCTGTTGAAGGAACCCCTGGGTGCTGAGCAGCGGTCGGCCGTCGAGGCCACCCGCTCCGAACACGGTCAGATGCTCGTCCGTGACCGGGCCGCCCACGCCCTTCTCACCCCCGGCTACCAGAACGGCCGCGTCGACCCGCTGAGCGCTGCCCGCCTGCTCGGCACCGCCACCAACCGCAACGTGAACGTCATCCAGACCGTCGCCGCGAAGTGGTGCTGACACGTCCGTCAGCCGTCGCTGAGCGCATCCCACTCGCCGGGCCGGGGCTGCCGCCCCCGCGACCCCGAGTATGCCGGGTCGCTCGGAAACCGTCCCCGGGCGTCAGCGTGGGTGAGTTGCAGGAGGGGGACGGAGGGCATGCACGAAGTGCCGCACCCGGTAGGGGAAACCGGCCCCGCTGTCGGATGCCGGAGCTATCGTTGACCGGGTGAGTGACGCCGGCTACAGCGACGACCCCTATGCGGACGTTCCGTGGGATCCCGATGAGCTGACGCCGCCGGACGACCACGACGCGCCGCCCCCTCCCGATCCCGCCTTCGACGGTTACGCGGGCGCCCTCGCGAGGGCCACGCGCAGTGCGGCGGCCGGTCCCGCCGCCGCGCCCGGCGGCGATGCCGTCTCCCGCGGGTACGAGCGGACCTCACCGGCTGCCGTGCCGGCATCCGTTCTCACCCTCGACCGGCGCGATCACACCGGAGCCGACCCCGGCGCCGTCCTCAAAGAAGTCTTCGGCTACGACGCTTTCCGCGGCGACCAGGCCGACATCGTCTCGCACGTGATCGCCGGCGGCGACGCGGTCGTGCTCATGCCGACGGGCGGCGGCAAATCGATCACCTACCAGGTGCCCGCACTCGTGCGACCGGGCACGGGCCTGGTCATCTCGCCGCTCATCGCCCTCATGCACGATCAGGTCGACGCGCTCGTGGCCAACGGCGTGCGGGCTGCCTACCTGAACTCGACGCAGTCCGCCGGCGAGCGGGCGGGGGTCGAACAGGCGCTGCTGGCCGGTGAGCTCGATCTGCTCTACGTCGCTCCTGAACGACTGTCCGCCGGGGCGACCACCCGGTTGCTGCAGCAGGCGCAGTTGAGTGTCATCGCGATCGACGAGGCGCACTGTGTGTCGCAGTGGGGTCACGACTTCCGACCTGACTACCTCGCGCTCGGCGACCTCGACCAGCGCTTCCCCGGCGTGCCGCGCATGGCGCTCACGGCCACCGCGACGCGCGCCACGCACACGGAGTTGACCGAGCGACTGCACCTGCCCGAGGCGAAGCACTTCGTGGCGAGCTTCGACCGGCCCAACATCCAGTACCGCATCGAGCCCAAGGTCGACCCTCGGCGCCAGCTCGTGCAGTTCATCCGCAGCCAGCCCGACGGTGCCGCCGGCATCGTCTACGCGCTCAGCCGCAAGTCGGTCGAGCAGACCGCCGACCACCTGCAGAAGCAGGGTATCGACGCGCTTCCGTACCACGCGGGGCTGCCCGCCGAGATGCGGTCGGCGCACCAGTCGCGGTTCCTGCGCGACGACGGGGTCGTGATGGTCGCCACGATCGCGTTCGGCATGGGCATCGACAAACCCGACGTGCGGTTCGTCGCGCACATCGATCTGCCCAAGTCCGTCGAGGGGTACTACCAGGAGACCGGGCGCGCCGGCCGCGACGGCGACCCGGCGGTCGCATGGATGGCGTACGGCCTGGGCGACGTCGTGCAACAGCGGCGCCTGATCGACCAGTCGCCCGGCGACCGCACCTACAAGATGCGCATGGGGCACCATCTCGATGCGATGCTCGCCCTCTGCGAGACGGTCGGATGCCGGCGCCAGAACCTGCTCGGCTACTTCGGCCAAGAATCGGGTGCCTGCGGCAACTGCGACACGTGCCTGACGACGCCCGACACCTTCGACGGCACCGTCGCCGCGCAGAAGCTGCTGTCGACGATCGTTCGACTGCAGCGCGAGCGCAACCAGGCATTCGGCGCCGGTCACCTCATCGATATCGTGCGCGGAGCCTCGACCGAGCGCATCCGCCAGCAGGGCCACGACACGCTCGCGACGTACGGACTCGGATCCGATCTGTCCGACCAGGACTGGCGTTCGGTGGTCAGGCAGCTGCTGGCCCGCGGCATCCTCGTGGCGCGCGGCGAGTACGGCGTGCTGGCCGTCGGCGAGGAGGGCGCGGCTGTGCTGCGGGGCGAGGCCGAGGTGCCGCTGCGGCGCGACGTGCTCGGCCGCAGCGGGGCAACGGCGCGTTCGCGCAAGGCCGCGGCATCCGATTCGCTGCCCGAGGGCGACCGTGACCTGTTCGAGAAGCTGCGCGCCTGGCGCGCGGGCGCTGCGAAGGAGCAGGGCGTGCCGGCTTACATCGTCTTCGGCGATGCGACGCTGCGGGCGCTCGCCGAACACCGCCCGACGACGCTCGCCGACCTCGACGGCATCACCGGCATCGGTGCGAAGAAGCGCGAGGCCTACGGCGAGGCCGTGCTCGAGGTCATCGCCGCGGGGTGAGATGCCGTGCGATGCGACCGTCGCGACATTCGACGACGACGTCGCGCGGTTTCGCGCGGTGCGCCGGGAGTCGGCCGCATAGGCTGGCGTCGTGGGCGACGGAGCCCGCGGACGGGAGCAGCCGTGATCAGCAGCATCGAGATCGCTCAGCAGGCCGATCTATGGCCGGTGACCCGCATCGCCGAGGGCCTCGGCATTCCCGATGAGGCCGTGGTGCCGTACGGGCGGTACAAGGGCAAGGTGGCACTCCCCTATCTCGCCGGACTGACCGATCGGCCACAGGGCAAGCTCATCCTCATGACCGCCGTCTCGCCGACACCCGCCGGCGAGGGCAAAACCACCACGACCGTCGGACTCGGCGACGCGATGACCCGGCTCGGTAAGAAGGCCATGATCTGCCTGCGTGAACCGGCGCTGGGACCCGTGTTCGGCATGAAGGGTGGCGCGGCCGGCGGCGGATACGCGCAGGTCGTGCCGATGGAAGACATCAACCTGCACTTCACCGGCGACTTCGCCGCCATCGGCGTCGCCACGAACCTGCTCGCCGCCATGATCGACAACCACATCCACCACGGCAACACGTTGGGCATCGACGTTCGACGGGTGACGTGGCGGCGGGTGCTCGACGTCAACGACCGGGCGCTGCGCGACATCGTCGCGGGGCTCGGCGGAACCGGCAACGGGTACCCGCGCGAGTCGGGGTTCGACATCGTCGTGGCCAGCGAGGTCATGGCGATCTTCTGCCTGGCGACCAGCGTCGCCGACCTCAAGCAGCGGCTGGGCCGGATCGTGGTGGCATACACGAGAGACCGGATGCCGGTGCGCGCGAGCGACCTGAACGCGCATGGGGCGATGGCCGCTCTGCTGCGCGACGCACTCGCCCCCAACCTCGTGCAGACCCTGGAGCACACACCGGCGTTCGTGCACGGCGGTCCGTTCGCGAACATCGCGCACGGGTGCAACTCGCTCATGGCCACCTCATCGGCATTGCGCCTGGCGGACTACGTGATCACCGAAGCGGGTTTCGGCGCCGACCTCGGGGCCGAGAAGTTCGTCGACATCCTGTGCCGCACCTCGGGGCTGCGCCCGGCTGCCGCCGTCATCGTCGCCACCGTCCGGGCCATGAAGTACCACGGCGGCGTCGCGGTCGCCGACTTGCCGACCGAAGATGTCGCCGCCCTCGAACGGGGTCTCGTCAATCTCGAGCGCCACATCCACATCATGCGAGAGGTGTTCGGCCTGCGCTGCGTCGTGGCCATCAACCAGCGCGTCGAAGACTCGCCCGCTGAGGTCGACGCCCTCATTGCGGGTGCGGCGCGGCTCGGTGTCACGGCGGTGCCCGCGCGCCACTTCACCGAAGGAGGTGCCGGCGCCGAAGACCTGGCGCGGGCAGTGCTGGGCGAGGTCGATGTCGCGCGGACTGCCGAGCCGGGGGCGGATGCCGGACTGGGGGTGGATGCCGGTGCCACAAGCGGATCGGGCGGCGACAGCGGTCTGCGGTTCACATATCGCGATGACGCGTCGCTCTGGAACAAGGCCAAAGCCATCGCGACGAAGATCTACGGCGCGGCCGGCATCACGGCATCCACGTCGGTGCGAGACCAGCTCACGCGACTTCAGGAGGACGGATACGGCCACCTGCCGGTGTGCATCGCCAAGACCCAGTACTCGTTCTCGACCGATGTCGCCCTGCGCGGGGCGCCGAGCGGACACCACGTCGACATCCGCGAGGTGCGACTGGCTGCCGGCGCTCAGTTCGTGGTGCTCGTGTGCGGAACGATCATGACCATGCCGGGGTTGCCGGGTGCCCCGGCCGCCGAATCGATCGACGTGACCGACGACGGCCGCATCACGGGGTTGTTCTGAGTGACCGGAAGGAGAGTTGTCCACAGGCGGATCCGTTCAGAACTTCGAATGTCGGAGGGTACTGTCATAGTATTCGTATGAACATTTTGGCGGAGATCGCGGGCCGGTTGGACCGGTTGTCGTGCTTCGCTGAGCTGGGGGTTGGGGCGGCGGAGCTGCCGGGTGCGGTGCTGGAGCTCAGTAACCGGTCGGTGGTCGAGGTCGCTCGCGAACTGGCGGGCATCGCGAATGATGTGGCCCGGTTGCAGGCGCTCGTGGCGGGGGTCGCGGCGCATCGATCGCAGCGGCGTGACGGGCAGAAGGGGCTGGCCGCCGGGCAGGGGCACGCCTCGCCGGCGTCGCTGATTCAAGACATCATAGGCGGGTCGAAGGGTGACGCACTGCGGCAGGTGCGGGTGGGCAAGGCGCTGCTCGAAGAGGCCATCGACCTGCGCGAGGGCGGGTCCGAGCCGGGGACCGGCGGGCCCGAGGCCGAGCCGGGTGTCGAGGGTGGCGTGGATGCCGGTGGTGCCGAGCGGCCGGCGGTGACACCGCCGCCGACGTTCACGGCGGTGCTGCGTGACGCGCATCTGGGTCGACGGCTCACCGATCAGCAGCATGATGTGATCCGGCGGGGACTGGGGGAGCCTCACGACGACACGGCCGACACGGCGCGGGTGTGGGCGGTCGCGGCGGCCAGGCTCGTCGACGATGCCGCGAACCGCACCGTCGAGGATCTCGCGGCCCATGCGCGGGCGGTGCGCGACTCGATCGACCCGGTCGGGGCCGAAGAACGGTATGCGCGGCGGTTCGAGAACCGGTCGTTCCGGACCTGGCTCGACCGGGATGGGCAGAAGCGCGGCAGCTTCGTGTTCGATGACGAGGACGGTGCCTGGGTCGACGCGATCACCGACTCCGGATTGCGGCCACGCCGGGGCGGCCCCCGGTTCATGACGGCCGAAGAACGCGCTCACGCCGACCAGCTGAGCCAGGATCCACGAAGCAACGACCAGCTCGCCTACGACCTGGTGATGTCGGTACTGCGCGCCGGTGCTCTCGCCGACGCAAAAGACGTGTTCGGCGTCCGGCAGCCCGGTGTGCGGATGCTCGTGGTGAAAGACCCTGGCGGCGACGGCGACGACGCCGGTCCCCGTGATGCTTATGGGCGGCTGCTGGCGGCGGGGTTCACCGAAGACCGTGGAAACCCGCTTGCCGGGTCGGTGATCGACCGGAACCTGTGCATGCACGGCGGCACCGAGGTCACCGTCGACACGTGCGGAAACCCGCTCGACGCGGGGCGGGAGCATCGGCTGTTCCAGCCCAAACAGCGACTGGCGCTGGCGGCGCGGGACGGCGGGTGCATGTGGCCCGGCTGCGACCTGCCCGCCTCGTACTGCGAGTCCCACCACATCGACCCCGTCGCCGACGGCGGCCGCACCGACATCGACCGCGGCATCCTGTTGTGTAAATACCATCACCTGCTGCTCCACAACCGAGGCTGGCGCATCACGCGCGACGGGAAAGACGCGTTCATCCTCCACCCACCCCCCGACACGCCCGCCCCACCGATCCCACTGGTCTCCAAGGCGCCGTGGAAATGGGCCTGGGATCCACCGCCCTCACCCGAACGACCCCACTGGCGCGCGGCCTGAGCGCAGTGAGCGCCGCCTGAGCGGACGCGAGCGCCGCCGCGATCTGTGCGCGGTGTACAACCCGCCGGTGCCCAGCGACCCACGCCCATTGTGTGAGTGCGCCAGCCGTCTTGGCGGAGGCTTGTAGAACTCCTACCGTCGAGGGTGAACTTCTCTGTCCGTCCATCGTGAAGGATGCTGTCTATGACCGACACCGTCGTCCGGCCCAAGAAACCGGCCACCAGCAAGCGCACACCCGCCGGGGGGGCCCCGACTGCCGCGCACACCGCCGACGAGGCGCAGGAAGCCCGCATCGACATCCCGGCCGTCAACGACCTGCTGCTGGGAACCTGGGCCGCCACCCGGCGCGACGCGCGCGAGATGATCAAGGACCCGGTGTTCTGGCGTGTCGAGGGTGAGCCCATGGCCGAGCACCGTGAGCGCACCCTGAAGCAGCTGCGCCTGCTCGCCGAGAAGGGCGCCTCCGGCCGCGCCTACCCCAAGGAGTACGGCGGTCAGGCCAACGACGGCGCCAACCTCGCCGGCTTCGAAGAGCTCGTCCTGGCCGACCCCAGCATGCAGATCAAGGGCGGCGTGCAGTGGGGCCTGTTCGGGTCGGCGATCCAGCAGCTGGGCACCACCAAGCACCACGACGCGTGGCTGCGCGACGTCATGACGCTCGACCTTCCCGGTGCCTTCGCGATGACCGAGATGGGCCACGGTTCCGACGTCGCCGCACTGGGGACCACCGCCACGTACGATCCCGACACCGAGGAGTTCGTCATCCACACGCCGTTCCGTGCGGCGACGAAGGACTTCCTCGGCAACGCCGCACTCCACGGTCGCGCCGCCACCGTGTTCGCCCAGCTGATCACCGGCGGCGTCAACTACGGCGTGCACTGCTTCTTCGTGCCGATCCGCGACGAGAACGGCCAGAACCTGCCCGGCATCACCAGCGAGGACGACGGCCCCAAGGGCGGCCTCAACGGCATCGACAACGGCCGTCTCGCGTTCGACCAGGTGCGCATCCCGCGGTTCAACCTGCTCAACCGATACGGCGACGTCGGCGCTGACGGCACGTACTCCAGCGACATTGCCAGCCCTGGCCGGCGCTTCTTCACGATGCTCGGCGCCCTCGTGCAGGGCCGCGTCTCGCTCGACGGCGCCGCGACCACGGCATCGGCCCTGGCCGAGTACATCGCCATCACCTACGGCAACCAGCGTCGCCAGTTCGACTCGGGCGCCGGCACCGACGAGGTCGTGCTGCTCGACTACGGCAAGCATCAGCGCCGCCTGCTGCCGCGCCTGGCGCAGACGTATGCGCAGTTCTTCGCGCATGACGAGCTGCTGCGCAAGTTCGACGGCGTCTTCGGCGGCACCCACGACACACCGGACGAGCGCGAAGACCTCGAGACCCTCGCCGCCGCGCTCAAGCCCCTGTCGACCTGGCACGCGCTCGACACGCTCCAAGAGGCGCGTGAGGCCTGCGGCGGCGCCGGCTTCATGGCCGAGAACCGCTTCACCGGGCTGCGCAGCGACCTCGACGTGTACGTCACGTTCGAGGGAGACAACAACGTGCTGCTGCAGCTGGTCGGCAAGCGTCTGCTCTCGGACTTCGCCAAGCAGTTCAAGGGGGCCGATGCCGCGAAGCTGGCCTCGTACGCCGCCAAGAGCACCGCGGGCAAGATCTTCCATGGTGCCGGCCTGCGCCAGCTCGGACAGACCGTCGCCGACTTCGGCTCGACCGCCCGCTCCGTCGAGCTGGGTCTGCGCGCCGAGCAGCAGCACGAGCTGCTGGCAGGTCGCGTCGAGCAGATGGTCTCCGACATCGCGGCGGCCCTGCGTCCGGCATCCAAGCTGCCTGCCGGCGAAGCGGCGGCGGTGTTCAACGAGCACCAGACCGAGCTCATCGAGGCGGCCCGCGCACACGGCGAGCTGCTGCAGTGGGAGGCGTTCAGCGACGGCGTTCACGCGATCGGCGACGAGGGCACGCGTCAGGTGCTGACCTGGCTGCGCGACCTGTTCGGTATGCACCTGATCGAGAAGCACCTGGCCTGGTACTTGATCAACGGCCGCCTCTCGACGCAGCGTGCCGCCTCGGTTTCGCGCTACATCGACCGGCTCGCCGCACGCCTGCGGCCGCACGCACAGGACCTCGTCGATGCCTTCGGGTTCGAGCCCGAGCACGTGCGTGCCCCCATCGCGCTGGGTGGTGAGCGCGAGCGTCAGGAGGAGGCTCGCGCCTACTATGCCGATCTGGCCGCGTCCGGCCACGCTCCGGTCTCGGAGAAGTCGCTCAAGAAGAAGTAGACGGGGGGGTGCCGCGGCCTCACATCACGGAATGGTAACGATGTCGGGGTTCGGTGTCGGGAACGGCGCCGTCCGGACATTACCTGAGTGAAGGCATGTCAGAGGCGCCGGCCCAACGTTCGGCTTCTGCGGGCGGGGCGCGCCTTCTCGGGGCCGCGCGTCGGGCGCGCGGCCCCATCTCTCCTTCTTCCCGCCGTGCGTCGGGCGCGCGGCCCCATCTCTCCTTCTTCCCGCCGTGCGCTGTCGTGGGCTGTTCGTAGGCTGAGGGCGTGACCGACCTGCGCATCGCATCTGACGGCCTCTCCCGCTGCGCGTGGGTGGGCGACGACGCCGAGTACGTGCGCTACCACGACGAAGAATGGGGCCGGCCGCTGCACGGCGACCGGGAGCTGTTCGAGAAGATGAGCCTCGAAGGCTTCCAAGCCGGGCTCAGCTGGATCACCATCCTGCGCAAACGCCCGCGCTTCCGCGCCGTGTTCGCCGGGTTCGAACCGGCCGCCGTCGCCGACTTCACCGCCGCCGATGTCGACCGGTTGATGACCGATGCCGGGATCATCCGCAACCGGGCCAAGATCCTCGCCACGATCTCCAACGCGCGATTGGTCGCCGCGATGGCTCCCGGTGAGCTCGATGCCCTCATGTGGTCATTCGCCCCCACCGGCAGTCGCCGACGCCCGGCATCCCTCGCCGACCTGCCGGCCGTGACGGCCGAGTCCACCGCGATGAGCGCCGCGCTGCGGAAGGCGGGATTCCGGTTCGTCGGCGCCACCACGATGTACGCGCTCATGCAGTCGACCGGCATGGTGGACGATCACATCGTCGGCTGCCACCGTGCCGCCGAGCTCTGACGCGTGATGCGCGAAGGCCGTCGACGACGGCAGACTGTGCCGTATGGCCGAAACGCACTCCGCCGACACACCCGCCACTCACCTCGCCGACACGCATGACCGGATCATCGTCACCGGTGCCCGCGAGAACAACCTCAAGAACATCGATGTCGAGGTGCCCAAACGCCGCCTGACGGTGTTCACCGGCGTGAGCGGGTCGGGCAAATCCTCGCTCGTGTTCGCGACCATCGCGAACGAGTCGCAGCGTCTCATCAACGAGACGTACCCGACGTTCGTGCAGCAGTTCATGGGGCAGCTGAACCGTCCGGACGTGGATGCGCTGCACAACATCAGTCCGGCGATTCTCGTCGACCAGGAGCGCATGGGTGCCAACGCCCGCTCCACCGTCGGCACCGCGACCGATGTCCACGCCATGCTGCGGTTGCTGTTCAGCCGCATCGGCCAGCCGCATGTGGGGTCACCGCAAGCGTTCTCGTTCAACGTGCCGTCGGTCTCCGGCGCCGGCGCGGTCACGTTCGAGAAGGGCGGCAAGAAGGTCAAGGAGCGCCGCTCGTTCGAAATCACCGGCGGGATGTGCCCTCGCTGCGAGGGCCTGGGCGAGGTGAGCGACGTCGACCTCGACGAGCTGTTCGACCGCAGCAAGTCGCTCAATGAGGGAGCGATCACCATCCCGGGCTACAGCGTCGGCGGCTGGATGGTGAAGGGCTTCAGCGAATCAGGCCTGATGGACCCGGACAAGCCGATCGCCGATTACTCCGAGCAGGAGCTGCACGACTTCCTCCACAAAGAGCCGACCAAAATCAAGATGGCCGGCATCAATATGACCTACGAGGGCCTCGTGCCCAAGATCACCAAGTCGATGCTCCAGAAGGACCGTGACTCGTTGCAGCCGGGCGTGCGGGCGTTCGTCGACCGCGCCGTGAAGTTCCTGCCCTGCCCCGAGTGCGGCGGCACCCGGCTGAACGACGGCGCCCGTTCGTCGAAGATCAACGGCATGTCGATCGCGGATGCCGCGGCGATGCAGATCAGCGATCTCGCGGCCTGGCTCGACGGCATCGGTGAGCCCGAGGTTGCGCCGCTGATGACCGGACTGCGGCAGACGGTCGACTCGTTCCTCGAGATCGGGCTCGGCTATCTGTCGCTCGAACGCGCCAGCGGCACGCTGTCAGGCGGTGAGGCGCAGCGCATCAAGATGATCCGGCACCTGGGTTCGGCACTGACCGACATCACCTACGTGTTCGACGAGCCGACCGCCGGCCTGCATCCTCATGACATCGGGCGGATGAACGACCTGCTGCTCCGACTGCGCGACAAGGGCAACACGGTGCTCGTCGTCGAGCACAAGCCCGAGGTCATCGAGATCGCCGACCACATCATCGACCTCGGACCCGGAGCCGGCCGTGCCGGCGGCGAGGTCACCTATGTCGGCGATGTCGCCGGACTGCGCGCCTCGGGCACCATCACCGGTCGGCACCTCGATCATCGCGCGCAGCTGAAGACCGCGGTGCGGGAACGCTCCGGCATCCTCCCCATCCGCGGCGCGAACCAGCACAACCTGCGAGACGTCGACGTCGACATCCCCCTCGGCATCCTCACGGTGGTCACCGGTGTCGCCGGGTCCGGTAAGTCATCGCTCATCCACGGCCACCTCCCGGCATCCGGCGACATCATCGTCGTCGACCAGGCGCCCATCAAGGGCAACCGGCGCTCGAGCCCCGCGACCTACACGGGCATCCTCGACGCGATCCGTGCCGCTTTCGCCAAGGCCAACGGCGTCAAACCCAGCCTGTTCAGCGCCAACTCCGAAGGCGCCTGCCCTGCGTGTCGCGGCCTGGGCGTCATCATCACCAACCTCGGCTTCACCCAGACGGTCGAGACGCTGTGCGACCTGTGCGAGGGCACCGGCTTCAGCGACGCGGTGCTCGAGTTCCGCCTCGACGGCAAGAACATCGCGGAGGTGCTCGCGATGCCTGCGGCCGAAGCCGCCGAGTTCTTCACCAAGGGGCCGGCCCACACCACCCTCGGCCGCATGGTCGATGTGGGATTGGGGTATCTCACCCTCGGCCAGTCGCTCAACACGCTCTCCGGCGGCGAGCGGCAACGGCTGAAGCTCGCGATCTCGATGGCCAAGAAGGGTGCCGTGTATGTGCTCGACGAGCCGACCACGGGGCTCCACCTCGCCGACGTCGACACCATGCTTGCGCTGCTGGATCGACTGGTGGATGCCGGAAACTCGGTCATCGTGATCGAGCATCACCAGGCGGTGATGGCCCACGCCGACTGGATCATCGACCTCGGTCCCGGCGCCGGCCACGACGGCGGCCGTGTCGTGTTCGAGGGCACGCCGGCCGACCTCGTGTCTCACGGTGAGACGCTCACCGGGCGCCATCTGCGTACCTATGTCGGCCGATGAATGGCCGGTGATGGGCAGTTCTCCCCACCTGCGGGAGCGGCGCTTTTCAGGAAGCCCCCGTATTGTGTCATAACGTCCCCCCTAGTGAGCGACTGATTCAGCGATCAGTTCCCGAGCCCACGCAAGACGCCAGAGTCATAAGAGAGCGAGTAGACCCCCCATGACGTCCTTCGCGTGGCTTCGCGCGCGCCCGCGCACCATGGCCTCGGTCGGCGCGGTTGCCGCAGCCGCGGTCACTCTCGGTACCCTCGCCCTCGTCTACGACGGCAAGCCGACCACCGAGCTGGACCTCCACGACGGGGGCGTCTGGGTCACCAAGCAGTCCAGCCTGCTGGTGGGTCACCTCAACCATCAGTCGCAGGTCCTTGATGGGGGACTGCGCGCGACGTCCGGAGCGTACGACATCCTCCAGGACGGGTCGCAGGTCCTCGTCGTCGACGAGCAGGACTCATCGGCCACCTCCGTCGACCCGGCCCGGGTGATTCTCGCCGACAGCGCCGACCTGCCGCCGGGAGCGCAGGTGGCGATGGGCGGCGGAAACGTCGCGATCGTCGACGGCTCCGGCCTGCTGTGGGCGGTCCCCTTCTCGTCGATGGGGTCCTTCTCGCCCGAGGTCGTCGAGCCGATCGGCGAGCTGGGGGCCGGGGCTCAGGCCACGGTCGGCAACGATGGGGCCGTCTATGCCGTCTCGCCCGAGCAGGGCGCATTGTTCACCTACGGGCGAGCCGACGATGACACGATCCAGCAGCAGGCCGAACACGAGCTGGACGGTCTCGCCAAGGGTGACGAGGTGACCATCACGGCAGTGGGCGCAACCGCGTACGTGCTCGATGCGGAGTCGAACCTGATGCAGGGCAGTGATGGTTCGCGGGTCGAGGTGCCGTCGGGTGCGGTGTTGCAGGAGCCCTCTGCCGCAGCTGATGCGGTGACGTTGAGCACGCCTGAGGCGCTGGTGCGCGTGACCGGTGACGGCGAGGTCGCCAGCGTGCCCGTCGAGGGGGAGGGCACCCCCGCGCAGCCGGTGTTCGTGGCCGGTTGCGCGTATGGTGCGTGGTCAGGTTCGGCCCAGTTCGTGCGTGATTGTCCGGGTGCGGCGTCGGATGTGGTGCAGGCGGTGGAGGGCGTTGAGCCCACCAGTGTGCTGCAGTTCCGGGTCAACCGTGACGTGGTCGTGCTCAATGACGTCATCGGCGGCGCGGCATGGATGGCCAGTGACAGCATGCAGCGGGTGGACAACTGGCTTGACCTCACGCCGCCGGAGGGCGAGGGCGACGAGGAGGAGGAGACCACCGAGGAAACGGTGCAGACGACTCTTCCGGAGCGGACCGAGCGGAACACTCCGCCCCTCGCGGAAGACGACCGGTTCGGCGTGCGTCCGGGCCGCACCACCGTGCTGCCGATCCTCGCCAACGACACGGATGCCGACGGCGACGTGCTCGTTGCCACTGTCAAGACCGATCCCAGCTTCGGCACGGTTCAGCCGATCCACAACGGCGCGGCGCTGCAGATCGCCGTGGCCGAGGACGACACCGGCAGCACCTCGTTCACCTACACCGTCGAGGACGGGCGTGGCGGTGAGGCCACGGCCCGCGTGACCGTCACCGTGCATGGGTGGGAGACGAACTCGGCACCGGTGCAGCAGCGCCGCACACCCATCACCGTCGAGACCGGCGGCACCGCGTCGTACAACGTGCTGCCCGACTGGATCGACCCGGACGGCGACGACATCTTCTTGCAATCCGTCGTCCCCGACGGCGGCGACGAGGCCGACTTCACCTCGGACGGACAGATCACCTACCGCGCGATCGGCGGGATGCAGGGCCGCAAGGACGTGCCGATCGTGGTGTCCGACGGGACAGACGAAGGCGCGGGGATCGCGCGGTACGACATCCGTCCCCTGGGCAGCACGGTCCCGATCACCAACTCGGATCACGTCGTCACCCGTGTGGGCCAGACGGCGACCGTGTCGCCGCTGACGAACGACACCAGTTCGGGCCGCGAGCAGCTGCGGCTCACTCGCGTCGACGAGGTCGAGGGCGCGCGAATCACCCCCGACTTCTCTGACGGCACTTTCACGTTCACCTCGGACGTCGTGGGCACCTACTACGCGCAGTATCTGGTCTCGGCCGGCGCCAACTCGGTGCCCGGTCTGGTCCGCGTCGACGTTCTGCCCGAGGGCGAGAGCGACCTGCCGCCGATCGCCGTGCGCGACGTCGCCCTGCTGCCGGCCGGTGACGAGGTGCTCGTCAACGTCCTGTCCAACGACACTGATCCGTCGGGCGGCCTGTTGGTCGTGCAGTCCGTCACGGTCGAGGACGGCAGCGGCGTGGCCGCCGCGGTCCTGGGTCACGAGACCGTGCGCATCAGCGACCAAGGCACCCTGTCACAGCAGATCCGGGTCACGTACACCATCTCCAACGGTGTCGAAGAGGCGCGGGGAGAGATCATCGTCATCCCCGTCGCCGCGCCCGACCGCCTGCGCCCCCCGGTCGCCAACGACGACGAAGCCGTCGTACGCGTGGGCGACGTGGTCACCATCCCGGTGCTCGACAACGACTACCACCCCAATGGCGATACCATCACCGTCGCTCCCGATCTCGTCCCACCGCTCATCGACGACGAAGACGGCGAGATGCTCGTCTCCGAGAACACGCTCCGCTTCCGCGCGAGCGATGAGCCCGGCACCGTTTACGCCACCTACGAAGTCGAAGACTCGACGGGGCAGCGCGACGCCGGCTACGTGACGGTCCAGGTGCTGCCGCGCAACGACGAGGCCAACGCCGCGCCGCGGCCGCGCGATGTGACCGCCCGCACGCTCGCCGGCTCGAAGGTCACGGTGCCCATCGAGCTCAACGGCATCGACGAGGACGGCGACTCGGTCGAGCTGATCGGCATCGCATCGGCACCCGCGAAGGGTCGCATCACCGAGACCGGTGCCGCGAGCTTCACCTACGAAGCCTTCGGCGAATCGGTCGGGGTCGATACCTTCACCTATCGCGTCCGCGATCGCCTCGGCAAGGAAGGCACCGCGCGAATCCAGGTGGGCATCGCCCCCGCCGCGACCGCCAACCAGGCGCCGTATGCGGTGCGCGACTCGGTGGTCATGCGCCCGGGCCGCGAGGTCGCGCTGCCGGTGCTGGTCAACGACTCCGACCCCGACGGCGACCTGTTCGGGTTCGCGGCGAACGCCGTCAGCGTGCCCGACGTCGAAGGGCTGGATGCCACGGTCTCGGGCGAGTATCTCGTGATCACCTCGCCCGAGACCGAGATGAACACGAGCGTGCAGTACACGATCGAGGACGAGCGGGGCCTGGGCGCCACGACGTCCGTGCAGATCACCGTCGACGAGGACGTGCCGCTGCTGCGTCCGATCGCCCGCGATGACCGCGTGCGCGCGGAGGACGTCACCGAGGAGGGCACGGCCGACATCAACGTGCTCGACAACGACGACGACCCCGACGGCACGAAGAGTGCTTTGGACGTGGCATTGGGCACCGGCGGTGAGAACGCGTCGACGCGACGGGACGGCGTCGTGCGGGTGACGCTGACCGACGAGCGTCAGCTCATCAGCTACACCGTCACGGACGTCGACGGGCAGAACGCGACCGCATTCATCCACGTGCCTTCCCTGGCATCGCTGCCGCCGAGCCTGATCGCCGGCGCCGCGGTCGAGGTCAAGAGCGGTGAGACGATCGAACTGCCCCTCTCGGAGTACGTGCAGGCGGCGGGCGGCCGCGATGTCGTGATCACCGAGGCGGCCAAAGTCTCGGCATCCCACGCCAACGGCGCCAGTCTCGTGCAGGATCAGCACACCCTCGTCTACACATCCGCCGACCGATACCACGGTCAGGATGCGATCACCTTCGAGGTGACCGACGGCACCGGACCCGACGACCCCAAGGGGCGCAAGGCGACTCTGACGATCCCGATCACCGTCACGCCGCCCGACAACGTGCCTCCGACGATCCTGGGTGCACAGCTGAACGTCGCGCCGGGCGAGGACGCGTCCACGCTCGACCTGGCGGCGCTGGCCACCGACCCCGACCCGGACGACACCCTCACGTTCGACCTGGCCGGCGAGGTGCCTGACGGCCTGACGGCCGGAGTGGACGGCACCGTACTGAGCGTCTCCGCAGCGACCAACACCCCCAAGGGCACGCGTGTCGCGCTCCGCGTGACTGTCAGCGACGGTGAGGCCGAGCCCGCCTTCGCCGACATCGACGTGACCGTCACGGCATCCACTCGCGAGCTCGCCAGTGCCAACGACGACGTGATCGAAGAGGCCGACCAGGGCGCCACCATCAGCGTCCCGGTGCTCGAGAACGACGTGAACCCGTTCCCCGACACGCCGCTGCAGGTCGTCAACGCGATCGTCGAGACCGGCGACGCCGACGCGCGGATCAGCGGTGACAACGTCGAGGTGACGAGCGCATCCACCTTCGTGGGCACCGTCGTCGTGCGCTACCGCGTGCTCGACGCCACCGAGGACGCGGACCGCGCGGTCGAGGGCCGCGTGCGCATCACGGTGCAGGGCCGCCCGGACGCCCCGGGCAAGCCGACGGTCTCGAGCGTGCAGAGCCGCCAGGTGGTGCTCTCGTGGACGCCGCCGATCGACAACGGCACCCCGATCACCGGCTACACGGTCACCTCGACCGCCGGCACCTATACGAAGCAATGCGAGTCGACGACGTGCACGCTCGACGGGCTGACCAACAACGTCGAGTACAACTTCGTGGTGACCGCGACCAACCGGGTCGGCACCTCCGATCCGTCGGTGCCGTCGGAGACCGCGCGTCCGGACGTGCGGCCTGAGACGCCGGTGCCGCCGACGCTGAGCTTCGGCGACCGCAGCCTCACGGTGAATTGGACGACCCCGGCGACCGAGGGCTCCCCGGTCGAGAGCTTCACGCTCGAGATTTCGCCGGCACCCCCGTCGGGCGTCGTGCAGAAGACCGGACTGACCGGCAACAGCGTCGTGTGGGAAGGTCTCGAGAACGGCGCCGCGTACAAGGTACGCGTGCGCGCCCACAACCGGGCACCTGAGCCTTCGGGCTGGAGCGCCTGGTCGGCGGCCGAGATTCCTGCTGCACCGCCGGCGGCTCCGGGCGCGCCGACCACCTCGCGTCTGGAGCCGGTGGGCAGCCAGGCCCAGCTCCAGGCCGCCTGGAACGCGCCCGCGGCCAACGGCGATGCGATCTCGGGCTACCAGCTGCGGGTCATGCAGGGGTCCACGGTCGTCAACACGGTGACCGTGCCGGCCGGCCAGACCACCCAGGCTGTGGTCGTCCCGGCATCCGAGACGGACTACACCTTCAGCGTCCGCGCCCAGAACAAGGCCGGCTGGGGTGAATGGAGCCCGACCTCGGCCCCGCGGCGCGGGTTCACGCAGCTCGCCGCACCCACGTCGGTCAGCGCCACCGAAGGCGATAACCGGGTGTCGGTGTCGTGGACCGCGGGCGACCGCGGCGGCGCCAGTGCGAGTGAGGTCTCGTACCAGTACTCCGTCAACAACGGCGGCTGGCGCACCGACTGGGTCTCGGGAGGCAACGGCAGCGCCACGATCGGCAACGGCCAGGTCAACAACAACGGCGCCTACACGATCCGCATCCGGGCGGTCGCGACCGTCGACGGCGCGACCTACACCAGCCCGGCTTCGGCGCCCTCCAACGAGGTCAGGCCCTATGGCCAGATCGGCAACCCGAAGATCTCGGCGTCGGCCAGCGGCACGACCGTGTCGTGGTCGTGGTCGTCGCCGGCGAAGAACGGACGCGCGGTGACCACCGAGATCAAGATCGGCGGCGATGCCTGGAAGAAGGTCGCGGCTTCGGGCAGCGGCTCGCGGAACGTCGGCTACAGCACGACGCTCACCGTCAGGGTGCGCACGAGCGCGGCCGGCAGCACCACCACGACCGACTCCGCATCGGCCACCACGCAGGCCAAGCCGCCGCCCCCGCAGCCGCGCGCATGGGTGTCGCGTGGTCAGGGCACAGGAAAGGTCGATGGCTGCAACAGCGGAGGCTGCTACTACTTCGTCGTCAACACGAACGACGCCTTCTCCGCCGGCAGTTACTCCTACAAGTGCATGTCCTCCGTGGGTGGCCAGTTCAACAACTGGGAGGGTCCGGTTCACATCGCCTCGGGCCGCGGGACGCAATTGCAGTGCTTCTTCGGGCACACCGGAGCCCAGGTCTGGGTCGTGCTGAACGGCAAGGCCTACGAGAAAACCACGTGGTGACGCACGGTCCACCGCACCGACGACAGCAAGGAAACGACACATGAGCATGACTCCGGAACAGGCGGCCTGGTTCCGCGACACCTTCACGCGCCTGGTCGACAACGTCGACATCGCCCTCATGGGCAAGCGTGAGGTCGTGGGCCTGGTGCTGTCGGCGATGCTGGCCGAAGGTCACGTGCTACTCGAAGACGCCCCCGGCACCGGCAAGACGAGCCTCGCGAAGGCCCTCGCCGCCAGCGTGCAGGGCACCTCGAGCCGCATCCAATTCACGCCTGACCTGCTGCCGTCCGACGTGACCGGTGTGACCATCTACGACCAGGCGAACCACAAGTTCGAGTTCCACCGCGGGCCCGTGTTCGCCTCGATCGTGCTCGCCGACGAGATCAACCGTGCCTCGCCCAAGACGCAGTCGGCGCTGCTGGAGGTCATGGAGGAGTCACGCGTGACCGTCGACGGCGTGGCGCACGAGGTGGGCCGGCCGTTCCTGGTGATCGCGACGCAGAACCCGATCGAGCAGGCCGGCACCTACAAGCTGCCCGAAGCGCAGCTCGACCGCTTCATGATCAAGACCTCGATCGGCTACCCGTCGCTTGCCGTCGCCGAGCGCATCCTCGCCGGCACGGTCGATCGCAACCCCTCGTCGCAGCTGAAGCCGGTCATCACCACCGGCGCGGTGGCCGACATGGCCGATCTCGCCGCGACCGTGCACGTCGACCCGGCCGTGGCCCGATACGCCGGTCAGCTCGTCGAAGCCACCCGCGCCGCTGACGCGACCCGGCTGGGAGTGTCGGTGCGCGGTGCGATCTCGATGATGCGCATGGCGCGCGTGTTCGCCGCGGCCCAGGGCCGTCACTATGTGATCCCCGACGACGTGAAGAGCCTCGCCGCGCCGGTGTGGACGCACCGTCTCGTGCTCGATCCCGAGGCAGAGTTCTCGGGCATCACCGGCGAGACCGTCATTCAGCGCGCGCTCGCCGACGTCGAAGCCCCGCTGGCACGGGCCACCGCCTGATGACCACGGCCCCGGAGACGCAGGTACCGACGCGCAGGTCGCGTCGGGATGCCGACGCGCCTCCGGTCTCCGACGCGCCGGCCTTCGAGGCCGTGAGCGTCACCCCCGAACCCGAGGCCGCGCCGCTGCTGCGACCCGCCGAACTCTCGCGCGTCGAAAAGCTGCGTGAGGATGCCGGAGAGATCGCACGCGCAGTCTGGCGCGTGGTCCGCGATGTCGCCGCCGTCATCCGGCCGCTCGGGTGGATCGTGATCGCCTCATCGATCGTCCTCTGGGTGGTCGCCGGCGCTCTCGGGTGGGAGGAGGCCATGATCGCGGCGGCGGTCGTCACCGCCGTGGTGGCGCTGAGCGTGCCGTTCCTGTTCGGTCGCACCACCTATGACGTCGAACTCGACCTCACCCGTTCGCACGTGGTCGTTGGTGAGCGTGCGGTCGGTGCGCTGACATTGACCAACGGCTCGTCCCGGGCGATCCTTCCCGCGCAGGTCGTGCTGCCCGTCGGCGCGGGACGGGGGCTGTTCCAGGTGCCGCGCCTGGCGCCCGGTGCAACCCACGAAGAGCTGTTCGCGATCCCGACCAGCAAGCGCGGCGTCCTCGAAGTCGGCCCCGTCAGCGTGCTGCGCGGCGACCCCCTCGGCCTGTTCGAGCGCACGCACGACCGCCGCCAGGCCGTCGACCTGTACGTGCACCCGCGCACCACCAACCTCGAGGGTCTCTCGCTCGGTCACCTGCGCGACCTCGAGGGTCTGCCCGCCCAGCACCTCGCCCGCGACGACGTCTCGTTCCATGCGCTGCGCGAGTATCAGCCCGGCGACGACCTCCGTCACGTGCACTGGAAATCCACCGCCCGCGTGGGCGACGTCATGGTGCGCCAGTACGAGGAGACGCGGCGCTCGCATTTCGTGGTCGGCCTGTCCACGCACCCGGACGAGTACCGCGCCGACGACGAGTTCGAACTGGCCATCTCGGTGGCCGGGTCCATCGGCCTGCGCGCGATCCGCGACTCCCGCACGCTCGATGCCCGGGTGCAGAAAGGTGCCCTGCGTGCCCAGTCGGGCCGACGCTTCCTCGATGAGCTGTCCGCCCTGGAGCACTCCCGGCCGCGCGAGGGCGGCATCGTCTCGCTGTCCGGTGCCGTCTCCGTGCATGCGCCGCAGGCGGCCGTCGTGGTGCTGGTCACCGGTGCGAAGACGGACGCCGCAGACCTGCGACTGGCCTGCTCGCGCCTCCCGTACGGCGTGCGTGTGCTCGCCGTCGTCGCCGACACCCGCGTCACCTCTCCGGCGCTGCGTCGCATCGGCGAGGCCGACGTGATCACCCTCGGCGGCCTCGACCAGCTTCCCGCCGCCGTCCGGAAGGTCCTGTCGTGAACGCCGCGTCCGGCACGCAGCGCCCGCTGCGCATCGTCATCCTCGACCTCATCGCCATCGCCCTGCTGCTGTCGGTCGCCGTGATCGGCTTCGGCCCCACCTTCGACGGCCCGCAGTATCTCGTCGCGGGGTTCGGTGCGCTGGGCCTGGGTCTGGGCATCGCCTGGCTCGGCGGCTACCTGCGATGGGGCGTTCTGCCGGTGGCGGGACTCACCGTCGCCGCGTACTTCCTCTTCGGCGGCGCGTTCGCGCTGCCCCACACGGCCCTGTTCGCCGTCATCCCGACGCTGGACACCTGGGTGCAGCTCGGCGCCGGCTCGGTCACCTCGTGGAAGCAGCTGCTGACCACCGTGCCGCCGGTCGCCGCCTCCGACGGCCACCTGATCGTGCCGTTCCTGCTCACCCTGGTGGCGGCGGTCATCGCGGGCTCGCTCGCGCTGCGCGTGCGCACCGCGGCCTGGGCACTGCTGCCTGCTGCGCTGCTGCTGGCTGCGCAGATCCTGCTGGGCGTCGCCGAGCCGGCGGCCCCCATCGTGCAGGGCGTGCTCTTCGGCCTCGTCGCGGTGCTGTGGCTGTCGGTGCGTCACGCGTGGGACAACGACCGCGCCGCCGTGCGGGTCGAAGCCTCGGGGACCGCCGATGCGTCGGCCGTGCGCCACTCCCGGTCGCGCCGCGTGGTCACCGGCGCCGTCGTGCTCGCGGTGGCCGCCGGGGTGGGTGTGACCACCGCCGCCGTGGCCAGCCCGCCCGTGCCGCGCTATGTGCTGCGCGACTTCGTCGTGCCGCCGTTCGACATCCGGCAGTACCCGAGCCCGCTGCAGTCGTTCCGGGGTCTCGTCCGCGACTTCGATGACCAGACCCTGTTCACCGTGACCGGTCTCCCTGAAGACGGGCGCATCCGCCTGGCGACCATGGACACCTACAACGGCATCGTCTACAACGTGTCGGACGACGGCGCCGGCTCGTCCAGCTCGTTCACGCCGGTCCGCTCGAACATGTCGCCCGAGGCCGAAGGCGCCACGACGACCCTGCAGGTCACGATCGACTCCCTGACGGGGGTGTGGATGCCGGACGCCGGCGCCGTGCGCGAGTTCACCTTCACCGGTGACCGGGGTGAGCAGCTGCGCCGCGCCGCGCACTACAACGACGCGACCGGCACCGCCGTCACGACGGTGGGCCTGGAAGCCGGCGACCAGTACACGGTCGAGACCGTGATGCCCCGGCACCCGAGCGACGCCGCCCTGGCCGATGTCGCTTTCGCTCCGCTGAAGATGCCCGCCCAGACCGGCATCCCCGAGAACCTCGCCGAGCTCGCCTCCGAGGCGACCGTCGACGCGGAGACCCCGATCGAGCGCGTACGCGCGCTGGAGGACTGGCTGAGCACCGACGGGTTCTTCAGTCATGGCCTCGAGGGTGAGGTGCTGTCGCCGTCCGGTCACGGCGCGGGCCGCATCATCTCGATGTTCGCCGCCGACCAGCTGATCGGCGACGACGAGCAGTACGCCGTCGCGATGTCCCTCATGGCGAACCAGCTGGGCATGCCCGCGCGCGTCGTCATGGGATGGCATGTGAACGACGACGAGGCGGCCGAGAGCGTCTTCACCGCCACCGGCGACAATGTGCACGCCTGGGTCGAAGTCGCCTTCGACGGGTACGGCTGGATCCCGTTCGACCCCACGCCCGACGAGGACAACGTCCCCAACGAGCAGTCGACCAAGCCGCACGCCAACCCCAAGCCGCAGGTGCTGCAGCCGCCGCCGCCCGCTCAAGAGCCGGCCGAGCTGCCGCCGGCCATCGCGAACGACCGCGAGCAGGAAGAGGAAGAAGAGGCCGGCGTGGACTGGCTCGGACCCATCCTCATGTACAGCGCGATGGGCCTGGGCATCATCATCGTGCTGCTGGCGCCGTTCATCGTGATGGGTCTCATCAAGGGCGCGCGGCGACTGCGCCGGCTGCGTGCCGATCGCACCGCCGACCGCATCTCGGGCGGCTGGGACGAACTGGTCGACTCGGCGGTCGATCTGCGTGCGCCGGTCGTGGCCGGGGCGACGCGCGCGGAGAGCGCGGTGGTCGTGCGGGACGTCTTCACGCAGCCGCGCGTGGCGCAGTTGGCTCAACGGGCGGATGCCGATGTCTACGGCCCGGGCGACCCGACCCCGGACGATGTGGCCGCGTTCTGGCGCGAGGTGGACGATATCGTCGGTGAGATGAAGGGATCCACCTCGGTGTGGCAGCGCCTGCGCGCCCGGCTGAGTCTGCGGTCATTGCGCCGGTCGAACGGAGGAGCGTCATGACCGGACGTCCGGCAGAACTCGGCCGCCGCATCATGGCGTACGTCATCGACGGCGTCATCGCCGGTATCGTCGGCGGCATCGTCGCCAGCGCGCTGATGGCCGTGGCGTTGGCCACCGGCGGCCAGTTCTCGCCGCTGCTGGCCGTCGGCGGCGCGTACCTGGCCGTCTTCGCGTGGTTCTTCGTCTACACCTGGATGCAGGGCGGCGCCGGCTCGATCGGCATGCGCCTGCTCGGCCTCGAGCTCACGCATGTCGACGGCGACGCGCTCGGATTCGGCCGCGCCCTCGGCCGCAACCTGGTGTGGGCCGGTGGCTCGGCGATCATCGTCGGCATGTTCTCGCCGCTGTTCGACCAGACGCCGTGGCACCGTGGGTGGCACGATCAGGTCTCCGGTGCCGTCATGACCGATGTGCGGGGGATCCCGTCGCCCGCGCACGCGCCGGCACCGGCGGCGGTTCCGCTCGCGCCGCCGATGGATGCCGGCGGCCCACCGCCGCCCGCGGCGTATGCGCCCCCGGC
>JAEXHA010000153.1 GCA_023450335.1 Actinomycetes bacterium | reverse complement strand
GCCCTCTCGCGCGCCGATCCCGGACGGCCGGCCGCCCGGCCCTGCGGCGTCCCCCGTTGCCGGACGACGAGCGCACCGGCGTCGACCGGCGCGGGTTCCTCATCTGGTCGGGCGCGGCGGCGGGCATCGGCGTCATCGCCGCGCTCGGCGGGTGGGCGGTGCAGGCCACACGGCAGGCGGCGTCGACGGTGCGCGAGGCGATCACCCTTCCCCGCCCCGCCCAGACGGCCGCTCCCATTCCGGCGACGGCCGAACTCGGCATCGCCGATCTCGCGCCGGTCATCACTCCCAACGCCGACTTCTACCGTATCGACACCGCTTTGCTGGTGCCCGACGTCGACCCGCGCGACTGGTCGCTTCGCATCTACGGCATGGTCGACCGTGAGGTCGTGATCACGTGGGACGAGCTGCTCGCGCTGCCGCTTCAGGAGAGCGTCACGACCCTGGCGTGCGTGTCGAACGAGGTCGGCGGCAGCCTCATCGGCACCGCGGTGTGGCTCGGGTATCCGATCCGCGAGCTGCTCCGTCAGGCCGGGCCCGGCGCCGGCGCCGACATGGTGCTGTCGCGGTCCGTGGACGGGTTCACGGCATCCACTCCCCTCGAGGCGCTCACCGACGAGCGCAACGCGATTCTCGCGGTCGGGATGAACGGCGAGCCCCTGCCCGCCGAGCACGGGTTTCCGGTGCGCATGGTGGTGCCAGGTCTGTACGGCTACGTGTCGGCGACGAAATGGGTCACCGAGTTGCAGGTCACGCGGTTCGACGCGGCGCGGGCCTACTGGACCGACCGCGGCTGGTCCGAGCGCGGACCGGTCAAGCTGCAGTCACGCATCGACGTGCCCCGCAGCGGTCGGCCGATCGTCGCGGGCGACACGGTGATCGCGGGGGTGGCATGGCAGCAGCACGTGGGCATCGCCGGTGTCGAGGTGCAGATCGACGACGGCCCGTGGACGCCGGCGACTCTCGCCACCGCGATCTCCGACGACACGTGGGTGCAGTGGAGCATGCCGTGGGCAGCCGGTCCCGGTCGCCACACGGTGCGGTGCCGCGCGATCAACGCCCTCGGTCAGACCCAGACCGGGCAGCACGCGCCGGTCGTGCCGGACGGCGCCACGGGCCGGCACGAGGTCAGCGTCACCGTCACCTGATCCTCGGTGTGATCCGCGTGCGCATCGAGCGCACGACCGTTCGTCAGCCGGCCAGCACGACCCGCAGCTGTTCGACGGCCCAGTCGAGCTCGGTGGCGCGCACGACCAGCGGCGGAGCGAGGCGCACCGTCTGCCCGTGGGTGTCCTTGACGAGCACGCCGCGGCCCAGCAGCTTCTCGGCCACCTCGCGGCCCGTGCCGACAGCGGGGTCGATGTCGACGCCCGCCCACAGCCCTGCGATGCGCACGGCCGTCACGCCCTGGCCCACCAGCTCGTCGAGCTTGCCGCCGAGGTGCTCGCCCAGCGCCTGCGCGCGCGTCTGGAACTCTCCCGAGGCGAGCATGTCGACGACCTGCCGCCCCACGGCCGCCGCCAACGGGTTGCCGCCGAACGTCGAGCCGTGCTCGCCGGGGCGCAGCACACCGAGCACATCGGCGTCGGCGACGACCGCCGACAGCGGCACGATACCGCCGCCGAGGGCCTTGCCCAGCAGGTACATGTCGGGCACGACCTCCTCACGGTCGCACGCGAAGGTCGTGCCGGTGCGGCCGAGCCCCGACTGGATCTCGTCGGCGATGAACAGCACGCGGCGGCGGTCGCAGATCTCGCGCACCGCCCGCAGGTAGCCGGCGGGCGGAACGATGACACCGGCCTCACCCTGGATGGGCTCGATGAGCACCGCCGCGGTGTTCTCGTCGATCGCCGCCTCGATCGCTGCCGCATCGCCGTACGGCACCGAGGTGAAGCCCGGCATGTAGGGTCCGAAGTCCTCGCGTGCGGCAGGGTCGTCGCTGAAGCTGACGATCGTGGTGGTGCGGCCGTGGAAGTTGCCGTCGGCCACGACGATGTTCGCCTTCCCCTCGGCGACGCCCTTGACCCGATACGCCCACGCCCGGGCGATCTTGATGCCGGACTCGACGGCCTCGGCGCCGGTGTTCATGGGGAGCACCAGGTCCTTGCCGCACAGATCGGCCAGCGCCGCGGCGAAATCGCCCAGCTTGTCGTTGTGGAACGCGCGGCTGGTGAGGGTCAGTCGCCCCAGCTGCTCGGTCGCGGCGGCGACGAGGGCGGGATGCCGGTGCCCGAAATTGAGGGCCGAGTAGGCCGACAGCAGGTCGAGGTACCGCTTGCCCTCGACGTCGGTGACCCACGATCCCTCGCCGCGGGCCACCACGACCGGCAGCGGCGCGTAGTTGCGCGCGACGTGCGCGTCTTCCGAATCGATGATGCGGATGGTCGTGGTGTCCAAGGCCGGGGTGGTCATCGCGTTCCTCTCAGTTCGAGCGTGCAGCATTTGATCCCGCCGCCGCCGAGCAGCAGCTCGGAAAGGTCGACGGGCACGGGGGTGTAGCCGCGCTCGCGCAGCTGCGCGTCGAAGCCGGAGGCGCGCGGCGAGATGAAGACGTGACGCCCGTCGCTGGCCGCATTGAGCCCGAACACCGCACCATCGGCATCCGCCACCAAGATCGCATCGGGGTAGCGTTCGGCCAGGATCTGCTGCGAGGCCTCGTCGAACGCCGACGGCAGGTAGGCGATGTTCGCCTTCTCGACGCCGCCGGGCCCTTCGACCGGGTCGAGCACGGCGATGGCCGTGTCGAGATGGTAGAACCGGGGGTCGATCAGCCGCAGGGTGACCACCTCGCGGCCGAACACCTCGGCGATCTCACGGTGGCTGTCGCCGACGGAGCGGAACCCGGTGCCGGCGAGGATGACATCGCCGACCAGCAGGAAGTCACCCTCCCCCTCCTGCACTTCGCCCGGCTCGACCACGTCGAAGCCGTGCGCGGCGAACCAGTCCATGAACGGCCGCTCCTCACCCCGTCGCTCGGGCACGCGGAACTTCACGCCCAGGGCGCGCCCGTCGATGATGAACCCCCCGTTGGCGGTGTAGACCATGTCGGGCAGGCCCGGCACCGGGTCGATCAGCTCGACCTCGTGGCCCAGCGCCACGTAGGTGTCGTACAGCGTCTGCCATTGCGCGACCGCCCGGGCGGTGTCGGTGGGACGGGTCGGCTCCATCCAGGGGTTGATGCGGTAGCTCACCGTGAAATGTTCGGGCCGGCACATCAGATAGCGGCGGTGCTGCTGAATGCGGGGGGTCTGGGACTGCGGCAGGGTCTGCGTCGACATATCGCTCCTCACGAGGGATGGCGGACGCTGTCCTCAGGCCCGGCGGGGCTGTGGAAGCCATCGACTCGGGCACGCCGGCATCCATTCTGCCAGACGCGCCCGCACCACCCCCTGGCGCACGCCCGGCGTGAAAGTGAGAAGATTTATTCTCTGGGGAGAGGGACGGACACCATGGCGCGACGAACGGGAGAAGAGACCCGCACGCTGTTGCTGCGCGTCGGCGTGCAGATGCTGCTGGAGCGTGGCGTGAGCGCGGGGGTGCAGCACATCCGATTGCAGGACGTGCTGCGTCGCGCCGGGCTGACCACGGGCGCCGCGTACCGGCTCTGGGCCGACCAGACCGACTACCAGCGCGACCTGGCCGTGGCGATGGTCCGGCTGCGGCTGAGCGGCCCGGCCGACTATGCGCGCGATGCGGTGCGTGAGCTGATCGACGCGGGTGCGCCCGGCGATGACGTGATCCGCGCCGCGGCGCTGGCCCACGTGCGCACGGCGGCGCTCGACCAGGACGATCCCGACGACGCCCGCGACGCGCAGCAGTTCCTGGTGTCGCTGGCACTGCGCACCACCGCCGACACGTGGCCCGAACTCAGAGAGGCCAGTCGCGCCCGTCATCACGAGTCGATCGCCGCGTTCGCGGAGTTCTACGGCTACCTCATGGAGGCGTACGGCCTGCGCATGAAGTCGGGGCTCACACTGGTGGACTTCACCGAGGCCATGGCGGCCATGGGTGAGGGTTTCGCGGTGCGTGCGGTCGAGGGCATCGCCCACCCCACGTACACGTTCGAGGAGGCCGACGAGGCGCCGAGCGGCCAGTGGACGCTGTTCGCGCTGGGCGTGAGGGCGCTGGTGAACGAGTTCATGACGCCCATCGAGCCCGCGGCGGCGACCGACCAGGCCCCCGGGGCTGAAGGCTGATTCTCCCTCAACCCCGGAGCGACACTCCCCCCGGTGTGTCGTGAGCGGCCGTCGGCTGGAACGGGCTCTCTGGACGCCTCCCCAGTTGCGCCCCCAGAGACATAGTGGCCTGGGTGCGAGTGGTGCACCAGAAAGATAAGTTGTTTCTCTTTCGCGGTTCGGATACTGGCCTGAGTGCAGAAACCGACGGCTTCACGCCCCCAGCCGCGACAGGAAATCATTGCCGAATCGGCCCTCGGGGTCGAGTCGGCGGCGCAGGCCGACGAAGTCGTCCCAGCGGTCATAGCGCGCCGCCACGGCCGCACCGTCGAGGGTGAACAGCTTGCCCCAGTGCGGCCTCGCCGATGCCGGCAGTGCGCGTTCGATCTCGGGCAGCAGCGCGGTCACGGCCGGCACATCGGGACGCCACGTGAAATGCAGACCGACCACGTCGGTGTTGTACGCGGCGCTGAGCCAGAGGCGGTCGGCGGCGATCGTGCGCACCTCGCACACCAACAGCTCCGGCGCGATGCGCGGCGCCATCGCCCGCAGCGCCTTGATCGCTCCGATCGCATCGCGACGCGGCACGAGGTACTCGCTCTGCAGCTCGTCACCCGCCGACGGCGTGAACGCGAGGCGGAAGTGGGGCAGCCGGTCGAACCACGGCCCGCGCTCCCCGAGTTGCGTCGTGCACGGCTCGGGTGAGATGCCGGGCAGAGGATGCCGGGGGCCGGCAGCCGGGGTCGCCCCGAACGCGCGCAGATCGGGCGTCGTGCCACGGGTCTTCACCCAGATCTGGTCGATGCGGTCGGCATCGCGCCACGTGGTGAACAGGCTCACGCTGTCGCCACCGGATTGGAGAGCGTCGAAGCCCTCGAGCACGGCGTCCCACCGGGCGTGCTCGAAGACGGTCTGTGCGATGTCGTACGTCGGCTGGATGTCGAGCTCGAGCGCCGTGACGACGCCCAGCGCGCCGAGGCCGACGACCGCGCCGTCGAAGTCGGCGTCACCGCGGGCCAGGCGGCGGATGTGCCCGTCGGCGGTGAGCAGTTCGAGGGCCGCCACCTGGGTGGCGAGCGACCCGATGCGCTCACCTGAGCCGTGGGTGCCGGTCGCGACCGCGCCGGCGACCGAGATGTGCGGCAGCGAGGCGAGGTTCGACAGCGCTCGGCCGCGCGCATGCAGCCACGGCGCCAGGTCGCCGTAACGGATGCCGCCGGGGACGCGCACGACCCCGCGGTCGGTGTCGAGCTCGGGGTCGCCCGGCAGCTGCGCGAGGCTGACGTGCACGCCGTCGGTGTCGGCGATGTCGTTGAACGAGTGCCGGCTGCCGAGCACCCGCACCCGCGGCGACGAAGTGACGATGCCGGCGAGCTCGTCGAGGGATGCAGGGGCGACGAGCCGCGTCGCGCGGTAGGCGGTGTTGCCCGCCCAGTTGCGTGCCGTGTGGGACATGCGGTTGCTCGCTCTCTGCGTCGGCGCCGGTCGCACCCGCGCACCTCCATTCTGTCGTCCGGCCGCGGCCGTGTTCACGGCGCGCGCCGGGGTCAGATGACCGATTCGCTCCACGGGTCGGAGGCGCCGAAGCGGTGGGCGGTGATGCTGATCGACTGCTCGCGCAGGAAGGCAAGCAGCTCCAGGCGTCCCGCCGTGGTGATCTCGTCGGCGTGAACGGCGGGGCCGGCGGCGGGACGGATGTCCGTCGCCGGTTCGGGTGCACCGTCGGCGCCCGCGGCGTTCATCAGGGCCAGACGCAGTCGACGCACGGCGTCGGGCGCACCGATCAGCCGCACCCGCTCGGCCCGGGGCGGCATCGTCGCATCGTGCACGGTGGCTGCTTCGGGTGGGGCGTTCATCCGCTGCACCCATTCGGCATCGGTCTCGACGAACACCGGAACGTCGAGGACGCCCAGCGCGTGACGCACCGGCCCGGGCAGTCCCACCGGGGCGCTCAAGGTGAACACCGCGCCGGCCCGCACCGCCGCGACGACGACCCGCAGCACCGCCTGCCACTGTGCGTCGCCGGTCGCGCGCACGGCGACCGGCACCGGCCGGTAGCGCAGCAGGTTGCGTTCGACACCCAGGCGCGAGACGTCCTTGACCTGCCCGAACTCACGATCCCACGCGATGGCGTCCGACAGCGCCGCGCGCCGCAGCCATTCGAACGCGTCATAGCCCAGGGTGGGCTGGGCGGCTTCGATGATGCTCGTGATGCGTGTGTCCAGTCCCCGCAGGTGCAGCGTCGACGAGGTCGCACCACCGCTCGAGGGCCGCCACGCACCGAGCGAGATGAGCCGGTTGGGCCCACCCGTCTTCGCACCGACGCCCGCCGTCGCGCGGCCACCGCCGAAGGGCTGACGCTGCACGAGGGCACCGGTCATGTCGCGGTTGACGTACAGGTTGCCGGCCGCGACGCCGTCGAGCCAACGGGCCAGATCGCCGGGGTCGAAGGTGTGGATGCCGGCACTCGGCCCGGGGGCGGCATTCTGCAGCTCGAGCGCGTGCGTCAGAGACGGCACGGAGAGGACCCCCAGCACCGGCCCCGAGAACTGCTCGCGGTGCAGGCGCGATCCCGCCTGGACCCCGACGCGGATGCCGGGTGTCCACAGCCGCCCGGCGTACTCGGGCGGCGCGTCGAGCAGTCGCGGCTGGACGAGCCACTCCTCCCCCTCATCGAGCGTCGTGAGGGCCCACGCGAGGCCGCCGCGGGGCGCATCGACGACCGGACCGATGTCGGCGCGCGGATCGGACGGCGGCCCGACGCGCAGCGCACGGGTGGCGTCGGCCAGCTGCCCGGCGAAGCGGCGCGAGCGGCCCACCGATCCGACGAGGATGGCCAATGACGCCGGCGCCCGCTGCTGGCCGGCGCGGGCGAATGCGCTGCGCACGAGGTCGGCGGCGGCGCGATCGAGGTCGGCGCCGGGCATGACGATCATCGCGCTGGGCCCGGCGATGTCGGCCAGCAGCGGTATGTCGGGTCGCCAGGTGCGCAGCAGGCCCGTCGCCTGGGCAGACCCGGCGACGATGACCCGGTCGACATGGGCGTGCGTCATCAGACGCGGCGCGAGGGCTGGGTCACCGAGATCGGCCAAAGCCAGCAGCTCGCGCGGCACCCCGGCATCCCACAGCACCTCGGCGATGACCGCGGCACAGCGGCGAGCCGCGGGGGCGGGGCGCACCACGACACCCGATCCGGCGGCGAGCGCGGCCAAGACACCGTCACCGGTGACCGACAGCGGCCCCTGCCACGGTGGCGCGACCACCGTGACCCGCGCGGGCACGAACACGGCGCCGCTGACGCGGTCGAGTTCACGCGCGGTCGCAGCGTAGTAGCCGGCGGCGTCGATCAGGCTGCCGGCCTCGGTGTCGGCGTCGGCGAACGGCAGGCCCGTCTCCGACGCGGCGACCTCGATCAGCTGTGCGCGACGCTGCGCCAGCAGGTGGCCGGCGGCGACCAGGACGGCACTGCGCTCGGCGGCAGGGCGTGCCCCCCAGGCGCCGGCCGCGGTGCGCACACGGCCGATGACCTGCTCGAGCTCCTGGGCGTCGGCGATACGCGCCGCATCGAGCACCGCGTCGCCGGCGGTCGAGGTCTCGACCCGAGCGAGGATGTCGCGTGCCCACGCGCGGTTGCCGGGCAGCGCAGGATCGCTGTCGGGTGTGTTCGCGAAGCCGGGGGCGCCCTGCGCGCGTGCGCCGCTCTCGCGGCGTGCGAACACCGCGGTCTCGACGAACGTCTCGCCGCCGAACCGGTGCGCCGGGCCGAGAAGCAGCTCCTCGGTGTCGGAATGGGCGGCGCGAGCGATGCCCATCACCGCCTGCGTGAGATCTTCAGGGGGCGCGGCGGCGGTGCGCGTCAGCCGCGAACGCCGTTCTCCCGGGGTGGATGCCGCTGTCTCGCCGTCGCCCGCGGTCTCCGCCGCGCGGTCCTGCGT
>JAEXHA010000151.1 GCA_023450335.1 Actinomycetes bacterium | reverse complement strand
GCCTCTCGGTCGTCGAGGCGCGCGGCGTGGTCGCGTGGGGTCAGGTACGGCTCGGTCGTGAACGTTGTTGACCGGTACAGGAGATGGGTGCGTGACGTCGCTGACGGCGACGCCGATCGCCGCGACGCACACCACCTGGGGGAGGATGTCGCCGTCGCCGGCGGTCCCGTGCGCTTCTCCGAGGACGTCGTCGACAACCGGGCTCGAACGTCGCCGCGGTCGGGGATCCTCAAGGCGGAGGCGGTGCAGCTTGCCGCCGCGGCGCTCGATGGGTTCGGCGTGAACACTATCGACCAGTTCCGGCGCCGCTACGACGACCCGGCCGTCGAGGCGGCGTGGCGTGCGGTGAAGAGGCAGCGGTCTGGCATCAGCTGGCACTACCTGCGCATCCTCGCCGGGGCGCAGGACGTGAAGGCCGATCGGATGTTCTGTGCCTTCGTCGAGCAGGTGCTCGGCCGCGGCTGGGCCCAGCGGAGGCGCGCGGGCACCTCTGCGGCGACCACCCGGAGATCGATCTGCGCACCCTCGACCACGCCATCTGGACTCACCAGCGCGCTCGCACCGGCAGCCCGCGGATTCGGTAGCGCGACGAGCGCGGAAACGGGAGCGTCGCCCTGGAGCGGGACCCCGCCGGGGCGTGCCGGGACGCGGTGTCGAGCGCTGGAAGGCGTGGTTACTGCGGACGGGATGGCGGCCGAGTCAGGAAGTCCCGCCACCGACGCCGGAGTCCCACCTTGGCGGAGTACCACCTGCGCCAGAGCGGGCCGAATGGTCCTTCCACGCGGCGCTTGCGTTCCTCGAACGCCTCACGAACCGCCCTGGTCAGAGGACCTTCTTCTGCGTCTCCCGGCTCCACGACGAGAGCCTGGCATCGCCCATCTCATCGCACGTGGATGCGACGCGGCGGAGCAGCTCTGCGGCGCTGTCGGCCTCCGGGAACATCCACGCCTCGCCGCCGACCACCTGCTCCGCGGTCAGGGGTGCCCCGCCGCGGCGAACGACGAACCAGTTCACCGCTGTGAGATACGCAGCCACCAGTGGCGCCACACCGACTGCGATTGCCGCCAGTGAGTTGGCCTCCATCTCTCTCGCCAGGCGCCGCCGTCGCCGCCGAGGGCGGCTGCCGTCATCGAGATGCCCGGCAGCCACATGTCCGACCTCGTGCGCCATCACGCCGACCAGGCCGAGGGTGTCGAGGGTGTCGAGGTCCTCGACAGCGAGGTTCACGACGGGGCGCACGGTGGTGCCCCACACACCGGTGACCGAGTCCAGGACGACCTGAACACGCGGCGGCGTGGCCCCGAGGCACTCGGCTACTAGTGCAGTGACCTGTCGGCAGTCGTCGAGCCTCGAGACCTGGAGGGGGCTGAGCGTCGCATCTGGCAGGAGCCGCACGGGACGTGGCATGCAACTGCACGGTGCGGGTATCTCGAACACCCGCACGATCCGGTCCCAGCTACCTGCTGGGACCGGCCGCGGCTGCGGGCTCCTCGCCGAGCGTGGGTCCTACTCATCGACGCCTTCGCTGGTGCCCGCGCCGGTGAGGTAGGCGATGATCTCAGGGTCAGCGTCCTCGCGGAACGGCACCACGGTCGCGAGCCACCGTGTCGCCTCGTGGAGCAGCGGCTGGATCTCGAGTCCGCAGAAGTCAACGTGTCGGAGCACACCCCAGCCGGTCATCTGCTGGGCCAGCTCGAGCACCTCGGTCATGCCAGTCGGGTCCGGCACGCTGACGGTGCGTAGCTGGCCAGGCTCGTACTCCTCGATGGGGACGACGTCTTGCAGCACGAGGGAGGGCCAGTACTTCCCGTGGGCGGCGCCGCTCGCGGCCCGCCACACGTACTCGACGTCGTCGCGGTCCGCTCCGATTACCTCGGCTGCGCCGCGTAGGACGTTCAGCAGGCTTGGTGGCGGCAGCTCGTCCTCGGCAACGTGCTCGCTGACCCTGGCGAGCAGCCGCTCGTCCATCGCACGGATCCGCTGCTTCGCGTCCGGGTCGATGGCGCTCTTGGCGTGCTCCTTGTAGTCCCAGCGGATCAGCCGGAGGTGCCGGCGCGAACACTCCTGTGGGGTGTCGCCGCCGGAGAGCCACACCGCCTGCGCCGCGGCCTCAAGGGCAGCTCGTCCCAGGGTGTAGGTAGGAGCGTCCCGTGAGGTCGGGCGAAGCCGGTGGATCATCTCTTGCTCGGGGTGGAACTTCAGCGGCGCCACGAACTCCGCCCAGAGCAGCAGGTGCTCGAGCGCCGCCTTCAAGTAGGACCCGTGCCAGGTCGACGCCCGCTCGTTGGGGTAGCCGGAGTCGATCAGCGCGAACCGCGACCGCGGGCGGGGGTCTGAGACGCTCCCGAGGACCCTCTCGTACAGCCGGGCCTGGTGAGCGATCGTGACCCATGCTTGCGACGTCTCCGGGTCGAGCTGGATCCGCTGGTACACGAGCCGATGGTAGGCAGCCCAGCCGCTGGCATCGCTGGCGTTCGAGCTGCGATGGGCCGAGGACTGGGATCGCGTTGGCGGCCCCGATACCTTCGCGCGATGTCAGCGGTGCAATGTTGTCAGTGGTGAAAACTCACTGACAACGGGTGAAAACTCACTGACAAATCGTGCAAACAACCGGTCTGTCAGTGCTGCAAAGTCGCACTGGCGCGGCTCAGGCGATGAACCAGAAGCGCTCCACGTAGCGAAACCGGCAGTCCGGCACGGTGATTCGCCGTAGATCGCCAGGCGTCCGTTGTGCGCGAGTGAAAGAACCGCCGGGTGCGCGAGTGAAAGCCGACAGAGCGGGAGGTCCTTGGACGAGTCGGAGAGCTGAGCCAGGAACCGGAGTCGCGTGAGGCCCTGGCGTGCCGACCCGGCGTGGATGGTCGTGTAGCCGGTGACCCCGGAGGAGAGGGTGAGTAGCAGT
>JAEXHA010000147.1 GCA_023450335.1 Actinomycetes bacterium | reverse complement strand
GTCCGGGTCCTCATACGTGACGAACCGGGTCACATCGACGTGCGTGACGACGAGAGGGGCCCCCATGAGCTTGGCGTAGCGCGCCGCTTCGCGCAGCACGCGCGGAGACTGGTCGGGGATCACCCCCGCGATGACCGCATGGCGCGGCACCGGGCGGTCGTCGGTCGGTGCGACGACAGGCTCGATCCCGCCATCCACACCGTCGTTACGGTCATCGGACATCTCGGCAGCCGTCCTTTCCCGCCTGTTCGACCCCATTCGAACCCTGCGCGGTCCGCGATGGGCCGGGAGCGCCGTGTTATTCTGAATGCTACTCTTCCCGGCGTTGCGCCGGACGTTATTGCAACGGGCGCAGCAGCCAGCCCGCAATTTAGAAATGAGGGGGTCAGGCATGGGGCGTGGCCGTCAGAAAGCGAAGCACACCAAGATCGCTCGCGAACTCAAGTACGACACCTACAACGTGAACCTTTCCGCGCTTGAGAAGGAGCTCGGACACCAAGGTGACGAGCAGTACGTCGACAAGTGGGCCGACGAGTACGAGGACGAGAAGGCGTAATCCTCTCGCTGATCACCAGCGACCGCGGCGGCGCTCCCACTCGTCTTCGACGGTGTGCGTGCGCGCCGCGATGGCGCCGGCGGGTATGGATGCCGTGATCACCACCGCCAGCAGCACCAAGGGTGCTGTCCACGACCCCGTCAGTTCGTGGATGATGCCGACCGCGAGCGGCACCATCGCCGCGATCGCGTAGCCGATGCTCTGCACGAAGCCGCTCAGGGCCACGGCGCCCTCATGCGTGCGCGTCCGCACCCCGAGCAGCACCAGCGCCAGCGGGAAGAAGAGCGGCGTCACGCCGAGGAGGCCGACCCACAGCCACGGCACCGTCGACGGCGCCAACAGCAGTCCGGCCACGCCGATCAGGCCCGCCGCGACCGCGACGGCGAACAGCGCGGGGATCACCCGGTACCGGGTGACGAGCATCGGCACGATCAGCGAGATCGGCAGCCCCATCACCCCGAACAGCGACAGCAATGAGCCCGCCTGTGCGGCGCTGACCTCGGCGGTGTCGACCAGCAATGTCGGCAGCCACGCGAAGGTCGTGTAGGCCACCGACGACGACACCAGGAAGGTCACCGTCACCGCCCACGCCATCGGCAGTCGCCAGAGCCGCCCGAACACGCGACCCGGTACCGCCTCGATGTCGACGTCGACCGCATCGGCGCGGCGCCGCACGAGCAGCACGATCCAGGGCGCCATCGCCAGCGCGGCGAACACCGCCCACATGCCCAGCGACACTCGCCATCCGGCGACGTCGGCCACCGGCACGGCGAACAGCGGCGGCAGGAAGGTCGACAGCGCCATGGCCGTCGTGTACACCGTCGTCATCAGCCCGATGCGGTCGGGGAAGTACGTCTTCACGAGCGGGGGCAACAGCACGTTGCCGACGCCGACGCCCGCGAAGATCACCGTCGTGAACAGCAGCAGCGTCTCGGGCCCGGCGGCCAGCCCGCGTCCACCCAGACCCGCCCCGACGACCAGCAGCGCCACCACCCCGAGCCGTTCGAGACCGAAGCGCCGTTCGAGCACGGGCGTGATCAGCCCGAACAGCGCGAAGCAGACCGGCGGCGCGGTCCCGATGAGGCCGAGCACCCACGCGGGGACGGCATAGTCGGCCTCGATGTGATCGACGACCGGCGACAGCGACGCGACGGCGGAGCGTAGCGAGAACGCGAACAGCACGATGCCCAGCAGGGCCAGCGCGCGTCCGCGCCACAGCGAACGGGCGGTCAAGACTCCTGCGTGCCCTCGAGCCAGGCGAGGTATTCGTCCGACACGGTGCCGGTGATGTAGCGCCCGTCGAAGCAGCTCATGTCGAGGTCCTCGACGTCGGGCGCCCCTTCGAGGATCGCCGCCTTGAGGTCTTCGACCTCCTGGTAGACGAGGTGGTCGGCGCCGAGCTCGGCGGCGATCTCGGGAATCGTGCGGCCGTGCGCGACCAGTTCGTGACGCGAGGGCATGTTGATGCCGTACACGTGAGGGAAGCGCACCGGCGGTGCGGCCGAGGCGAACGTGACCGTGTTGGCTCCGGCATCCCTCGCCATCTGGATGATCTGCTTCGAGGTGGTGCCTCGCACGATCGAGTCGTCGATCAGCAGCACATTCTTGCCCTTGAACTCGCTCGACATCGCGTTGAGCTTCTGCCGGACGCTCTTCTTGCGCACCGCCTGACCGGGCATGATGAACGTGCGACCGACGTAGCGGTTCTTGTAGAAGCCCTCGCGGTATTCGAGCCCGAGCTTGCGCGCAACCTGCATCGCCGCGGGCCGGGCGGAGTCGGGGATCGGCATGACGACGTCGATCGCGCCTTCGGGGGTGTGCTTGGCGATCGTGTCGGCGAGCCGCTCACCCATGCGCAGCCGCGACTCGTACACCGAGATCCCGTTCATCTCGCTGTCGGGGCGGGCGAGGTACACGTACTCGAACGAGCACGGCACCAGCCGCGGATCGGCCGCGCACTGCTTCGTGTGCAGGTGTCCGTCGAGGTCGATGAAGACGGCTTCGCCGGGTTCGACTTCGCGCACGACCTCGAAGCCGCCGTTCTCGAGCACGAGCGACTCGGATGCCACGGTCCACTCATAGTGGCCGTTGGCGGCCTGGCGGGTGCCGAGGATGAGCGGGCGGATACCGAACGGATCGCGGAACGCGAGCAGCCCGTACCCGGCGATCAGCGCGATGGCCGCGTAGGCGCCCTCGACGCGCCGGTGCAGCCGCGCGACGGCCCGGAAGACCTGCTCGGGGTCGAGCTCGAGGCCCGAGATGACGGCCTGCAGCTCGTTGGCGAGCACGTTGACGAGAAGCTCGGTGTCGCTGGAGGTGTTGAGGTGCCGGCGGTCGGTGCGGAACAGCTCCTCGGTCAGCTCACGGGTGTTGGTGAGGTTGCCGTTGTGGACCAGCACGATGCCGTACGGCGCGTTGACGTAGAACGGCTGGGCCTCTTCTTCGTTGGACGCGCTGCCCTTGGTCGCGTAGCGCACGTGGCCCAGGCCGATCTCGCCCAGCAGCGAGCGCATGTCACGGGTACGGAACGCCTCGCGCACCTGCCCTTTCGCCTTCGCGATGTGGAAGATGCCGTTGCGCTCGGCGGTGGCGATGCCCGTGGAGTCCTGGCCGCGGTGCTGCAGCAGCAGCAGCGAGTCGTAGACCTCCTGATTGGCGTGTCCCTGACCGACGACGCCGACGATTCCGCACATGTGGTGTTGCTGGTCCGTTCTTTCAGTAGCTGCCGACCAGGCGCACGGCGCCGCCGTCGACGCCCTTGGCACCCTGCTCGTACTCGCCGGCGGGGCGGGGGCCGTCGTGCACGGTGCCGACCTGCCAGGTCGCGATGCCCTCGGCCGACAGAATGGATGCCGTGGCTTCGGCCTTGTCGGCGGCGACGACGGCGAGGAATCCGATGCCGAGGTTCCAGGTGCCCTCGGTCGCGGTCAGATCCAGGCCACCCAGGTCGGCCAGCACCCGGAACACGGGCGGCGGCGTCCACGTGGAGCGGTCGACGTCGACCCACGTGCCCTGCGGGAGCACGCGGGCGAGGTTGGCGGCGATGCCGCCGCCGGTGACGTGGCTCAGCGAGTGGATGCCGTCGCCGGACTGGGCGATCAGGCGCAGCAGCGGCGCGGTGTACAGGCGGGTGGGCTCGAGCAGCTCTTCGCCCCAGGTGCGGCCGAAGTCGCTCGCGTGGTCGCCGTAGCCGATGCCGGCGCCGGTGATGATGTGGCGGATGAGCGAGTAGCCGTTGGAGTGCGGGCCACTGGATGCCAGGGCCAGCACCGCGTCGCCCGGCTGCACGCGCTCGGCGCCGAGGACCTTGCCTGCTTCGACGACGCCGGTGGCGGCGCCGGCGACGTCATAGTCGTTCGGACCGAGGAGCCCCGGGTGTTCGGCGGTCTCGCCGCCGACGAGCGCCGTGCCGGTCGCGGCGCACCCGTCGGCGATGCCGCGGACGATGTCGGCGATGCGCTCGGGGAACACCTTGCCGGTCGCGATGTAGTCGGTCATGAACAGGGGCTTCGCGCCCACCACGACGATGTCGTCGACGACCATGCCGACGAGGTCCTGGCCGATGGTGTCGTGCTTGTCGATCGCCTGCGCGATGGCCACCTTCGTGCCCACGCCGTCGGTGCTGGTGGCCAGCAGCGGCCGATCGTAGGCCGTGAGTGACGCGGCGTCGAACAGGCCCGCGAATCCACCCACTCCGCCGAGGACTTCAGGGCCGTGGGTGCGCCGGACGGCCGACTTCATCAGCTCGACGGCAAGATCTCCTGCCGCGGTGTCGACGCCGGCTTGGGTATAGGGGTTCGGTGGGGACGAGGCCACGGCTTCAGCCTACCGGGCCCGCGCCGGTGCGGGTGCCGGGAGTCGCGCCGGGCGTCCCGAGGCCGGGCGTGATGGGCCGCCCATAGGATGGGCGCCATGAGTGCGGCGGGGAAACCGGAGTGGGTGGTGCGCGAAGACGCGGGCCTGCCGGTGCTCATCGCCCTGTATCTTCGCCAGATGCTCGGCATCCGCTCGCCCGACGAGCTTCCGCACCTGCGGCACGTGCCGGCCACGGCGCCCGCCGATGACGACGCCCATGCCGTGCTCGAGCGCCAATGGCGTGCGTTCTGGGCGATGACGGTCGAGCCGCAGGCGCACCCGTCGCCGGTGCCGCTGGACCTCGTCGACGGGTTCGAGATGCTCACGGCGCTGCCGACCGAAGGCTTCGACCAGTTGCGCGCGGCCATCCTCCCCCACGGCGCCGACGCGGTCGCCTACGCCCGCGTGGCGCACGAGCGGTATCGGTCGACGGCACACGTGGGCACGGGCACCTCGTACCGCGCGTATGCGAGTGCGATCGCGCAGCACGAACGTCAGGTCGGCCGTCGTGCGCACTCGTTCGAGCTGAATGTCCAGGTGCTGCCGCTGACGCAGCGGGGCGTGTGGTGGATCGGGTCGCTCACGATCGCGGTGACCGACGGCCTGCGCGGCGATGTCGTGGCCTTCGACAAGGCGATCGCGCCGGTCATCGCCGACATCGCCTGAGCCGTCGGCCGTTCAGTCGGCGTCGTCGGTGCGGACGCGCTCGCGCGCGATGTGCACCTCGTGCGAGCGCCGCGCAGCGGTGCGGTCGAGCACGAGGGCGAGGATGCCGGCCAGGGCGATGCCGAGGGGAATCGCGTACAGCGCGAGGAACCCGAACACCTGCCCGGTCGAGTAGGTCACGCCGGTGGCGTCGCTCTTCCAGCCGTCGAAGACGAAGGTCAGTACGAGCGCGGCGAGGATCCCGACGGCTGCGCCCGCGACGAGGAACACCCCGTAGCGGGGGCTGCGGCGCACGCGCGCCGTCTCGATCGATTCGCCGGACGGTGAGCTCATGGCATTCATTCTCCCACTCGCCGGGCGGGCGGGCTTCCGACGACCGATCAGGGCCGAAGCGGCAGCAACCCCGCGAGGTCGGCGCGCGTGCCCGATGCGTGCACCCGCCCCGAGCCCGCCGCGTCGGCCCACGGTTCGGCGCCGGTGGCGACCGCGATCCACGTCGCCGCATCCATCTCAACGACGTTGGGCGGCGTGCCGCGGGTGTGACGGGGGCCCTCGACCACCTGCACGGCGCCGAAGGGCGGCACCCGCACTTCGACCGAGTTGCCCGGAGCCTTCTCGACCAGCAGCTGCAGCAGGTAGCGCACCGCCGTGGCGAGCTCGGTGCGCGCGGGCCGTTCGGCAGCGGCGACCGCGGTCAGGGCGGCGCGGCCGTCGTCGGTGGTGATCTTGCGCGCCATGACGCCCACCGTACTCGCGGCAGGCACCGTCGGTAGGCTGGTGGTGTGAGAATCCTCGTCCTCGGTTCGGGCGCGCGCGAGCACGCCATCATCCTCGCGCTGGGTGGGGAGGACGCCGGCCACGAACTGTTCGCCGCCCCCGGCAACGCCGGCATCGCCGACGACGCGACGCTCGTGCCCACGCTCGACCAGAACGACCGCCGCGCGGTCGCGCAGTACGCCATCGACGAGAACATCGACCTGGTCGTCATCGGCCCCGAAGCGCCCCTGGTCGCCGGCGTGGCCGATGCGCTGCGCAAACGCGGCATTCCGGTGTTCGGCCCCGGCAAGGCGGCCGCGCAGCTCGAGGGCTCCAAGTCGTTCGCCAAGCGCATCATGGAGGCAGCGGGCGTTCCCACCGGCCGCGCCAGCCGCGCGCACAACCGCGCCGAACTCGACGCGGCCCTCGACGCCTACGGAGCCCCCTACGTCGTGAAGGCCGACGGCCTGGCCGCCGGCAAGGGCGTCATCGTCACCGAAGACCGCGCCGCCGCGGTCGCCCACGCCGAGGCGTACCTGGCCGACGGTGCCGTGCTGGTGGAAGAGTTCCTGACCGGACCCGAGGTGTCGCTGTTCTTCCTTTCTGACGGCGACCACGTGCTGCCACTGTCGCCCGCACAGGACTTCAAGCGCGCGCACGACGGCGACGCCGGCCCCAACACCGGCGGCATGGGCGCGTACTCGCCGCTGCCGTGGCTGGCCGGCGCCTTCGGCGGCGAAGAGGAGTTCGTGGCACTGGTCACCCGCGAGGTCGCCGAACCGGTCATCCGGCAACTGGATGCCGAGGGCACGCCCTTCATCGGTCTGCTCTACGCGGGGCTCATCCTCACCGAGGCCGGCGTCAAGGTCATCGAATTCAACGCGCGCTTCGGCGACCCCGAGACGCAGGTGGTACTCCCGCGCCTGGTGACGCCGCTGTCGCAGCTGCTCATGGCCGCCGCCAGCGGCCACCTCGAAGACCAGCCGGCTCCGCAGTTCGCCGAGGCCGCCGCGGTCACCGTCGTGCTCGCCAGCGAGGGCTACCCCGACGCGCCCGTGACCGGCCGCGCGGTCGAAGGGCTGGAGGCCGCGGCATCCGTCGAAGGCGTCCACCTCGCCCACGCCGCGACCGCCGCCCACGGCGATGGCCTGATCGCCACCGGCGGCCGGGTGCTCAACGTCGTGGCCCTGGGCAACACCTTCTTCGAGGCCCGCGACCGCGCCTACCGCGCGATCGGCGAGATCCGCCTCGAGGGTTCGCACCACCGCACCGACATCGCCGCGGGCGTCGCCGAGGCCTGACCCCTCACGCCCGCGCCGGCGTACGCAGCGCGATCAGCGCACCGCGAGACCGGTGGCGACGTCGGCGAGCACACGGCGGAACGCCGCGACGGCCGGGAACAGCGCACCCGAGGCGCGCACCGATGTGAACACCATTCGGTGCGGGTCGCCCGGCAGATCGACCAGCCGGCACGCCGGCGCGGTGCCCTCCCAGATCAGGTCGGGCAGCAGCGCCACGGCGTTGCCGGTCTCGACCAGGCGCACATGCGCTTGGAGGTCGGCCGTCTCGTAGCGGACGTCGGGTTCGAACCCGGCGGCGCGGCATTGCTGCTCGGCGTAATGCCGCGATGCGGCCCCATGCGGCTCCATCACCCACGGCACCTCAGCGGCGTCGGCGACCGAGTGGATGCCGGCGTGCCCCGCCGCGGGGACGGCGAGCCGGATCGCGTCACCGGTCAGGGGCTGCCGGTCGAGGCCGCTGTGGTGAGGCGCGGCGTGGGCGGGGTACTGCTCGGCCACGACCATGTCGAAGTCACGCGTCCAGGTCTCGCGCAGCGCCGTCTCGGGCTCGCGCTGCACCAGCTGGACCCGCACCTGCGGTGCGAGCTCACGCATGGCCTGCAGCGCGGCGGGCAGCAGCGCCAGCATCGCCGACTGGAACACGGCGACCCGCACGGTGCCCGACAGCTCGGCACCGGGCTCGTGCAGCTCGGCCTCGGCCCGCTCCATCGTCTCCAGCAGCTCGGCCGTGCGTTCGACCAGGCGCTGCGCGGCCGGGGTCAGCCGCACGCCGCGACCGGCTTTGCGCAGCAGCTCGACCCCGGCCTCGCGCTCGAGCTGGGCGAGGTGCTGCGAGACCGCCGACGGACTGTAGGCGGCTGCCGCGGCCACTGCGGCGATGGTGCCGCGCAGCTGGAGTTCCCGCAGCAGCCGGAGCTTGCGCAGATCGAGCATTCCGGCATCCCATCGTTAAGTGATGCTGAAGAGAATACGCGTGAAAGCGTTGCTTTTCTTTGCATCGGGCCACGCGCACACTGGTGCCGACACCTCTGCCTGCCTACGCTCGGACCCAGGAGCACCGCCATGTCCACCGACGTCAACGACGACACCACGCACGACACCGACCTCGGCGGCGAGACCGTCGCCCTCGTCCACCGCTGGCTGCGCGAAGCCGCCGACATCCCCTCCTCCGTCGCCGCGCGGCGCCTCGCCGGCGTGCTGAGCGACCCGAACGGCCTCGCGTTCACGACCGGGTTCGTCGACGGCGTCGTGCGGCCCGAAGACCTGCGGGTGGCCGCCGCCGCGCTGCGCCGCGTCGCACCGAAGGTGCCTGGATTCCTGCCCGCACCGCTGCGCGCCGCCGTGCGTCTGGGCGGGGTCGTGGGCCCGGTCGCCCCAGCCGTCGTCGTGCCCATCGCCCGGCGCGTCCTGCGTCAGATGGTCGGGCATCTCATCGCCGACGCGCGCGACGACAAGCTCGGCCAGGCCATCGCCGCGCTCAGCCGCGACGGGGTGCGGCTGAACATCAACCTGCTGGGCGAGGCCGTGCTCGGCTCGGCCGAGGCGCAGCGCCGCCTCGACGGCACGCTGCGCCTGCTGCGCCGCGACGACGTCGACTACGTGTCGGTGAAGGTGTCGGCCATGGTCGGGCCGCACGCCCCGTGGGGCTTCGACGAGGCGGTCGAGGCGATCGTCGAGCGGCTGCTGCCGCTGTATCGCCAGGCCGCCTCGGCGAGCCCGGCGAAGTTCATCAACCTCGACATGGAGGAGTATCGCGACCTCGACCTGACCATGGCGGTGTTCCAGCGCATTCTCGACCGGCCCGAATTCACGGGCCTGGAGGCGGGGATCGTGCTGCAGGCGTATCTGCCTGATGCGATGGATGCCATGGTCGAACTGCAGGACTGGGCCGCGGCCCGGCGCGCCCGCGGCGGCGCGCCCGTGAAGGTCCGCCTGGTCAAGGGCGCCAACCTGCCGATGGAGCACGTCGACGCCGAGATCCACGGGTGGCCGCTGGCGACCTGGCACACCAAGCAGGACAGCGACACGCACTACAAGCGCGTGCTCGACTGGGCGCTGCGGCCCGAGCGCGTCGCGAACGTGCGGCTGGGCATCGCCGGGCACAACCTGTTCGACATCGCGCATTCGTGGCTGCTCGCGCAGCAGCGCGGGGTCACCGACGCCGTCGAGTACGAGATGCTGCTGGGCATGGCCGAGAGCCTGGCCGAGGTCGTGCGTCGTGAGGTCGGTTCCCTCCTGCTGTACACCCCGGTCGTGCGGCCCGAAGAGTTCGACGTCGCCATCGCGTACCTGATCCGGCGCCTCGAAGAGGGCGCATCGAGCGAGAACTTCATGTCGGCGGTGTTCGAGCTCGACTCGAACCCGGCCCTGCTGCAGCGCGAGACCGATCGGTTCCTCGCGTCGCTGACCGAGGTGGATGCCCCAGCCCCGGACAGCCATCGCGTGCAAGACCGTACGGGACAGCCCGAGCCGGGCCTCACCTCCGGCTTCCGCAACGCCCCCGACACCGATCCCGCGATCGACGTCAACCGCCGGTGGGGCCGCGAGATCCTCGGGCGCGTGCCCGACTCGGATGCCGGTGTCGCCACGATCGAGGCTTCGACCCTGCCCGACGCGGCCGCCGTCGACGCCGTGCTCGAGCGCGCCCGCGATGCCGCGGCCGCCTGGCGGCAGCTCGGTCCCGACGGCCGCGCCGAGATCCTGCACCGCGCCGGCGACGCCCTGGAACGCCGCCGGGCCCAGCTGCTGGAGGTCATGGCATCCGAAGCGGGAAAGACCCTCGACCAGGGCGATCCCGAGGTGTCGGAGGCCATCGACTTCGCCCACTATTACGCCGAGCGCGCCCGTGACCTGCCCCACGTCGAGGGCGCCGTCTACGCGCCCGCGGATGTCACGCTCGTCACGCCGCCGTGGAACTTCCCCGTCGCCATCCCGGCCGGTTCGACCCTCTCGGCGCTCGCCTCGGGCTCGACCGTGGTGATCAAGCCCGCGCGTCAGGCACGCCGTTGCGGCGCCGTGATGGTCGAGGCACTGTGGGAGGCCGGCGTCCCGCGCGAGGTGCTGCAGCTCGTGCAGCTGGCCGACTCGGGGCTCGGTGAGAAGCTCGTCGCCTCACCCCTGGTCGACCAGGTGATCCTCACCGGCGGCTACGAGACCGCCGAGATGTTCCGCGGGTTCCGCTCCGACCTGCGGCTGCTGGGCGAGACCAGCGGCAAGAACGCCATCATCGTCACCCCCAGCGCCGACCTCGACCTCGCGGCCAAGGACGTCGTGTACTCGGCGTTCGGTCACGCCGGGCAGAAGTGCTCGGCCGCGTCGCTGGTGATCCTCGTGGGCGCGGTCGCGAAGTCTCGCCGGTTCCACGACCAGCTGCTCGATGCCGTGCGTTCGCTGCATGTGGCGCTGCCCACCGATCCGACCGCCGAGGTGGGGCCGGTCATCGCGCCGCCGACGGGCAAGCTGCTCGAGGGGCTGACCACGCTGGGCCCGGGCGAGCGGTGGGTGATCGAACCTCGCCAGCTGCCCGAGGACGAGCGGCTGTGGACTCCCGGCGTCCGCGCCGGCGTACGCCGGGCGTCGGAGTACCACCTGGTCGAGTACTTCGGCCCGATCCTCGGCGTCATGACCGCTGCCACCCTCGATGAGGCCATCGCGATCCAGAATGAGATCTCCTACGGGCTGACCGCCGGCATCCACGCGCTCGATGCTGATGAGATCCGCACGTGGCTCGCCGGCATCCAGGCCGGAAATCTCTACGTCAACCGCGGCATCACCGGCGCGATCGTGCAGCGCCAGCCGTTCGGCGGCTGGAAGAAGTCGGTCGTCGGCGCCGGATTCAAGGCGGGCGGCCCGAACTACCTCATCGGGCTCGGACGATGGGCGGATGCGCCCGTCTCGGCCGCGGGTGCCGCTGATGCCGGCATCGACGGCGCATCACCGGCCGCAGGGGTCGTCGCTGCGGCATCCCCCACCCTCGCCGGCGACGAGCAGGCCTGGCTGGCCGAGGCGATCGCGACCGACGAGGCGGCCTGGCACGACGAGTTCCAGACGCCTCGCGACCGCACCGGGCTGAGCGCCGAGCGGAACGTGTTCCGGTACCTGCCGGTGGATGCCGATATCCGCGCCGAGCGGGGTGCCTCCACCGCGCAGATCGTCCGCGTCGTGGCCGCCGCGCTGCGTACCGGCAGCCGCGTGACCCTGTCGGTGGCTGAGGCGCTGCCCGGTGAGCTGGCCGCGGCGATCCATGGCGCCGGCATCGATGTCGTGGTGGAGGATGCCGGCACCGCCCACGCGCGCTACATCGCCCAGCCGTGGCCGCGCGTGCGGCTGATCGGGGCCAGCGGCACCGACCTGATCCGCGCCGCCGGCGGACGCCCCGACCTCACGGTCTTCGACGGCGAGGTCACCCGCGCCGGGCGCGTCGAGCTGCTGTCGTTCCTGCGCGAGCAGGCCGTGAGCATCACCGCGCACCGGTTCGGCAACCCCGACCCGCTCGCCCACGCCGTGCTCTGACGCCCGCGCCCCACGCCCCCCTCTCGCGAGAGACCGCCACCCTCCGCGCCCACACCGCCACCCCTCGGCGAGAGAACAACTGGGCGCCGAGGATACGGGGTTCACCCGTTCTCTCGTCCGCCAGTTGTTCTTTTGCGGGCCGGGCCGGGCCGGGCGGGCGGGGGCGGGCGGGCTGGGGGCGGTTGCCACGGGGGCGCGGTTCGCGTGATGCTGTACGTAGTGCGCCGCGGGGGACGGCGCGCACGACGTCACTGGGGGACGACCACATGGTGGAGCAGATCGGCATCATCGGCGGCGGGATCGTCGGCATCGCCCTGGCACGTGAACTGTCGGCGGCCGGCGCCGAGGTCACCGTGCTCGAGAAGGAGGCCCGGCTCTCGCAGCATCAGACCGGTCGCAACTCCGGTGTGGTGCACGCGGGCCTGTACTACGCACCCGGATCGCTGAAGGCGACGCTGTGCGCGAAGGGCCGGGTGCAGATGCGCGAGTTCTGTCTCGAGAAGGGGCTGCCGTACCGCGAGGTCGGCAAACTCGTCGTCGCGGTGGACGAGACCGAACTGGGCGCGCTGGCCGAGATCGAGCGGCGGTCGAAGGCCAACGGCGTGCCGGACCTGACCCGCATCGACGACGTCGGGCGGCTGCGCGAGATCGAACCACACGTCGCAGGCGTCGCCGCCGTCCACTCTCCCCACACGGCCGTAGTGGACTACGCGAGCATCACCGAGGCGATGGCGCAGGATGTGCGCGCCGCGGGAGGTCAGATCCGCCTGCACACTGAGGTCACCGGCATCCACCCCGAGAACGGCCGCGTACGGGTCGTGAGCACCGGCGGGGAGTTCGTCTTCGACCGGGTGATCGCGGCGGCGGGTCTGCAGTCCGACGTGATCGCCCGCCTCGTCGGCGCCGATGCGTCACCGAAGATCCTGCCGTTCCGCGGCGAGTACTGGGAGCTCGCGCGCCACCGCACCGACCTGGTCAACGGCATGATCTACCCCGTTCCGGACCCGCGCTTCCCGTTTCTCGGGGTGCACTTCACCCGTGGCGTGTACGACAACGTCCACGTCGGCCCGAATGCCGTGCCGGCGCTGGCGCGCGAGGGGTACACGTGGCGGAACATCTCGCCGAAGGACACGTGGGAGTCGCTGCGCTGGCCCGGCGCCGGCCCCCTGGCCCGACAGCATTGGCGCATGGGCGTCGACGAGATCTCGGCGTCGCTGCTGAAGGCCCGCTACTTCCGCAAGGCGCGGCGGTTCGTGCCCGAGCTGACCATGGCCGACCTCGAGCGCAAGAGTGCCGCCGGCGTCCGCGCCCAGGCGTGGGGTCGCGGCGGTGAACTGCTGGACGACTTCGCCGTCGACCAGATCGGCGCCGTCACCGTGCTGCGCAACGCCCCGTCACCGGCGGCGACCAGCTCGATGGCCATCGCCCAGTACCTCGTAGAGCATTTCCTCGCCGAGACGCGGGCCTAGGACACATCGCGGCCATGCTCGTCGCGAGGTCTCGCCGCCGGTATCCTTGACAGCCGGCTCCGCCCCGCTCACCACCGCGGCCGGCGTTGCCGCTGCCACCAGTGACACGGCTGGGTCGAACCGCCGCGAACCGTTGCACACGCCGGAATCTGATCGGGCGGCTCAGCCTCGATGTAGAAGTCACCTTCCCCGTCCTCACCCGCCTCCCAGCGCTCCGGCGTCCACAACTCGCGAGCGACCTCGAACACGTTCCACAGCACCTCGCAGTCGCAGTAACCGCCCCGGTCGCCCAGCGTCCGCTCGAGCGCCGTCGCCCGCGGCGCCCGCTCGTCGCGGTAGGCGCGAGCGAATCGCAGGGTGTTGTCGCACCCGAAGTCGGCCAGCATACGGTTCTCATAACAGGCCAGACACTCACCCGGCAATGGCGTGAGGAGCCGGCTCGCCGCATCACGGAGAACGATCTCGGCCTCGACATCGATGGTGCTCATGCCGACAGTCTTCCGGGGGCCTCCGACATCGCATCGCCCTCCCACGCCACGCCGGCGGTGGATAATGTACCGGTGACGGACACGCCAGAATCCCTGCCCGGCTGGACCCATGTCTACTCCGGAAAGGTGCGCGATCTGTACCGCCCGGCCGGTCCGGACGCGCCCACCGACCGTATGCTCGTCGTCGCCAGTGACCGCGTCAGCGCCTTCGACCACGTGCTCGACCCCGCCATCCCCGACAAGGGCGCCCTGCTGACGACGCTCAGCCTGTGGTGGTTCGACCAGCTCTCCGGCGCCGACGGCGGGCGACGCATCCCCAACCACCTGGCCGCACCCCACGCGCTGACGCTCGGCGCCGACGGCATCGCGAACACCGCCGACGACCTGCAGTCGCTGATCCCGGCCGAAGTCGCCGGACGGGCGATGCTCGTGCGGGCGCTCGAGATGCAGCCGGTCGAGTGCGTCGTGCGCGGGTACCTCACCGGCTCGGGCTGGGCCGAGTACCAGAGCACCGGCACCGTGTGCGGCATCGCGCTGCCGGCGGGACTGTCCAACGGCGACCGGCTGCCCGAGCCGATCTTCACCCCCGCCTACAAGGCCCCCCTGGGCGAGCATGACGAGAACATCTCGTATGAGCGCACGGTCGAGCTGGTGGGCGCCGACATCGCCGCGCAGCTGCGTGACACCTCGCTCGAGATCTACACGCGCGCCGCCCGCACGGCCGAGGCGAAGGGTCTGATCCTCGCGGACACCAAGTTCGAGTTCGGGCTGGACGAGACCGGCATCCTGACCCTCGCCGACGAGGTGCTCACGAGCGACTCGTCGCGGTACTGGGATGCCGGGGTCTGGCGCACCGGGACCACTCCGGCCGAGCGCATGGCCAGCTTCGACAAGCAGCCCGTACGCGATTGGATCTCGGTGAACTGGGACCGGCAGGGCACGCCACCGCCGCTGCCGGCCGACGTCGTCGCCGCGACCACAGCGCGATACCGCGAGCTGCTGGCACGACTCACCTCGGCCTGACGAGGCACGCGCGCGGATGTCGTCCGAGTGGCATCCACGCCTCTCAGGGTTCTCCCAGATATCGTGACGGGAGCAACCCACCCGCGAGGAGCACACGCATGCCCATCTGGACCCTGCACGGCGACGGCCGTCACATCGAACGCGGCGCCGTCGTCAATCCCGACGAGCGCCTGAACTGGCCGGGAACCATCGCCATCGGCGCACAGCACGTCGTCGCGATGTTCGGCGCCACCTTCCTGGTGCCGGTGCTCACCGGCTTCCCGGTGTCGACCACGCTGCTGTTCTCGGGCCTGGGCACGCTGCTGTTTCTGGTGCTGACCGGCAACCGCCTGCCCAGCTACCTCGGCTCATCGTTCGCATTCATCGCGCCGATCCTCGCGGCCGGCCCCGGCGGAGGCAAGCCGCTGGAGACCCCTGAACAGATCTCGCAGGCGCTGCTGGGCGTCTTCGTCGCCGGCGTGCTGCTGGCCGGCATCGGCTTCCTGGTGCAGGCGACGGGCACGGGCTGGATCGAGAAGCTCATGCCGCCGGTCGTCTCGGGCGCCATCGTCGCGCTGATCGGCTTGAACCTGGCGCCGGTGGCCTGGCAGAACTTCCAGGTCGACGCGCTGCTGGCCACGATCACCCTGGTCGCGTGCGTGCTGTTCTCCGTGCTGTTCCGCGGGTTCTTGGGGCGGGTGTCGATCTTCCTCGGCGTCGTCGTGGGTTACCTCGTCGCGATCGTGATGGGCAAAGTCGACTTCTCCGCCGTCGAATCGGCCGCCTGGTTCGGCCTGCCGAAGTTCCACCTGCCCGCCTTCGGCGATCCGGTCGCCTGGGGCCTGCTGCCGATGTTCTTGCCGGTCGTGCTCGTGCTCGTCGCCGAGAACGTCGGTCACGTGCGCGGCGTCGCGACGATGACCGAGGACCCCACGGTCAACAAGCGCACCGGACGGGCGCTGATCGCCGACGGCATCGCCACCACGGTCGCCGGCGCGTTCGGCGGGTCGGGCACCACGACCTACGGTGAGAACATCGGCGTGATGGCCGCCACCCGCGTGTACTCCACGGCCGCCTACTGGGTCGCGGGCATCATCGCGATCCTGCTGGCGTTCTCGCCCAAGGTCGGCGCGGTGATCTTCGCGCTGCCGGCGGGCGTGCTCGGCGGCGTGACGACCGCGCTGTACGGCCTCATCGGCGTCATCGGCATCAAGATCTGGGTCGACAACCAGGTCGACTTCTCGCGTCCGGTGAACCAGTACACGGTCGCCGTGTCGTTCGTCGTGGCGATCGCCGGGTTCACGATGACGTTCGAGCAGCTGCAGTTCGGCGGCATCGTGCTGGGCACCGTCGCGGCGCTGGTGATCTACCACCTGGGCAACGCGATCGCCCGCGCGCGCAAGACGGGCGCCGACGACGGCGGCCCCATCGTGCCGATCGGCCAGCTGGGCGGCGACCCGCAGTAGTGAGTGGATGCCGGGGGCACTGCGCCTCCGGCATCCATCAACCCGCGGGGAGGAGACGTGCTGTGCGCGCGACGCCCTTCACACAGCGCTGAGAACTCGCGCGACGCGCGGAGACTCGCACGAAATGTGGAGAGTCGCACGAAGTGCGGAGATCCGCGCGAAGTTCGGACTGATACGCCGGTTCGCGTCCGATATCGGCGCGATTCTCCGCAGATCGGAGCGGTGGGACCCCCGCCGACGGTGATCGCCGCGTGCGCCAGCCCTCGTCAGGCGGAGGCGCGGACGACCAGGTCGGTGTCGAGCACGGTCACGTGCGGCGCCTGGCCGCCGGACAGGATCGTCAGCAGGATGTCGGCCATCCGCTCACCCTGCGCGTAGGACGGCTGGCGCATCGTCGTCAGCTGCGGCGTCACGCTCGTCGCGACCGGCGAATCGTCGAAGCCCATGATCGCGAGGTCGTCGGGCACGCGGATTCCCGCCGGGCCCAAGGTCGCCAACGCGCCGCGCGCCATGAGGTCGCTCGCGACGAACACCGCGTCGATCTCTTCGCCCGAGGCGATGATGCGCTGCATCGCCCGCGCGCCCCCGTCCGCGGTGAAGTCACCGTCCTCGATGGGTCCCTCGGTCAGCCCGGCCGCGGCCAGCGCCTCGCGGTAGCCCTCGAGCCGGTCCACGCCGGCGGGCATGGTCAGCGGCCCGGTGATCGTGGCGATGCGCGTGTGCCCCTTGCCGACGAGATACTCGGTGGCCGCGCGGGCCCCGGCGAGGTTGTCGACGTCGACGTAGTAGTCGCGTTCGCGTTCACGGACCGGACGGCCGCCGTAGACGACGGGCACCGCAGCCGCGATGCGATCGATGAACATGTCGCTGGTGTGGTGTGACACGACGATGGCGCCGTCGACCGCGCCGCTGCGCACATACGCGGCGGTCTTGTCGCGGGGGTCGTCGCTGGCGATGATCAGGTTGAGCACGTACTCTGAACGGCTGAGCCGGGCGTGGATGCCCGAAACGATCAGCGCGAAGAACGGGTCGCCGAAGAACCGGGTGGTGTCTTCAGGCACCACCAGGGCGATGGCCATCGTGGCACGACTGGCCAGCGACCGTGCCGCGCGGTTGGGCACGTAGTTCAGATCGGAGATGGCCCGCTGCACCGCCTCGAGCGCGGCGGGACTGACCGCCGTCGACCCGTTCACGACGCGCGAGACCGTCGACCGCGACACCCCGGCCGCCGCTGCGACCTCTTCGATCGTCGCGGTCGCACGAGCACTTTCGATCGTCACGGCACCTCCCTCGTCGCTGCGGGAACGTCGATCGCCTTTGCGGCGATGACCCGACGATAGTCCAGTGCGCTGTCTTTCAACGTACGCTTTTGAGTGTCGTAGTCCACGCGTACGATCCCGAACCGCTTGTCGTACCCCCATGCCCATTCGAAATTGTCGAGCAGCGACCAGTAGAAGTAGCCGCGCACGTCGACGCCGGCCTCGGCCGCATCGATGATCGCCCCCAGATGCCCCCGCAAGAAATCCGTCCGCTCGGTGTCGTGCACCCGCACGACCCCGGCTTCGACGACAGGCTCGTCGTCGAACGCCGCACCGTTCTCCGTGACGTACAGCGCGGTCCCCACCGGCTGTGCGTATTCGGTCCAGACGCGTTGCAGCAACGCGGTCAGACCTGCCGGGTCCACTTCCCAGTTCATCACGGTGCGGGGCAGGCCCCGCTCGTGCCAGTGGATGCCGTGGTGTGACGGGAACGGTGACTTCGACGGCCGCCCAGTGGGCGCATCGCCGGCTGCCGGGGGGTGCGGATCGGGCTGCGCGCCGACGAACTCGCGGTGGTAGTAGTTGACGCCGAGCACGTCGAGCGGCTGCGCGATGGTCGTCATATCTCCGGGGCGCACGGCCGCGTCGAGGGCGTCGATCGCTGCGGCATCCACCGCACGGATGTCTTCGATGATGTCGGCCGGGTACTGACCGCGGAAGACCGGGTCGAGGAACCAGCGGTTGAACTGACCGTCGATACGGCGGGCCGCGTCGAGGTCGCCCGGCGACGTGGGGTCGACCGGCTGCGCCTCGGTGAGATTCAGCGTGATGCCGAGATCCAGCGACGCGTCGCGGGCCCGCAGTTCGCGCAGGGCCTGGCCGTGGCCGAGCAGCAGGTGGTGGGCGGCCAGGACGCCGTCGGTGACGCTGTAGCGCCCGGGCGCGTGGATGCCGGCGGTGTAGCTGAGGAACGACGAGCACCACGGCTCGTTGAGTGTCGTCCACTCCGTGACCCGGTCACCGAGTTCGTCATGCAGACCGAGGGCGTACTCCGTGAACAGGTCACTGGTGTCGCGGACCGTCCAGCCGCCGCGGTCTTCCAGAGCCTGGGGCAGATCCCAGTGGTAGAGGGTGATCCAGGGGCGGATGCCGGCATCCCTCAGCTCATCGACGAGGCGCTTGTAGAAGTCGACGCCCTTCGGGTTGACCGCGCCGCCGTCGGGGCGCACACGCGCCCACGAGACCGAGAAGCGGTAGGTGTCGAGCCCGAGGTCCTTCATGAGGGCCACGTCGTCGCGGTAGCGGTGATAGTGATCACACGCGACGTCGCCGTTGTCCCCGCCGATCACCGCGCCGGGGACGCGGCTGAAGGCGTCCCAGATCGATGCCGTGCGACCGTCCTCGAACGCGGCGCCCTCGATCTGGTACGCCGCCGTGGCGACGCCGAAGCGGAAGCCGGGCGGGAACGCGCGGGCATCGGTCATGCCGTGAGTCCTCTCATGTTCGGCACGGGTCAGCCCTTGACAGCACCGGCCATGATGCCGCTGATGAGCTGCTTGCCGGCCACGATGAACAGGATCAGCAGCGGGATGGTGGCCATCACGGCGCCGGTCAGCACGATCGAGTAGTCGACGTAGTAGCCGGACTGCAGCTGGCTCAGCGCCGTCTGCAGCGTCGGGTTCGACGGAGGCAGCACGATCAGCGGCCACAGGTAGTCGGTCCAGGCGGTCATGAACGTGAACAGGCCGAGGATCGCCATCGCCGGCCGCGCGGCCGGCACCCCCACGGTCAAGAAGGTGCGGAACTGGCCGGCACCGTCGACGCGGGCAGCTTCGAGGAGCTCGTCAGGGATGACGTCGACGAGGTACTGGCGCATGAAGAACACGCCGAACGCGGTCACCAGCATGGGGACGATCACGGCGCCGATCGAGCCGGTCCAGCCCAGTTCGCGCATGATCATGAACAACGGGATGATGCCCAGCTGCGTCGGGATCGCCAACGTCGCGACCACGAACACCATCATCCCGTCCCGACCCCGGAACCGCAGCTTCGCGAAGGCGTAACCGGCGAGCGTCGAGAAGCTCACCACGGAGATCGTGATGATGGTCGAGACGATGACCGAGTTACCCAGCGCCAGCCAGAACGGAATCGCGTCGAAGACCTTCGCCGCGTTCGTGAGGAAGTTGCCGCCCGGGATCAGCGGGAGCGTCTCGCCGCGGGTCGCGTTCGTGCCGCTGCCGACGACGAACGACCACCACAGCGGGTAGACGCTGCCGATGATGAACGCGGTCAGCAGCCCGTATGTGAGGAATCCGGGCCGGCTGCCGAGGCCGGCCGGGCCGGTCGACCGTGAGCGGCGGCGGGGCGCCGGCGCGACGGTCTCGACGGCCGAGACGGGTGTGGTGGCGGTCATTGTGCGGCTCCGTTCTTGACGGCGCGTCGGCGGGCCTTGCGGGGTGCGTCGCCCGTGGCGATGCGCCGCGATATCAGGAAGTTGATGAGGCCGATCGCGACGATGAGGAAGAAGAGCAGGATGGCCACCGCGGACGCCTCACCGAGGTTGCGGCGGAAGAACGCCATCTCCCACAGGAACAGCACGGTGGTCTGGAACTGCCGCTCGCTGCCGCCGATGCCGCCGGCGGTCGACACGTCGAACAGGCGCGGCTCGGCGAAGATCTGCAGGCCGCCGATCGTGGCGGTGATGACGACGAAGATCAGCGTGGGCCGGATAGTCGGGATCGTGATCGAGAAGAACCGGCGCACGGCGCCGGCCCCGTCGAGGGCGGCGGACTCGTACAGGTCGCGGGGCACCGCCTGCATCGCGGCCAGCAGGATCAGCGCGTTGTAGCCGGTCCAGCGGAAGTTGACCATGATCGCGATGGCCAGGTGGCTGAGGAAGGTGTCGTGCTTCCACTCCTGGTCGGCGATGCCGATGAGGTTCAGCAGGTTGTTGGCGAGGCCGTCGGCCTCATTGAAGATGCTCGAGAAGATGAGGGCCACCGCGACGGGGGTGACGACGAAGGGCACGAGCACGCTCATGCGCCAGAACGTCGGCGCGCGCAGGCCGCGGTCGAGGAGGTAGGCGACCACCAGCGCCACCGCGAGCTGCGGGATGGCGGAGAGCAGGAAGATGCTGATGGTGTTGCGGATCGAGTTCCAGAACATCTGGTCGCCGAGGATCTCGATGAAGTTGCCCAGGCCGATGAACTCACCCTGGCCCTTCAGCAGATCCCAGTCGTACAGAGCGACGTTGACGGTGTAGACGAGCGGGAAGAGCCCGACGAGGCCGAACAGCAGGAAGAACGGCGCGACGTACGCGTAGGGGGAGCCCTTGTAGGCGAACAGGCTCCATCGGTGGCGCCAGCTGCGGCGCGGCCGCGGGCCCGGTGTCGGCTCCGACACATCGGTGCGCTCGGGTGCGGTGATGGTCATGACGGTCCTTCGTGTGTGCGGGGAGGAGGCGGAGCGTGCACGGGGCCCCCGGTGGATGCCGGAGGCCCCGCGTCCGCGATCAGTCGTCAGCCGACGAGTTCGCCGAGCAGTCCGATGGCCTGGTCCCAGGCCCCGGCGGTGTCGGTCTCACCGCGGTCGAGTGCGCTCAGCGGCGGGCCGAACACGTTCTCCTGGATGACCGAGTCGTCCGGGCCCTTGAACTGGGCCACGACGCCCTTGGCGCGCTCTGCGAGGATCGCACCGGTGGGAGCACCGTTGAAGAACTCGTTCGGCGTGGCCTCGGCGGCCAGGGTCTCCTGCGCCTCGACGGTCGACGGGAAGTTGCCCGCAGCCTTCGACTGCTTGACCTGCTGCTCGGGCTGGGTCAGCCAGTCGGCCAGCGCCGCGGCCTCTTCCTTGACGTCCGAGTCTTCGGCGACCGACAGCCAGGCGCCGCCCCAGTTGGCCGGGCCGCCGGGGAAGACATCGGCGAAGTCCCAGCCGTTGTCAGCGTCGCCGCCGGCCCCTTCGATCGAGCCCTGCATGACACCGAGCATCCAGCCCGGGCACACGAAGGTGGCGAAGGTCTGGTCGAGGAACGACTTGCCGCCGTTCCAGTCCCAGGCCGACTGCGCACCCGACAGGCCGTCTTCGGTGGCGGCGCCGAGCAGCTCGAACCGCTCCTTCAGTTCGGCGTTGCCCTCGACGTTGAGCTCACCGTCGGCGGTGTAGTAGCCCTCGTCGAGCTGGTTGACCATCGAGTTCCAGACGAAGCCGGAGTGGTCGTACCAGGCGTTGCCGGTGGCCTCGTGGTACTCACGGCCCACATCGAAGAAGTGCGCCCAGTCGCCCTCGAGGAGCGCTGCGACCTCGGCGCGGTCGGTCGGCAGACCGGCCGCCTCGAACGCGGGGCCGTTGTAGCAGATGCCCGTCGGGCCGATGTCGGTGCCGTAGCCGATGACACGGCCGTCGAGGTCGGTCGCACCGGCGTACTTCCAATCGACCCAGTCGCCCTTGCGGTCTTCGATGCCGAAGTCGCGCAGGTCGGTGAAGACGTCGGAGACCTCCATGACCGCGCCGAGCCAGCCCTCTTCGATGGCGACGATGTCGGACAGGCCCCCACCGGCCCCGATCTTGGTGAACAGGTCGGTGCGGGCGTTGCCACCGGTGTCGATGTTGGTGGGCTCGATGGTCACGTGGTCGTTCAGCTTCTCGTACTCTTCGTAGAGTTCCTCGTAGCCGAACGTGCCGAACGTGGTGATGCTGATGGTTACGGGCTCTTTCGAGTCACCGTTGTCGCCGGGCTCCGGGTTGTCGCCGCTGCCGGAACAACCGGCGAGCACGAGGGCGGAGGTGGTGGCGACGCCGGCAACCAGGCCGATGCGCCGCAGTGCGCGTGATTTCACGTGTCACTCCTTTGTGGATGGGTCTTACGGGTGCGTGGATCGCTCCGGTCGGGTGCCATGAGAGCGCTCTCACCGGGCAGGATCGACGCTATGGGATCGCTCCCACGGATGTCAAGGGAGCGCTCCCATGAAATGGTCACAGTTGGGTCACAGCACGGTTCGGCACCGTCGGGTCGTGCGCCGTAGACTGGTCAGACACCCTTTCCCGCGACTTCCCCGGAGCTTCGAATGCCCACCATCGTCGTCGACGTCATGCCCAAGGCCGAGCTGCTCGATCCGCAGGGGAAGGCCGTCGCCGGCGCGCTGACCCGGCTCGGCCATGAGGGCTTCGGCTCTGTGCGCATCGGCAAGCGCTTCGAACTCACTGTCGACACCGCCGATGAGGCCACCCTGGCCACGGCCCGCCAGATCGCCGAGGAGATCCTCTCGAACGCGGTCATCGAAGACGTGGTGGGCATCGAGGTGGTGGAGTGACCGCGCGCATCGGGGTCATCACCTTCCCCGGTTCGCTCGACGACGGCGACGCTCAGCGCGCCATCCGTCTGGCCGGCGCCGAGCCGGTGGCGCTCTGGCACGGCTCGCATGATCTGGCGGGCGTGGACGCCCTGGTGCTTCCCGGCGGCTTCAGTTACGGCGACTATCTGCGTGCCGGTGCCATCGCCGCCCGCGCGCCGATCATGGCCGAGGTGAAGGATGCCGCAGCCAAGGGGATGCCGATCCTCGGCATCTGCAACGGATTCCAGATGCTCGTCGAGGCACACCTGCTGCCGGGCGGTCTCATCCGCAACGCGCATCAGCAGTTCATCCGCCGTGACCAGAAGCTGCGCGTCGAGAACACCGCCACCGCCTGGACGAGCGAGTTCACCGCCGGCCAGGAGATCGTCATCCCCCTGAAGAACGCCGACGGCGGGTACATCGCCGACGCCGAGACCCTCCAGCGCATCAACGGCGAGGGTCTGGTCGCGTTCCGCTATGTGGGCGTCAATCCCAACGGTTCGCTCGACGACATCGCCGGCGTCACCAACGAGCGCGGCAATGTCGTGGGACTCATGCCCCACCCCGAGCACGCCGTCGAGCCCGGCTTCGGCCCCGACACCGCAGCGGCCATGCGCTCCGGAACCGACGGCCTGTCGTTCTTCACGTCGGCTCTCACCACCGTGGTCCGCGCCGCCGCCTGACACCCCGGCATCCACCCGCCCGGCAGGGCACCTCACACATCCGGCGCGCCGGCTGCGCCCCGGCATCCCCCGTTCGACGAGGTCTCGCGCAGCTCAGACCGTGCCGGCGGGCGGCCAGACTCCGATGATGATCGACATGACGACCACGAGCACGAGCTCGTGCGAGATGTTCAGGATCGTGAGCTGACTGGGCCGGCCCTCGAACACGTCGTGGGTGATGAAACGGCCCGCCGTGAAGCCCGCCCACAGCGTCAGGCCGGTCACCAGCGCCGACGAGAAGTACACGCCGCCATAGAAATGCCACGCGATCGCGACCGAACCGGCCAGCACCCACGCCAGCAGGAAGGCCAGCGCCGCGGACACCATCAGCGGCAGTATCGCCTCGGTGAAGGTGCTGGGGTCGCGGACACCCGCGAGCTTCTTCCACCGCTCGCCGAACACCTTCGGCATGTACCAGACCGAGCCGATCACCATCGCTGCGATCGTGGCCAGCAGCACGGCCCAGTAGTTGATCTCGGGGATCATCGTCGCCTCCCTGTGGCGCCCTCGACGCTACTCCTCGCACCGTCGCGGCGCGGTAGCGTCGAGGCATGAATGTCGTCACCGTCAGCGTTCCCACCGACCGCCTCGCCGCGGACGTCGGCCACGTCGAGGGCGCCGAGATCGTGGTGTGGCCGATGGACGGGCCGCCGCCGCGCACCGATTTCGACATGGTGGTGCTGCCGTATTTCTCACTCGGTGACGCGCTGCCGCGGCTGGGCGAGATCACCACACGGCTCGTGCAGAGCGAGTCCATCGGCTACGAGGGCATGGCCGCGAAGCTGCCGCGCGGGGTGGTGTTCGCCAATGCCGCGACCGTGCATGAGGACTCGACGGCCGAGATGGCGCTCGCGCTCACGCTCGCCGCGCAACGCCGGATTCCGACGTTCGTCCGAGGGCAGGATGCCGGTGACTGGGCGCCCGAGTTCGCCTCCAGCCTCGCCGATCGGCGCGTGCTGCTGCTGGGATACGGCGGCATCGGTTCGGCGGTGGCCGCACGGCTCGCGGCGTTCCAGGTCGAACTCACCGTGGTCGCCTCACACGCGCGCGACGACGGCGGCATCCACATCCACGGCGTCGATGAGCTGCCCGAGCTGCTGCCCCACGCCGAGATCGTGATCCTCACACTGCCGGGCGGGCCGAAGACGCGTCATATCGTCGACGATGCGTTCTTGGCGGCGCTGCCCGACGGCGCGCTCGTGGTGAACGTCGGCCGCGGCGAGCTCGTCGACACCGAGGCCCTGCTGCGCCACGCCGGGCGCGTGCGCGCGGCGCTGGATGTCACCGACCCCGAACCGCTGCCGTCCGATCACCCGCTGTGGTCGATGCGCGGCGTGCTGATCTCGCCGCACGTCGGCGGCTCATCTACCGCGATGCAGCCCCGGATCGCCGCACTCGTGCGCCGGCAGATCGCGCACCTGGTCGCGGGCGAAGACCCCGAGAACGTGGTCATCCGCACCTGAGGCCCGGTGCGGGCGCGCTACAGCCTCTCGGCCACCGTCGCGGCGGCGGTGAGCCACGCGTCGCGCGTCTCGGGCGCGAGGGATTCGAAGTCGATCGGCCCGCCGTCGACCAGGGCGGGGTCGAACGGGACGTGCACGACCGCAGAGGTCACCTGCGCGAAGTGGCGCTCGAGACGCTCTGAGAGCTTGCGGTCGGGCTTGGCCGACGGTGCCGCGAGAATCGTCACGGCCTCGTCGATCTTCTGATCGAAGCCCTTCTCGCGCAGGCCGTCGATCAACCAGGCCGCCGATGCGGCGGTGTCTTCGCGCACCGTCGACACGATCACGAGCTGATCGGCTGCGGCCACGGCGGCGACCCAGTTCGAGGCGCGCATGTTGTTGCCGGTGTCGACGATCAGCAGTCGGTAATACCGCGAGAGCACGCCGTGCAGCCGTTCGAACGCCGCGGCGTCGATGGTCGACGATGCCGCCGCGTCCTCGTCGGAGGCCAGCACGTCGAAGCGGGCGTCGACCTGCGTGCGCACGTACGTGTCGAGCGCTGACAGCGTGGCGTCGGACGTCGCCTGGAACCGATCGAGGTCGTCGAGCAGGTCGACCGCGGTGCGGTGATGCGGCGTGTGCTGCGCGCGCCAGCCCAGCGTGCCGCGGGTCTCGTTGTTGTCCCACGCGAGGGTGGCGCCGCCGCGCTGCGTGCCGAAGGTCGCGGCCAGCAGCAGCGTGCTGGTGGTCTTGTGCGCACCGCCCTTGGGGTTGAGTACGACGATGGTCCGCGGCGCGTCGAGCCGGCGCTGCACCGTGCGCTCGCGGTCGAGGCGCGAACGCTCGACTCGGCCCGGGCGCGGCGAGATCGCTCCGCCGGTCATGCGGCGCACGGCGCCCTGCCAGCCCTCGTTCGCGCGCGGTCGCGGCTGCGCGGCGCGGGTGTTGAGCAGGTCATCGACCGTCGGTG
>JAEXHA010000140.1 GCA_023450335.1 Actinomycetes bacterium | reverse complement strand
GCACGGGAGGCGGTGTCGTCATGCCTCCATCCTCCCCGATCGAGGCCGGTCTCACTCCATCCGGTACCGCAGGAACACGAACCCGTCGTCATCGGTCAACACGCTCAGCGGCCGCGCCGGACGATCGGCCTCGGCGACGCCCTGCGCGATGCGGCCGGCGGGCCCGGCAACCACCCGCGGCGCGAGGCTGAGGCACACCTCGTCGACGATGCCGGCCTCCAGCAGCGTGCCGAACAGGTGCGGGCCGCCCTCGCACAAGATCTGCGGCAGCCCGCGTGCGGCCAGCTCCGCGCGCATCGCGGGCAGATCCACCGACGTCGCGCCCGCCACGATCACGTCGGCCACGCGCTCGAGGGCGGCGCGGCGGTCGGCTGGCGCCGCGGCGTGCGTCACCAGCAGCGGCCGCGTGACCGCGTCGGCGAAGAACGGATGCTCCACGTCCAGGTCGAGGTCGTGCGAGACCACCGCCATCCGCGGCTGATCGGCCAGGCCCTGCGCCCGGCGCCACCTCACCTCATCACCGCCGAGCCGCACGCCGCCGTAGCCCTCGACGCGCACGGTGCCGGCGCCCACGAGCACGACGTCGGCCATCGCGCGCAGCACCTCCATGAGCGCGCGGTCGGTCTCGCCGCCCAGGCCCCCGCTGCGCCCGTCGAGGGTGACGGCCCCGTCGAGGCTCGAGACGAAGTTCATGCGGATCCGCGGCATCGCCCGGTCCCCCAGCGCATACGCGTCGTACAGCTCGGCCGTGCTCGGCATCAGTCATTCCCCTCCGGTCGCACATTGTGCCGCTCGTACGCGGGCTCGCGCCACCCCTCGATCGCCTCGACCATGCGCATCGCGTCGACCGTCTCGCGCACGTTGTGCACCCGGACGATGCACGCCCCCTGCACGGCGCAGTAGACCGCCGCGGCCAGTGACCCCGGCATCCGCTCGTCGCGACCGCGACCCAGGGCTTCGCCGACGAAATCCTTGTTCGACAGCGCCACCAGCAGCGGAAAGCCCAGATCAGCGAACTCGGCAAGCCGCCGTGTCAGCTCGAGCGAGTGCCGGGTCGTCTTGTTGAGGTCGTGGCCCGGGTCGACCACGATGCGCTCGGCGGGCACGCCGCGGCGCAGCGCGAGGTCGGTGCGCTCGCGCAGAAACGCCGCCACCTCGGCGACGACATCGTCGTACCGCGGCTGCGGCAGGGCTGTGCGCGGCGCCGCGACGCTGTGCGCAACGACGATCGCCGCCCCGCCCGCCGCCACGACGCCGGCCATCGCCGGGTCGTGCAGCCCCGTCGTGTCGTTGATCATGGCCGCCCCCGCCGCGATCGCCGCGTGCGCCACCTCGGGGCGGAACGTGTCGACCGACACGGCGACGGTGGATGCCAGGGCTCGCACCACCGGAACAACCCGATCGATCTCTTCGGCGACGGGCACCGGCGGCCCGGGCGCGAACTTCACCCCGCCGATGTCGACGATGTCGGCGCCCGCCTCGGCCGCCGCGCGCCCCGCCGCGACGGCCGCGTCGAGCGCATCGGTGGCGCCGTGGTCGTAGAACGAGTCGGGCGTGCGGTTGACGATCGCCATGACGGCGACGCGCCGCGACAGGTCGAGCGTCCTCCCACGCAGGTCGAGAACCCGGCGATCACCCGAATCGTCCGCCGGCACGCCGCGCGCCCGGCGATCACCCGAACCGTCGCCCGGCAGGCCGCGCGCCCGCCGATCACCCGAACCGTCCGCCGGCACGCCGCTCACGCGGCGAGGTCCGCGAGCGGCACGGCCGGGTCGGCGAGCCGCGCCGCGTCGATGCGGGCACCCGAGCGGATGAGCGCCTGCACGTCCTTGTTCACGTCCCAGATGTTGACGTTCATGCCGCCGACGACGCGGCCGCCGTCGACCCAGAATGCGATGAACTCGCGGGCGTCGACGTCGCCGCGCACGACGAGGTCGGCATCGGTCATCAGCGGCGGGTAGCCCGACAGCTCCATGCCCAGGTCGTACTGGTCGGTGAAGAAGTAGGGGATCTCGTCGAACCGCGCCGCCCGTCCCAGCATCGACTTGGCCGCGACCTTGCCGGTGCCCAGCGCGTTGGCCCAGTGCTCGCTGCGCAGATGCCGCTGGATCACCGGGTGATACGGGTTGGCCACGTCACCGGCCGCGAACACCCCCGGCGCGCTGGTGTGCAGGCCCGAATCGACGTGGATGCCGTCGCTCAGCCGCAGTCCGGCCGCTTCGGCCAGCGCGGTGTTGGGCGTCGCGCCGACGCCGATGAGCACGAGATCGGCGGGCACCGTCTCGCCGTCGACGACCACCCCATCGGCCCGGTCGGTGCCGGTGATGCGCTCGACGTGGGCGCGCGTGCGCACGTCGACGCCGTGGGCCAGGTGCACGTCGCGGAACATCTCGCCGAACCGGGTGCCGACGGCGTTCGCCAGCGGCACCGCGTCGCGTCCGATCACGGTCACGGTGTTGCCGAACCCGCGGGCGGTGGCGGCGACCTCCATGCCGATCCACCCCGAGCCGATCACCACGAGACGCTTGTCGCCGCCGCGCAGCGCCGCCGCGAGCGCCTCCGAGTCCTCGATGCGCCGCAGGGTGTGCACTCCGGGCAGATCAGCACCGGGGATCGGCAGCGACCGTGGTGAGGCGCCGGTGGCCAGCAGCACCGCGTCGTAGGCCAGCGTCGTGCCGTCGGCGAGCGCGACGGTGCGCGCCGCCGGGTCGAGGCCGGTCGCCGCCACGCCCGTGCGCAGCTGGATGCCACGATCGGCATACCAGTCGCCGCGGTGCAGCAGCACGGCATCCAAGTCTTCATCGCCGGCGAGGAATCCCTTCGACAGCGGCGGGCGCTGGTGGGGTGGATGCGGCTCCGCGGCGATGAGCGTCACCTCGCCCTCGAACCCCTCGCGTCGCAGTGCGGCGGCCGCCGTTCCCCCGGCGACCCCTCCCCCGATGATGACCATGTGCGACATCGCGCCCTCCCGCCCTCGCCTGATGCCGACCATAGAACTCAGCACCCGGCTTTGTCGACCGGTCGCGCCGATGCCGGGGTTCGCTCAGGCCGCGGCGGCGATGGTGGCGCCGATGCACACGCCCAGACACGAGAAGTAGACCGCACCGGCGAAGACCGCGTGGAAGGCGACCAGCGCAGGCAGCTTGCCGCGGAACACGCCCGCGATGGCGGCGCCGTAGTCGCGGAAGAAGCTCTGCCGCTGCCCGGTGTGCCGGCGCCAGCGCGGCACGAGCAGCAGTGCGTCGCCGATGGTGTTGCCGATCGTGAGGCCGACCAAGGCGAGCCAGCCCCACACCACGGCATCCGTGACCGTGAACGTGATCCACAGCCCGAGCGAGATCACTCCCACCGCGACGTGGGAGAACACCGGCGCCGCGGTGGGCCGTCCGACCCGCCACCAGCGCACCAGGAGCACGAGCCCCGCGATCGCCTGGATCGCGAACAGTGCCGTGACGACGTGTGCCATGACGAAAGAATACTACTTTCATAGTAGTCGCGCGAGACCTAGAGTCGATGACATGCCCACCACCCGAGAACGCGCCCTCGACGCCGCCGTCGAGGTGGTGGCCGACGGTGGCATGCGCGCCCTCACCCACGCGCGCGTCGATGCCCGGGCGGGCCTTCCTGCCGGGTCGACCTCGAACTGGTTCCGTACCCGCGACGCCCTGGTCACGGGCCTGGTCGATTGGATCGCAGAGCACGAGCGCGCCGACTACACGGCCGGTCCGCCGGCATCCATCGAGGATTTCATCGACGCGCTCACGCGCATGATCGAGGCGCAGACCACCCGCCACGCCGCCCGCACCCGCGCCCGGTTCTGCCTCTTCCTGGATGCGCACAGCGCGCCCGCGCTGCGCCGCCAGCGGGTGGCGTTCGAGCAATGGCTGCAGGGCATCGCCACCACCCTCGGCATGCCCGACCCGCCGGCTGCGGCGCGAACGATCCTCGCCTGCGGCAGCGGTCTGGTCATGCATCGCCTCACCGTCGATCCGGACGCCCCGGTGCGGCCCAGCGTGGCGCGCGCGGTGCGCGGCTGCGTGACCGCCTGAGTCGCTCGCCCCCGCACCGGATCTCCACCCCGCCCGAGGACCACGCCGCACCTGACCCCGCGCGCTCTCCCACCCGCACAGCAGCTGACCCCGCGTTCAGAACTCAGGAGGTTTTCGGTCGACACGGCGTGTCGCCCCTGCGACACGCCCGGGATCCCGAAAATCTCCTGCGAACCGAACACGAGACGGCGAAGGGATGCCACGGCCACACGCCGCGGGACGGCGAAGGGATACCAAAGCCACCCGCCACCGACCCGCGAAGCGAGGCCAGAGCCACACGCCACCGGCCCGCCCACCGCGACGACCCCGCCGCCCCGACGGACCCATCGATCCCGACAGATCGCGCGTTTTCCAGGCACGTCATCGATTCCGGTGCCAGTATGGGCCTATGACCGCACCGCGCATCCTCGTCGTCGACGACGAACCGAACATCCGGGACCTGCTGGTCACGAGCCTGCGCTTCGCCGGCTACCAGGTCCGCGCCGTGGCCAACGGCGCGCAGACGATCTCCGCCGTCCTCGAAGAGGAACCGGACCTGATCATCCTCGACGTCATGCTCCCCGACATGAACGGGTTCAGCGTGACCAAGCGTCTGCGGGGCGCCGGCTACACCGCCCCGATCCTGTTCCTGACCGCCAAGGACGAGACCGAAGACAAGATCGAGGGGCTCAACGCCGGCGGCGACGACTACGTCACCAAACCCTTCAGCCTCGACGAGATCGTCGCGCGCATCCAGGCGATCCTGCGGCGCACCATGCAGGCCGATGAGGAGTCGTCGATCCGGGCCGGCGAACTGTCGATGGATCAGGACACCCACGACGTCGTGGTCGGCGACGTGTCGATCGACCTGTCGCCCACCGAGTTCAAGCTGCTGCGCTACCTCATGCTCAACCCCAACCGGGTGCTCAGCAAGGCGCAGATCCTCGACCATGTGTGGGAGTACGACTTCAACGGCGACGCCGGCATCGTCGAGAGCTACATCTCGTACCTGCGGCGCAAGATCGACCCGCACTCGTCTGAGCCGCTCATCCAGACCAAGCGCGGATTCGGCTACATGCTGAAGGTCGGCAAGTCGGCCTAGGAGCCAGCATGCCGCCCCAGGCCGCGCACGCGAAGAAGACCGACCGCCTCACCGCCTGGTGGCGCGGCATCAGTCTGCGCGCGAAGGTCACCGGCGTCACGGTCGCGGTGCTCGCGATCGGCTTGGTCGCCGCAGGCATCGGCACGATGGTGTTCCTGCGCACGACGCAGATCACTGCCATCGATCAGAACCTGCGCCAGCTCGTGCCCACCGATGTGGCCAGCACGATCTTGAACGTGCGGGTCGTCGACGGGGTGGCGCAGTTCTCCGAGTCAGAGACCGCCGCGCCCACGCAGTTCTTCGTCGCGGTGTACGGCGCCGACGGCACGCTGCTGGCCACTGGGGGCGGCTCGGGGCCGGCCGAGCCCGAGTTCCCCGAGGAGTTCTCGCTCGATGAGACCCTCGTCACGGGCACGACGCCGTTCGAGCTGCCGGCCACCGACGGGCGGGCGATGTTCCACGCGAGCGTCGACGCGCTGCAGATCGACGGTGCACGCGAACTGAACACGCAGCTGATCGCCCTGCCCCTCTCGCCCGTGAACCAGACCGTCGCGAGCTTCATCGGCATCTACACCGCGCTGGCCCTGCTCGTGCTGCTCATCGCGGCGCTGCTGACCCGGTGGGTGGTCACCCTCACCTTCCGCGGCCTCGGCCAGGTGGAGGAGACCGCCATGTCGATCGCCGCGGGAGACTTCAGCCAGCGCATGGGCGACATCTCGCCGCGCACCGAGGTGGGGCGGCTGAAGACCGCCATCAACGCCATGCTCGACCGCGTCGACCAGGCGCTCGGACAGCGCGATGCCACCGTCGCCCAGATGCGGCGGTTCATCGGCGATGCGAGCCACGAGCTGCGCACACCCCTGGTGACCGTGCGCGGCTACGCCGAGCTCTACCGCATGGGCGCGATCTCGGGTGACGAGCAGACGGCCCAGTCGATGGAGCGCATCGAGAAGGAGGCGATCCGCATGGGCGTGCTGGTCGAAGACCTGCTCGCCCTCGCACGCCTCGATGAGCGCCGCGACCTCGTCGTCGCCGAGATCGACCTGGTGCCCATCGCCCGCGACGCCGTGCTCGACGCACGCGCCACCTCGCCCGAGCGCCAGGTCACCTTCCTCGACCGTACAGCGACCAGCCCCAGCGCCGCCTTCACCCCGACCACCGCCGAGGCCCCGGCCGCCAAGCGCGCACCCACGGGGCTGATCAGCATCGCCGGCCTGCTGCGTCGTCGGCAGCGCCCGCCGGCCACCTCACCCAATGTCGCCCTCACCGCGCCGATCAGCGCCGCTCCCCGCCGCGACGCCCCGCCGGCGACCGGCTCGCAGTCGGTGGATGCCGGGGCTCCCGACGCCGGCACCGGCACCCAGGCGATAGATGCGCAGCCCCTTGGAGCGCAGGATGCCGGGGCGCGGGGGGCCGAGATGCAGAGCGCCGGAGCGCAGGATGCCGGGGCGAACAGCGCCGGGACGCAGGGCGCCGACGCGTGGGATGCCGATGCGCAGGACGCCGGAGCGCAGGGCGCCGACGCACGGGATACCGGGGCGTACAGCGCCGGGGCGCGGGATGCCGACGCACCGGATACCGAGGCCTACAGCGCCGGAGCGCACGGCGCCGACGCGCCAGACACCGGGGCGTACAGCGCCGACGCACAGGACGGGGTCGCACAGGAT
>JAEXHA010000107.1 GCA_023450335.1 Actinomycetes bacterium | reverse complement strand
GTCGTGGCGGTGTCGAACTCCTGCCATCCCGCCAGCGTCAGGTCGGCGCCGGTCGCCCCGGCATCGGTGTGGGCGACCACGCGCAGCGTGTCGTCGGCGCCGGTGTCACCGCCCTGGGCGGTCGCCGAGAGCGTGTAGGTGCCGGCGGTCACGCCGGCCAGGCGCTGGGTCACGGTGAACGTGTACGCACGGTCGGCCCAGAAGCTCACGGCGCGCTCCCCCGCGGCGGCGTCGCCGGTGGCGCCGATCGACGCGCCGGTGCCGTCGATGGCCCACGCGGTGGCGTCGGGGTCTTCGAACCCGGGGTCGATGACCCATTGGCGGGCGGTGACGGTGACGGTGGCCGTCGCGGTCAGTCCGCCCTCGGTCGTGCCGGTGAGGGCGTACTCGCCTTCGCCGGCGATCCAGCCTGCCGCGTCCGACCAGGTCACCGCGGCGGTGTCGACCTCGCCGTTCCAGGCGACGATATCCACCTCGTCCGGCAGGGCGAGCGGTTCGCCGTCGACCACGGTGATGGTGACCGGCGTGACCGTGGATGCCGGGGCGGGGCCGGTCAGCTCGAGCGCGGCCATCGCGTCCTGCAGCCTCGTCAGCGCGGCATCCACCTTCGCGGCTGCCGGTGCCGCCGAAGCGAGCACGACGTCGGCGATCTCGCGTGCGGCATCGAGACCCGCGGCCGAGGCGGGGGTGACGATGTCACGGTCGATGGCGTCGGCGCGGGCGACGGCAGCCTGGAGCGCGCTCGTGTCGGCGCCGTCGGCGGCGCCGGTCACGACGATGTCGTCGAGGGTCCCCCAGGCCTCGGCAGGCAGATCGGCGCTGATCGTGACGGTCGCGGTGCCACCGGCCGGCACGGCCACGGCATCCGTCGTCGGGGTCGACCAGTTGCGCCAGCCGTTCAGGGCGACCGGGGCCGATGCCGCGTCGTCTCCGGCGGTCAGCGTGAGGGTGACGGTGCCCGTATCGCCTTCGCCGTCGCCCTGTGCGGCCACCGATGCGGTGTAATCGCCGGCCGGCAGCCCGGTGAGCTGCTGGGTGAGCGTGAAGGTGAACGGCGCGCCGGAGTAGAAGTGCGCCGAGCGCGTTCCGGTGTGCGGGTCGTCGGTGGCCCGCAGCCGGAGCACATCGCCGGTGACCTGCCACACGGTGACGTCGTCGCCTTCGAAGCCCGGGTTGACGACCGCGTTGACGGCCAGGACGGTCACCGTCGCGATGGTGTCGTGGCCCGAGTCGGTCACCCCCGAGATGCGGTAGGTGCCCGGCCCCGAGATGAAGTCGGCCGCTTCCGACCAGGTGACGGGGTCGGCGGCCGTCGAGCCGTCGTTGTAGGTGAGCTCCACGGTGGCCGGCAGCGTGATCGCGTCGCCGTCGGCGACGGTGACGGTGGGCTGCTCGACGGCGGTCACCTCCAGCGGCGCGGTGGCGCCGGTGCGGGCGTAGGCGAAGACGTTGAGCGATTCGAGCGGGGTGCCGTCGAAGGAGAACAGTGCCTGGTTGTCCCATGCGGAGCCGCCGAACCAGACGCCGGCGTCGTCGGGGTCGTACTCGGCCGCGTAGCTGGTCGCCCAGCCCGACCCGTCGCGCTCCCACAGGACCTTGTTCTGCTCGAGCTGGTCGGGCGGCCCGACGGGCAGCCATGCGGGCTCCCAGTAGAAGACGCCGATGCCGGCGTCGCCCACGTCGGCGACGGCCTGGATCACGTCGCGCACGGCGGTGGCCTGCCCCTGCACGCTCACCGGGTACTGGGTGGCTTCACTGGGCAGGTCGATGGTGTTGAGATGACCGTCGCCGTCGTCGAGGGTGTGGGCCCAGCTGGTCTCGGCGACCATCACGAGCTTGCCGTGGGTGTCGGCGACGTCGGTGAGCACGGAGGTGAGGTTGTCGAGCGTGCCGTGCCAGTACGGGTAGTACGACGAGGCGAACACGTCGTAGTCGACGCCCGCGCTCTCGAGGTTCGCGGCGTAGGTGGCGTAGCTGCCGGCCCGCTCCGGGTTGGTGAAATGCACGGCGACGAGGGCGTCGGGCAGCGCCTCGCGTACCCCCTCGGCCCCGGCGGCGAAGACCTCGCCCATCGCGGGCCAGCCGGTGACCCCGGCGACACCGTTGTTGGTCTCGTTGCCCACCTGCACCATGCGGACGTCGACGCCGGCGGCCGCGAACTGCCCGAGGGCGTCGATCGTGAACTGCTTGACGGCGGCGGCGGTGTCGGCGACAGCGAGCCCCTCCCAGGCCTTCGGCGCGTGCTGTTTGCCGGGATCGGCCCAGAAATCGGAGTAGTGGAAGTCGACGAGCACCCGCAGCCCGGCAGCGGTGGCGCGCTGCCCGATCTCGACCGCGCGCGCCACATCGACGTTGCCACCGCCGTAGCCGTGACCGGCGGCGTCGAACGGATCGTTCCACACCCGCACGCGCACATCGGTGACCTCGTGGTCGGCGAGCACGTCGAACACGTCGGCGGGCTGGCCGGCGTCGTCCCGGAAGACGACGCCGGACTCTTCGAGCGAGAGCACCGATGAGATATCGACGCCGTTGATGAAGTCGGCCGGCAGGTTCTCGACCTTCTGGACCACGATGCCCGCCTCGACCGGGCCGTCATCGGCGGCTGCGGGAACCGCCAGCGCGGTGGCGCCGAGGGTCGCGACGGTGGCCAGGACGGCGGAGCGCAGGAGCAGGCGTGCACGCATGGGTCGATCTCCTTCGATCGAAGCGGGGCTGTTACCGGTCACAGTAGCAGTGGACCGCGGCGTGCACCAGAGGCCGGGATAATCGAGGCATGGCGCCCCCGCATGACGAAGTCGACCGGATCCTCGAGGCGTGGGTCGCGGAGCGTCCTGACCTCGACTTTTCACCGCTGGAAGTGCTGTCGCGCGTCGACCGGCTCTCGCGGCATCTCGACCGCGCCCGGCGTGAGGCGTTCCGCCGCAGCGATCTCGAGGCGTGGGAGTGGGATGTGCTGTCGGCACTGCGCCGCGCCGGAGAGCCCTATCGGCTCAGCCCCAAGCAGCTGCTGCAGCAGACGCTCGTCTCGAGCGGCACCATGACCAACCGCATCGATCGCCTGGTCGGCCGGCGGCTCGTACGGCGTGAAGCCGACCCGAGCGACGGCCGCAGCGTGCTGGTGGTGCTCACCGATGACGGACGCACGCGGGTGGATGCCGCGATCACGCGCCTGGTCGACGCCGAGGCGCTGCTGCTGGAGGCCCTGTCGCGGTCGGACCGCGAGCGCCTCGCGGGCCTGCTGCGCAAGCTCAGTCTGAGCTTCGACCGCTGAGACTCACGCCTCGAGCCGCGAACGTCCACGGGGCTTGCGGGAGCACGTCCCCGGTCTCCAACAGAGTTTTCAGATTCGCCATGACCTGCGGCCACCCCTGGGCGATGCTGTTGTAGACCTCCATGTCTGCCAGGACCGTGTGCGTCACGGTGAGTTTCACGATGCCCTGGCCCGACTCGATGTCGAAGGTGACGATGCTCGGCTCGAACGTCGGATCGTCGACCCGCGCCGGATCGTCGAATCCGAAGGACAATCGCCGGGGGCGGTCGACCTCGAGAATCGTGCCGGTCGCGTCGGGGACACCCGAGCCATCGTCGCGGACATGCTCGATCCGGCTGCCCTGTCGCCAGTCCGAAGTCTGTCGGTGCCCCCAGAAGCGGGCCGTCAGGTCCGGATCGGTCAGCGCTTCCCACACCTGATCGGGTGTGGCGCTGATGTACGTCGTGTAGACGTAGTCCGGGACGTGCCCGGTGGTGGTCGTTGCCATGTTCAGCTCTTCTGCTCGTTCCTTGATGGCGTCGAGGGCGGCCAGCTGTGGCTCCTCGAACCGGAAGATCCAGCGGTTCTGGATCTGTCGGATCGGCACCGCGTTCAGATAGTGCAGCTTGCGCCGGCCGTCACGCACCGCCGTCACCAACCTCGCCTGTTCCAGCACGTCCAGGTGTTGGCTGACCGACTGGCGACGCATGTCCAATCCCTCGCAGAGCTCGCTCAGCGTCAGGCCGGACCGCTCGCGAAGACCGATCTCAGCGTTCTCCTGCCTCAGCCGATCGCGTCAGAAAGCTCCATCCAGCGTTCTTCGAGCTCAGCCGTCTCATCCTCAACGGTGCGGAGGTCGTCCGCGAGTCGCTGCATCCCCTCGTAGTCGCTCTGCTCGTGGTCGGCCATCCGCTGATGAAGGCGCTTCACTTCATCGCCCAGCTTGTCGAGGCGTCGTTCGATCGCAGCGACTTCCTTCTGTGCCGCTCGACGCTCAGCACCAGCGAGGCTGCCGGCGTGTGCCTCCTGCTTCGCATCACCGACCGCGCCGGTGTCCACGGGGCGGGATTGCGGCTGCTCTTTTCGAAGCCGCAGATACTCGTCGACACCGCCGGGCAGGTGACGGAGCCGTCCGTCGAGAATCGCGTACTGGTCGTCGGTGACGCGCTCCATGAAGTACCGGTCGTGGGAGACGACCAGGAGCGTGCCCGCCCATCCGTCGAGCAGCTCTTCGACGGCCGCGAGCATGTCGGTGTCGAGGTCGTTGGTGGGCTCGTCGAGGATCAGGACGTTCGGCTGGTCCAGCAGCACCAGCAACAGCTGCAGGCGCCGCTTCTGGCCGCCGGAGAGGTCCTTCACCGGGGTCGACAGCTGCGCCGAGGCGAAGCCCATGCGCTCGAGCAGCTGTCCCGGGGTGAGCTCGGTCGCCTTCGAACCGGTGCCGATCGTGTAGCTCGTACGCAGCCGGGAGACCACGACACGTACGGGCTCGTCGAGATGCGGGTCGAGCTCGTCCATGCGCTGGGTGAGCACGGCGACCTTGACGGTCTTGCCGCGCTTGACCCGTCCCGCCGTGGGTTCGACCGTCCCGGCGACAAGTCCCAGCAACGTGGATTTTCCGGCGCCGTTGACGCCGAGGATCCCGCTGCGCTCGCCCGGCGCGATGCGCCACTCGACGCCGCGCAGCACCTCGCGTGCGGGTTCGCCGCCGGTGGCCGGGTAGGTCACTCCGGCGTCCAGCAGATCGACGACATCCTTGCCCAGACGCGAGACGGCCAGCGAGGTCAGCGACACCTTGTCACGCAGCTCGGGCACATCGGCGATCAGTTCGTTGGCCGCCTCGATGCGGAACTTCGGCTTCGCCGTGCGCGCGGGGGCACCGCGACGCAGCCAGGCGAGCTCCTTGCGGGCGAGGTTCTGCCGCCGCTGCTCGATGACGGCGGCCTGGCGGTCGCGTTCGACGCGCTGCAGGATGTACGCGGCGTAGCCCCCCTCGAACGGTTCGACGATGCGGTCGTGCACCTCCCATGTGCGTGTGCACACCTCGTCGAGGAACCAGCGGTCGTGGGTGACGATCATGAGCGCACCGGTGCTCGGCGACCAGCGGCGCTTGAGGTGCGCGGCCAGCCACGCGATCGCCTCGACGTCGAGGTGGTTGGTGGGCTCATCCAGGGCCAGGACGTCCCAGTCGCCGGCCAGCAGCTTCGCCAGTGCCACGCGCCGTCGCTGACCACCCGAGAGGGTGTCCAGTCGTGCGTCGGGGTCGAGGTCGGCCACCAGTCCGCTCATGACATCGCGGATCGCCGCGTCGCCGGCCCACTCGTGCTCGGGCCGGTCGCCGACGATCGTGTGCCGGACGGTGCCGGCGTCGTCGAGGACATCGGCCTGATCGAGCATGCCGATGCGCACGCCGCCGCGAACGGTGACCCGGCCGGAATCGGGTTCGCGGCGTCCGGCGAGCATGGCCATCAGGCTCGACTTGCCGTCGCCGTTGCGGCCGACGATGCCGATGCGGTCGCCCTCATCGACGCCGAGTGAGACGCCGTCGAAGACGACCTTGGTCGGGTATTCCAGGTGCAGGGCCTCGGCCCCCAGCAGATGTGCCATCCCCTCCAGGCTACGGCGTCAGTACCAGTAGCTGAGCCGCGGCGGGGTCGGCCAGGCGAACAGGCGCGCGACACGCTCGGGATCGTCGGCGTGCACGCGGCCGGCACGGGCGAGCGTGACGGCCGACACGCCGCCGAGCACGATGGCCGACAGCTCGGCGACACCCAGTCGCACCACGGGGTCGTCGGCGGTGGCGCCGCCGGAAGTCACGGTGGCGTGGCCGTCCTCGTCGGCGGTCAGCACGTGGCGACCGTGGGCGAACCCGAGCGGGTCGTCGACCTCGAGCACGATCCGGTCGGCGCGGTCATAGCGGCGCGCGGTCAGGACCGCGGCCACGTCGAGGATGCGCAGGTAGTGGTGGTCGCGCACCGTGATCCGCGCCGCGCGCTGGTCGGCGATCATCCACCACAGCGGCTCGTCGACGGACAGTTCGCCCGCCTCGATCGTGCCGATGAGATCCATCGACAGCAGGAATCGCCAGAGCCCGGCGTATGCCTCGTCGGTCGCCGCGATGAGGGCGACCACGCGCAGGGTCGAGTCGGCGAAGTCATCGTGGTTCTCCCGCACCGTGTAGGTGACCAGCCCGTCGACGCGGCCGTCGGACGAACGGTATTGCAGTGCGCGCAGCTCGCCGGCCTTCTCGGCGTCGGGCCGGGTGCGGGTCTTGCGGTCGGCGTGGTCGTCGACGAGGTGGATCTCCCCGGCCGTGCCGCGCCAGATGCGCTCATGCAGATCGCGCACCAGCTCGCGGGCACGTTCGCGGGTGACGAAGTCGATGCGGCCGGGAGCGTGCGGGCCGATCCAACCCGCGCGGCGGACGTTGAGGCGCCACGAGGTGACGGGGGCGGCCGGACCGAACCCGAACCGGCCGTAGATGCCCGACTCGCTCACGGTGAGCGCGGCGATGGGCACGCCTGCGGCCGCGGCCGTGCACAGCTCCGCGCCCATGACCCCGCGCAGCAGACCCTGCCGTCGGTGCGTGGGTGCCACGGTGACGGCGCTGATGGCGCAGGCGGGCACCGTGGTGCCGCCGGGAAGACTCAGGCCGGCGATCCACGAGGCGAAGGTCGCGACGGGGATCTCGGGCTGCGGGGTCTGGGGATCGTGCACGCCGACCTTGCGACGGTAGCCGCCGCGTGCGAACGAGGTCTCGCGCTGGAGGTCGGACGGCTCGGCGTCGAGGAAACCGCGGACGACGGCCTGCTGCCAGCCGGCCACCTGCGCGGCGTCGGCGTCGTCTTCGCGTCGTACCTCGAGACCGCGGTCGCGCAGTGCGGCGACGAGGTCGGCGTCGACGGGGGCGGTGTGGTGGCGGGTGTTCAGATCGGTCATGCGGGTCTTCCTGTGCGTGGTGAGCGGTTCAGCCGAGGACGCGAGCGCCGGGAACGGGGCCGTGCACGGCGAAGGCGTCGTGGCCGCGAGCGATCAGAGCGCCGGTGACCTCGGCCGCGTGGGCGGGATCGTCCGCGAGGAACGCGACGGTGGGCCCTGATCCCGAGACGAGGCCCCCGCGTCCGCCGACATCGCGGCCGTCGGCGAGGACCGCGGCCAGATCGGGGCGCAGCGCCAGGGCCGCCGCCTGCAGGTCGTTGTGGACCACCTCGGCCAGAGCCCCGGCATCCCCCGCTCGCAAAGCCTGCAGCACGGCCGCGTCGACGCGGGGCACACCGCGCGCCGGGGCGATGTCGGCGGCGCCGCGCAGCACATCGAGATGTCCGTACACCGCGGGGGTGGACAACCCGTCGCGGTGGGTGACCAGCACCCAGTCGATGCGGCCGCGGGCCAGCGCCGGGGCCAGCTCATCGCCGCGGCCGGTGCCCACGGCGGTGCCGCCCAGCAGCGCGAACGGCACGTCGGCGCCCAGGTCGGCCGCCAACTCGTGCAGATCCGTGCTCGACAGCGGCGCCCCCCACAGCTCGTTGCAGGCCACGAGTGTCGCGGCCGCGTCGGCCGAACCGCCGCCCATGCCGCCGGCGACCGGAACGCCCTTGTGGATCTCGAGGTGCACGCCGGTTTCGACCTCAGCCGCGCGCGCGACCAGGCGGGCGGCCCGGAGCGCGAGGTTGGAGTCGTCCAGCGGGACGCCCGTCACATCGACGTCGCCGGTGACGCTGACGGTGAAGTCGTCGGCCGGTGTGGCCACGACGTCCTCGTACAGCGAGACGGCCTGGTAGACCGAGGCGACCGGATGGTAGCCGTCGGCCTGCACCTCGCCCACGTCGAAGTACACGTTGAGCTTTCCGGGCGCGCGCACGTGCACGCGGTCGGCGATGAAGGCGAGGCTCACGCGTTCGTCGATTCGGCCCACAGGTCGACGTGGATGCTGTCGCTGAGCGCGTCGATGCGCTCGAGCTCCTCGGTGTCGAACGCGGGGCCGGTCAGGGCGGCGACGTTCTCGTCGAGCTGTTCGGGCCGTGAGGCGCCGATGAGGGCGGAGGTGACCACCGGGTCGCGCAGCACCCACTGGATCGCCATCTGCGCGAGGGTCTGACCGCGCCGTTCGGCGATGAGGTTGAGGCTGCGCAGCGAAGCGAGGCCGTGTTCGCTCAGGCGCTCCTGCGGCAGCGACGACCGCTGCTGAGCGCGCTGCGCGGTGCCGTCGCCGAGATACTTGCCGGTCAGCAGGCCCTGCGCGAGCGGTGTGAACGCGATCGCCCCCATGCCCTCCTGGCGGAGCACTCCGGTCAACCCGTCTTCGACCCAGCGATTGAGGATCGAATAGGCCGGCTGGTGGATCACGAGGGGCGTGCTCAGGCTGCGCGCGACGGCCTTCGCGGCCGCCGTGTGCTCGGCACTGTAGGACGAGATGCCGACGTACAGCGCCTTGCCCTGCTTCACGAGAGTGTCCAGCGCACCGATCGTCTCCTCGATGGGGGTGACGGGGTCGTAGCGGTGCGAGTAGAAGATGTCGACGTAGTCGAGGTTCATGCGCTGCAGCGACTGCTCGGCACTGGCGAGCACATACTTGCGCGAGCCCAGCGTGCCGTAGGGTCCGGGCCACATGTCCCAGCCGGCCTTGGACGAGATGATGAGCTCGTCACGGTAGGGAGCGAAGTCCTCGCGCATCATCCGGCCGAAGTTCGTCTCGGCCGATCCGTACGGCGGCCCGTAGTTGTTCGCGAGGTCGAAGTGGGTGATGCCGCGGTCGAAGGCGTGGCGCAGCAGCGCCCGCTGGTTGTCGAACGGGATGTTGTCGCCGAAGTTCCACCACAGGCCCAGCGATATCGGCGGCAGGTAGAGCCCGCTGTCGCCGACCTGACGGAAGGAGGCTGCGTCGTACCGGGTGGATGCCGCCGTGTAGGGCCGGTGGAGGTCTCCACCGCGGGTGGGCGGGAAGCGGTCTGCGCTGTCGGTCATCGCTCCAGGCTACCGACCGGTCCGACCGGGTGGGAGACCGCCGCCTCAGTGTGCGGCGGCGACGCGCGCAACGGCCACGAAGTCGTCGATCGTGAGCTGCTCGCCGCGCGCGGTGGGGTCGACGCCGGCGGTTTCGAGCACAGCGCTGGCCTGGGCCGCCGATCCGCCCAGCGCGCCCGACAGCGCCTGGCGCAGCATCTTGCGGCGCTGCTGGAAGGCGGCGTCGACGATGCGGAAGGTGCGGGCGCGTTCGTCGTCGTCGCCGCGGGGCTGCGGGTCGCGTTCGAAAGCGACGAGCACGCTGTCGACGTTGGGCACCGGCCAGAACACCTGGCGTGAGACGGTGCCGGTCAGCCGCCACGCGCCGTACCAGGCCGCCTTCACGCTGGGCGCGCCGTACACCTTCGATCCCGGCGGCGCGGCGAGACGCTCGCCGACTTCGGCCTGCACCATGACGACGCCGCGCTGAAGCCCCGGGAAGGTCTCCATGAAGTGCAGCAGCACCGGCACGCTGACGTTGTAGGGCAGGTTGGCCACGAGCACGTTGGGGTCACCGGGCAATGCGGTCACCCGCAGCGCATCGGAGTCGACGACGGTGAGGGCACCGGCGGGCACGCCGTGGGCCCGCGCGGTGGCGGGCAGGCGCTCGGCGAGGCGGTGGTCGATCTCGACGGCCGTGACGGGCGCGCCGGTCTCGAGGATCGCGAGTGTCAGCGAACCGAGCCCCGGCCCCACCTCGACGACGCGGTCGGCTGCCGTGACCTTGGCCGCGTGCACGATCTTGCGGACCGTGTTCGCGTCGACGACGAAGTTCTGCCCGAGCTTCTTGGTCGGCGTGACGTCGAGTTCGGCGGCGAGCGCACGGATCTCGGCGGCACCGAGCAGGGTCACGGACATGCGCTCCAGCCTACCGACGCGGCACGAAGTACAACGGCGAGCCCACTGGTGCCCCGCTGGCCAACGCCGTGTGTGAGCCGGAACTCACATGCGCTGGGAGAAAGTACCCGAAGTCCGGCCTCACCCGGCGGCAGCACGCGCGGCCGCCGGCAGCGCCGCGACGATCCGGGCGATGGCGGCGTCGTCGTGAGCGGCGGTGACGAACCACGCCTCGAACGCCGAGGGCGGCAGCGAGACCCCGGCATCCAGCATCGCGTGGAAGAAGCGCCCGTACGCGGCGGTGTCCTGCCGCTGCGCGGTCGCGTAGTCCGGCACTCCCCCGGCCACCTCGGCGCCCCAGAAGACGCTGAACAGCGTGCCGGCCCACTGGAGGGCGTGCGGCACGCCGGCCGCGGTCAGGGCGTCGGCGACGGCGGTCGCGACAGTGGATGCCGCGGTCTGTAGCCGCCCGTACACCTCGGCGTCGGCCAGCCGCAGCGTCGCCAGCCCCGCGGCCACGGCGACGGGATTGCCCGACAGCGTGCCGGCCTGGTACACCGGGCCGGTCGGGGCGAGCAGGTCCATGATGTCGGCCCGGCCCGCGACGGCGGCCACCGGCATCCCCCCGCCGATCACCTTGCCGAACGTGACCAGGTCGGGCACGACGTCCTCCCCGGCGGCGTGGAGCACGCCGGCGTAGCCCGCCGCGGAGGCACGGAAGCCGGTGAGCACCTCGTCGCTGATCAACAGCGCGCCGTGGGCGCGCACCGTCTCGGCGAGGAAGGTCGTGAAGCCGGCCTCGGGCGGCACGACGCCCATGTTGGCGCCGGCGGCCTCGGTGATGACCGCGGCGATGCGGCCGGGGTGCGCCGCGAACACTGCGGTGAGCGCGTCGCGGTCGTTGTAGGGCACGACGAGGGTCTGGGCCGCGATGGCCTCGGGCACGCCCGCCGAACCCGGCAGCGCGAAGGTGGCCAGGCCCGACCCGGCCTGTGCGAGCAGTCCGTCGGAGTGGCCGTGGTAATGGCCGGCGAACTTCACGAGCAGGTCGCGGCCCGTCGCGCCGCGGGCGAGCCGGATCGCGGTCATGGTCGCCTCGGTGCCCGTGGACACGAGACGGACCTTCTGCGCGGCGGGCACCCGGTCGCGGATGAGTGCGGCGAGCTCGGCCTCGGCGGGGTTGGGAGCGCCGAACCCGAGGCCGCGCCCGGCGGCGGTCACGACGGCATCGACCACGGCGGGGTGGGCATGCCCGAGCAGGGCCGGCCCCCACCCCGCGACGAGGTCGACGTATTCGCGCCCGTCGGCGTCGACGAGATACGGGCCGTGCCCGGAGACGAAGAAGCGCGGGACGCCGCCGACCGATCCGTAGGCGCGGACGGGCGAATCCACGCCGCCGGGAATGACCTGTTGGGCGCGGGCGAACAGCTCGTCGTTGCCGGTCATCCGAGTTCCTTCCCGTCCCGCAGCCACGCCGCCACCTCCAGTGCCCAGTAGGTGAGGATGACCTCGGCGCCGGCGCGGCGGATGCCCAGCAGCGTCTCGCCGATCGCACGATCGCGGTCGATGAGGCCGGCGGCGGCAGCGTGCTCGATGAGGGCGTACTCCCCCGACACCTGGTAGGCCCACACCGGCACCGCCGAGACGTCGGCGACGCGGGCGAGAACGTCGAGGTAGGGGCCCGCGGGCTTGACCATGACCACGTCGGCGCCCTCGGCGATGTCTGCGAGCGCCTCTTCGACGCCCTCGCGGCCGTTGCCCGGATCGAGCTGGTATGTGCGACGGTCGCCGGTGAGCGTCGACTCGACGGCGTCGCGGAAGGGCCCGTAGAACGCCGACGCGTACTTCGCGGCATAGGCCAGGATCGCCACATGCGCGAACCCTGCGGCGTCGAGGGCGGTCCGCACGGCGGCCACCTGGCCGTCCATCATGCCCGACAGTCCCAGCACGTCGGCGCCGGCGCGGGCCTGCGCCACGCCCATCCGCGCATAGATCTCCAGGGTCGCGTCGTTGTCGACGCTGCCGTCGGCGGCCAGCACGCCGCAGTGGCCGTGATCGGTGAACTCGTCCAGGCACAGATCGGCCTGCACGGTGAGGCGGCCCGCGGCGGCATCGCGCGCGACGGTGATGGCGCGGTTGAGGATGCCGTCGGGGTCGACGGCCCCGCTGCCGGTCGCATCGCGCGTGGCCGGGACGCCGAAGAGCATGATGCCGCCCACCGCCGCCGCGGCCGCGGCCTCGACCACGGCCGGAAGCGCGTCGAGCGGGTGCTGCGCCACGCCGGGCATGCTCGCGATGGGCACGGCCGCCGTGGCCCCTTCCTTGACGAACACCGGCAGCACGAGGCGCGCGGGCGACAGCGTGGTCTCCGCGGCGAGGCGTCGCAGGGCCGGCGTGCCGCGCAGGCGGCGCAGGCGGCGGGTGGGGAACGTGCTCATGCGGACTCCTCCGAAGTGGATCGGGCATCGAGTTCGGCCAGCAGCGCGTCGACGCTCTGCGTCTGCGCGGTGTAGGCGACCGTATAGCCCAGTCTGGTCGCGTCGCGGGTGGTGCCGGGCCCGATCGAGGCGATCAGCACCCTGTCGGCCACGTGCGGCACCTGCCTGCGCAGCTCGCGGGCGACGCTCAGCGAGGTCAGCAGGACGACGTCGATGCGGCCCTCGCGCAGGTCGGCGGCCACGGCCGGGTCGAGATCGATGCCGATCGTCCGGTAGGCGATGCACACGTCGACGTCGAAGCCCTGCAGCTCGAGCTCGTCGCTGATGACGGCCAGGGCCAGGTCGCTGCGCAGCACGAGGCAGCGGCCGGTGGCGGCCGGAGACCGGTCGACGCACCACTGGGTGATCATCGCGGCCGCCGACGACGGGCCGACCGGCACGAACTCGACCTCGAACCCCGCGTCGGCCACGGCGCGCGCCGTGGCGCGGCCGCCTGCGGCGATCCGGGTGGTCGCGGGCACGTGGATGCCATGGGCGACGAGCTGTTCGACGCTCGCGGCGCTGGTGACGAACAGCCAGGCGTAGTCGCCGGCGGCCAGCGCCGCGAAGGCCCGGTCGCGCGCGGCGCCGTCG
>JAEXHA010000104.1 GCA_023450335.1 Actinomycetes bacterium | reverse complement strand
CGACCGAACCGGGCGATGTGACCTCGTCCCGCTCAGCCCGGGGCTCCCCCGCGGTGATCGCCGCGGTGACAGCGACCGTCGACCCGAGGATGACGACGGCCGCCAACGCACCCGCCACCCAGATGCTGCCGCGGCGTCGCGCTCGGGCATGCCGTGCGAGCGCGCGCGTCCCGGGCGCCGCAGATCGCCGGGTGCGCGGCGGGTCGGGTTCCGTCACCCGTCCATTGTCGCGCGCTCACCGCGAAACGACGGCGAGGATGAATCTTCGATACTGTATTGCTCCGCACTCATACATGTGTTCTACTGTTCGCATGCGGTGGCAGGGACAGACGGTCGGCGAGCAGGACGCCGGCGCATTGCCCGGGCTCGAGTCGATGGGCGGTTTCGTCCGCAGCGTCACTACCCCCGAGTTCCAGGGAATGACGTTCCACGAGGTGCTCGCGAAGTCGGCGCTGAACCATGTGCCGGGCAGTTCGGCGATGCCGTTCGACTGGACGGTGAACCCTTACCGTGGCTGCAGCCATGCATGTGTCTACTGCCTGGATCCTGAGACGCAGATCCTCATGGGTGACGGGCGCATGCGACGTCTCGCAGAACTCACTGTCGGCGACGAGATCATCGGCACTGAGAAATCCGGAGCCTACCGTCGATATCGGGCCACCCGCGTGCTCGCGAAATGGCACACACGAAAGCGCGCCTATCGCGTCAGCCTCGCCGACGGCACCGAACTCGTCGCAAGCGCGGACCATCGATTCCTCACCGATCGCGGCTGGAAGCACGTCAAAGGGGCGATGTCCGGAGGCGAACAGCGCCCGTACCTGACGGTCAATAACCGACTCATGGGTTTCGGCGTCGGCGCCGCAGTGTCGCTCCCCGCGATGATGAGGAAGCTAGATATCCGCGGTATAGCGGTCAAGACCGTCGCTGACCTGCGGGTCGTCGCCATCGACGACCTCGGCTATGACATCGACATGGTCGACATCACCACCGGCACCGGAGACTTCATCGCGAACGGCGTTGTCAGTCACAACTGTTTCGCCCGCAAGACGCACGAATACCTCGACCTCGATTCCGGCGCCGACTTCGACAACCAGATCGTCGTGAAGGTCAATGTCGGCGATGTGCTGCGGCGCGAGCTGGCGCGGCCCTCGTGGCGGGGGGAACCGGTGGCGCTGGGCACCAACACCGATCCGTACCAGCGCGCCGAAGGCCGCTACCGCCTCATGCCCAAGATCATCGATGCGCTCGCCTCGCACGGGACACCGTTCTCGATCCTCACCAAGGGCACGCTGCTGCGCCGAGACCTTCCCCTGCTGGTGGATGCCAGGGAGAAAGTGCGGGTCCGCTTGGCCATGTCGATTGCCGTCCCCGACGAGCATCTGCGCCACCTGCTCGAACCGGGAGCGCCGTCCTTCTCGGCGCGGCTCGAGACGGTGCGTGCCGCGACGGAGGCAGGCTTCTCGGTGAGCGTCTTCCTCATGCCGATCGTGCCGCACCTCACCGACTCGGTCGAGATGCTCGATGACACCCTCGCCCGCATCGCCGCGACCGGTGCCCGGCGGGTGGTCTTCGGCGCGATGCACCTGCGCCCGGGGGCGAAGCAATGGTTCTGGCAATGGCTCGAGCGTGAGCGTCCGGATCTCGTGCCGGTGTACCGAGGCCTCTATCCGGGCGCCTCGGTGAGCGCCCCGCAGGGGTACCGGAAGCTGCTCTCCGCGCGCGTGCGCCCCCTGCTGCGCCGCTACGGACTCGGCGGCGGCGTGGAAGAGGAGGCGGAGAACCGGCCGGCGCGCCCCGGTCCGGTCCTCCGCACGACCCCCCGGCCGCAGCCGGTCGCGCCCACATTGTTCTGAGCGGACGCGCTCAGGCTCGGCGCCGTCGCTCAGGCGGGGCTTTCCCCGGCGGATCAGCGCCGCCAGGGCCCCCACTTCGACGCGCCCGGCTCCTGGCCGCGCGTCCACCACTGCGCGGTGTAGGTCACGCCCTCGTGGATGACCTGGTCCCCGGTGTCGTAGACGGTGTCGTGGTACCACTGCTGCAGGGCACCGGCATCCACACCGCACGCGGTCACCGTCTCCCACGAACCGTACGCGGAGCGCCCCGGCTCGGCGCCTCTGGTCCACCACTGCGCCCGGAAGACACGCCCGTCAAGGAACACCGTCTCGCCCCCACGGTATGTGGTCGTCGCGCGCCACGGCTCGGCGTCGGCACATGCCGTCAGCTCGTCGCCGGCGAGAGGCCCCCGTTCCGCGCGCCGCAGCTCCCGTGCCGACACCGCCGGCAGTTCGGCGGTCACGTCGTGGGCGAGCTCCCAGAAGTCGACGCCGCCGAGCCCCTGCGCGAGGGCCCACCGGGTCTTCTCGGCTACGGCGATCGGGTCGTCGAAGGTCCACCATTCACGCGTCTCGGGGTCATACCCATAGGTCGCGTTGAAATGGCCGTCGGCGGTGTAGTTGTGGTGGATGTCGAGGGCCTTGAGCTTGAGCTTGTCCCACGAGAGCGTCGCGGCGCCGTCCTCACCCCATGCCGGGCTGTCGGCCGGCTGCCACGGCTCGAGGTCGGCGCCGCGCCAGCCGTGTCCGTACGCGGCGAGGCCGAGGTTGAGCTGCGATGGGTCGACGCCCGCAGAGGTGTAGGACGCGAGCACGGTGTCGAGGCCGAGACCCCAGTTGTACGCCGGGTCGCCGTAGACGTTGCCCTGGTGCCCTGTGGTCGCACCCCACGAGCCCCACAGGTCGTATCCCTGCAGGTTGCCGAAGTCGAGGTACTCCCACAGCGCCGGGTCGTTCCATCCACCCGCAGTGATGACGCCGGGACTTGCCGGCAGGAACGCCGACAGTTCGTAGTCACGCCCGGTATCGACGGTCAGTTCGGCGAGCTGGTCATGGAGTTCCTTCACGAACGCCAGGAAGTTCGCACGGTCGTTCTCGGGGTCGACGGCATTGCCGACCTCCTGTGCCCAGTCGGGGGCGCCGGGCCACTCCCAGTCGAGGTCGAATCCGTCGAAGATCCCGGCTGCCGCACCGTCGCCGCCGCGCCCGTCGATCTCGGGCAGGTTGCCGTGGATCCACAGGTCGATGCACGATTCGGCCAGCGCTTCGCGCCGCTCGGGGGTGGCGACGGCGGGCGAGAACGACTTCGACCACGACCAGCCGCCGAGCGAGACGTGCACCTTCAGCTGCGGATACAGGCGCTTGAGCTGGCGCAGCTGGTTGAGGTTGCCGGCGAGCTTCTGCGTGGCGGTGTCGGCGACGCCGAGCACCGACTCGTCGGCGGAGTACCGGTGGAGGAAGTCGCTGTCGGCGTCACCGGCGGTCTGTGTCTGACCCGGGGCTGGTGCCGGCTGGTCGGAGATGAAGCAGGTGTACGGTGCGGTGTCGTCCAGCCCCTGCGTGCCGTCGGCGATCGCGGCGTCGATGTCGCCCTGGCTGCCGGCGATGTTGCCGAACGAGTAGTTCAGGTGCGTCAGATTCGCGCCGGCGTCGGCATCGACGAACAGCTTCTTCAGGGTGGCGCCGGCAGCACCGGTGGCCTGCCACTGGCCGTAGTAGCCGACGTTGCGGTAGCCGTTGATCGTCGTCGTCGACGGTTCGGCTGCGGTGGCGGATGCCGGAGCTGCGCCCAGCAGTCCGACGACAAGAGCGCCGGCTGCGGCGAGCGCGACAGTGGGTGTTCTGCGGGACAACACGAGCTCCTTCGATCGTTTGCGTGCCGCAGCGACGGTGCTCCGGCATCCCTATTAGGAAGGATTCCTAACAAATAGATTGGGACCATTCTGGCAGGAATCGCGTGGCCGCGGAAGGGGCGGCTCGGATCAGGGGCCGCTCGGGGCGAGTTCGGCGCGCAGTCGCTCGCCGATACTGCGCATCTCCGCGAGCACGTGATCGCGTTCGGTGCCGGCGACATCGGCCGGCCAATGCGCCAGGCACGCGTAAGCGATCGTGCGGTCGCCGGCGCTGACGACACCGGCATCCACTCTCACACCCTCGTCGGTTCCGGTCTTGTTGATCACTGTGAAGCCGCGATCGGGTCTCTGGTGCGCGAGCGGATCGAGGCCGAAGGCCGCGGCGACCATGCTGTGATCCACTCCGAGCGAGAGCCACGCGAGCACGCGCGCGGCGACTGATGCCGGGATGCCGTCGGCTCGCACGAGGCGGGCCATGAGCGTGGCGTATCCGCGTGCGCTGCCGGTGCTGAGCGTCGCCCGATGTTCGGCTGTGCGTTCATCACGCACGATGTCGTGCAGAGCGAGGCCGGTGATCGCCAGCTCCGCGGCGACGGCAGCGACAGGCGTGAGCCCACCCAGCCGCGCGATCAGCGCGTTGGTGGCGAGGTTGTCGGAGCACAATCCCACGAGCGTGGCGGCGTCATGCAGGGTGAGGGCTGCGGCATCCAAATGCTGCCAGATGCCGGAGTCGGCGACCGGGTCGACGCTGCTGCGCTCGAGGAGCTCGTCGGCCGCGAGGTCGCCGCGCTCGATGCCGAGCGCCACGGCGAGCAGCACCAGGATCTTCGCCGTGCTGGCGGAGGGCAGTACGAGGTCGGGGTTCTCGTTGATGATCGGCCGCTCGGGCTGATCGACCCGAAACGCGTGGACGCTCCAACGCACGGCGGCGGGTTCGATGGACGGCACCCTCTCACCCTACGGATGACGGAGGCGTCACACCCGACGCGCGTGGCGCGAGATGTCGACAAACGCGGGCGCCCCCGCGGGCGTGGGCGCTACTGCGCGTCCGTCGATCGCCGCACAGGCGACAGCGCCGGAGGCCCGAAGGCTCCCGGCGCTGTCGAAGGGTGACGCTCAGGCGTCGACGTCGGCGAGCTGGCGACCGGCCAGCTCCTCGAGCACGTCGTCGCCGATACGCGCCTCATCGAACGGCGCGTCGATCTCGGCACGGTCGAGCATCTCGGTCATGCGGCGGCGGCGCTGACGGGTGATCAGCGTGACGACCGTGCCCGAGCGGCCCGCACGGCCGGTGCGGCCCGAACGGTGCAGGTACGTCTTGTACTCGTCGGGCGCGTCGGCCTGGATCACCAGGTCGATGTCATCCACATGGATGCCACGGGCGGCGACATCGGTGGCCACCAGCACATCGACGCGGCCCGAGGTGAGGCGCTCGAGGTTGCGCGTGCGCTTGGCCTGGTTGAGATCGCCGTGCAGGGCGACGGCGCGGATGCCGGCGTCCTCGAACTGCTCGGCGAGCATCTCGGCGTAGGCACGGGTGCGGGCGAAGACGAGCGTCTTGCCCGCCCGGTCGACCAGCGACGTCAGGATCTCAGCCTTGTCGCGGTGGTCGATGACGAGCACGCGGTGGTCGATGGTGCCCGAGTCCTGGTCTTCGCCGGCGACCTCGTACACGGCCGGCTCGACGAGGAACTCGTCGACCAGGGCCGCGACCTCACGGTCGAGCGTGGCCGAGAACAGCAGCTTCTGGGCGCCGTCTTCGACCAGGCGCAGGATGCGCTGCATCGGCTCGAGGAAGCCGAGCTCGCTCATGTGGTCGGCCTCGTCGAGTACGGCGATGCGCACCTCGGAGAGGTCGAGCTTGCCCTGCTCCACGAGGTCTTCGATGCGGCCGGGGGTGCCGATGATGATGTCGACGCCCTTCTTGAGCGCACCGACCTGACGTGCCTGGGGCACGCCGCCGTAGATCTGGGTGGTGAACAGCCCGACGCTGCGGGCGATCGGCTGAATGGTGCGGTCGATCTGCAGCGCGAGCTCGCGCGTGGGGGCGAGGACGAGCGCCTTCGGCTTGCGGCCGAACTCGCGGCGCTGGCCGGCCTGGCTGCGCAGGATCGACTCCACCAGGGGTGCGCCGAAGGCGATGGTCTTGCCCGAGCCGGTGCGGCCGCGGGCGAGGACGTCACGGCCCTCGAGGATCGGCGCGATCGTCGCGGACTGGATCGGGAACGGGGAGGCCGCGCCCATGTCGGCCAGCGCACGCACGATGTTGTCGCCGAGCCCGAGGCTCGAGAACGTCACACCGGCCACCTCTTCGGCCTGGACGGCCTCGGCCTGCAGCTTCTCGTGGACGACGTCGACATGCTCCTCGTGTGCCTTCGCCTTCGCGTCGGCGTTCCAGTCGGAGCGGTTCGGCCGCTCCTCACGGCGGGGACGGTCGTCCCGACGCGGCCGGTCGTCGAAGCTGCGGCGGGGACGGTCATCGAAGCTGCGGCGGGGACGGTCGTCGTAGGAACGCGCGGGACGGTCATCGCGGCGCGGGCGGTCCTCGAACGAACGCGCGGGACGGTCGTCGCGGCGGGGACGGTCATCGAAGCTCCGCTTCGGACGGTCGTCGAAGGACCGACGGGGACGGTCATCGAAGCTGCGCTTCGGGCGGTCCTCGAACGAACGAGCCGGACGGTCGTCACGGGCGGGGCGGTCGTCGAAGGACCGGCGAGGACGATCGTCGAACGAACGGGCGGGACGGTCATCCCGGCGGGGACGGTCATCGAACGAACGCGCGGGACGCTCGTCGAAGGACCGGCGGGGAAGGTCATCGAAGCTCCGCTTCGGACGGTCGTCGAACGAACGGGTCGGACGGTCATCGCGACGCGGACGGTCGTCATACGAGCGCGCGGGACGATCATCATACGAACGCGCGGGGCGGTCATCGCGACGCGGACGGTCGTCGAAGCTCCGCTTGGGACGGTCGTCGAACGAGCGGGGCGCACGGTCGTCACGGCCGCCGTGGGCGTGGGTGCGGATGCCGCGGGCCTCATCGCGGCCGGCGCGCTCCTGCGCAGTCCAGCGCTGCTTCTTCGCGGGAGCCGTCCCCTCTTCGGCGCGGTAGCCGCGATGACTCGGGCTCTTGCTCCCCGGCTTGCCGGCCGATGCCTGACCCGGGCGACGCTTGGCATCCTGGTAGGCGGTCTTCTTGCCGTAGCGCGGCTCGAAGCTCTGAGCTCGGCTGCCAGCGGGCTTCTTGTTCTTGGGCATGGTGGTGTCCTTCTGGGTTGTCTCGCGCGAGAACAGCACTCCTCAAGTCGCGCCGGAACGCGGCCGCACACGCGGCATGGAGTTACCCGGACATATCGTCGGCCGGGGGCCATTCACAGTGATGGTCGTCGGAGCGGATTCGCTCCCACCATCGGCCCCTTGGACTCACAAACCCATCCGCGCAGCACGCGGTGTCCAGAGCCGACTGCCCTACTCTACAGGCCGACCCTGAGAGATCGCCCGCCGGTCACGGCACCGGCATCCGCGCGGGGAGGCCCGAGCCGAACCCGATGACCGCGTCGAGCAGGATGTCGTCGCGCAACATCCGGTTGTGACCCAGGCCGCGAGTGCGCATCATGCGCGCGGCCGGGTGCGCCGCGACGATGCGTTCAGCATCACCGAAGGGCACCATCCGATCGTCCTCGTCGTGGACGACCAGCACCGCCATGTCCGGCGCCAGCGCGACCTGCTCCGCCGACAAGCGCGGTAAGGGGTCGGGCTGTTCGGGAAAGTAGCGGGCGGCGAATCGGCGCCGCAGCGCAGGGGTGATGCGCGGCGAGTACCCCGCCAGCCGCTGGAACTGCGTCAACAACGTGTCGGGGCCGGCCGGCGCCGCAATGGTCACCAGGCTCCTCGTCTCCAGCCCCGCCGCCGCGGCGACGACCGCCGCGAGAGCGCCGAAAGAATGCCCGATGACCATCTCGAATGCGCCGTGGTCACGCTGCAGTCCGTCCAGCGCGTCCGTCCAGTCGTGGATGTAGGTGCGCCGACCCGATGAGGCGCCGTGGGCGGGGGCATCGAACGCGACGACGCGATAGCCTTCCGCGACCAGCTCGCGCGCGAGCGTGGCGAACTGGCTGGCACGGCCGTTCCAGCCGTGCACGAGCACCACGGTGCGATCGCCGCTGCCCCACTCGTAGGTGACGACCTCGGCGCCGTTACCGTCGACGCCGCGCACGCGCAGGCGAGACCGTCGTGCACGCCACATGGTCGCTTCGTCGTCGGGCGCGACCGGAGCGGGTCGGGCCACCGCCATGAGCGCGGGCAAAGCGAGCGCGGCACCCCACGACGGCGGAGCCAGCACCCCCATCAGACGCAGGGATGCCACGGTGGCCACGGCCGACAACTTCATTGCGTACGCCTCTCGAACTGGGTATACGCACGGTCGTACGTATAGGCACGAACGATCGTACGGTAACCTCGGAGGATGTCACAAGGGGAGATCGACGGCCGCCGCGCGCGGGGCGACGAATCGCGCCGCGCGATCCTCTCCCGCGCCGTTCACACGGCGTCGGTCGAGGGCCTCGACGGGCTGACGATCGGCCGGTTGTCGGAGGCCACCGGCCACAGCAAGAGCGGGATCGCGACCCTGTTCGGCTCGAAGGAGCAACTGCAGCTGGCCACGGTCGCGGCCGCGCGTCAGATCTTCATCGACACGGTCATCGCCCCTGCGCGCTCGGGAACACCCCAGGGGCTGCAACGGCTGTGCGCGCTGCTCACCGCGTGGTTCGCGTACTCGCGGCAGCGCGTGTTCCGCGGGGGCTGCTTCTTCGTCGCCGCATCCGTCGAAGTCGATGCCAAGCCGGGCCCGGTGCGCGATGCCATCGCCGAAGCGACCACCGCGTGGGAGGACTACCTCACCATCTGTGCCGAGCACGCCGCCGCTGCGGGTGAGCTCCCGCTGCTCGACGACGCCCGCCAGCTCGCGTTCGAGATCACCGCCATCCTCGAGGCGGCCAATACCCGATCCCTGCTGCACGCCCACGAGGAGCCGTACAGGCGCGCGGCCGCCGCGGTGCGCACCCGGCTGCTGGCCGCCGGCGCCGACGCCGCGCTCGCGGCCACCGTCGACGCCGGCTGACTCCCCGCCCCAGGCCCCGGCGTCACGCACCCGCACCCACGGCCCCGCTGCGCCCACCGCACCCCATCGCGAGCCGCCTACCTGTGTCCGAGCCGCCCAATTGCGTACCGTCCGAATGTGGGCGGCTCGTACAGGAGTGGGCGG
>JAEXHA010000103.1 GCA_023450335.1 Actinomycetes bacterium | reverse complement strand
GGTCGACAGGGCGTCCCAGCCTTCATCGCCCAGCGCGATGTCGATGCGGTAGATCATGACCAGGCCCAGCCCCGACAGCAGGCTCGCGATCGGCACGACGAACGGGTCGGCCTGCGGCGCTTTCAGTCGCAGCACGGCGTGCAGGATGAGGGTCAGCAGGCCCAGTCCACCGCAGTAGTAGAGGAAGGTGACATCAAGGGTGTCGCGGGTGCCGAGCTGCACCAGGGCGGCCGCGGCGGCGGTGATCACGAATGAGAACAGCAGCAGGCCGAGCTCGCGGTTGCGCTGCGTCTGCGGCATCCGCAGCTTGCGCAGGGCCTTCACGACGGTCGTGTCGGTGCCGACGGGGGCGGACGTCATGGCGTCGTCTCCGTTCGCGGTCGCAGATTGTCGACGATCGCCTCGGCGTCGGCGAGCGAGCGGGCCGAGATGGTCTGTTCGACCATCGTGCGCTGGTAGCCGGGCAGGTCGGCAAGGAGGATGCCGGTGTCGTGGTACGGGTCCGAGAGGCTGATGGGGCCGATGTCCTGCTGGATGCCGCGGAAGATCACGACTGTGTCATCGTCGGCGCCGACGAAGAACCGCGTCTGCGTCCACGAATAGGCCATGAAGGTCGCCGCCACGAGCGCCGCGATGATGGTGAGGAAGCCGATGCTCCACCACACGCGGCGGCGGCGGGCGCGCCGACGGTCTTCTTCGATGAGCTCTTCGAGGAATTCGCTCGACGGCTCGAAATGCGTGGGCTCGTTGGCGGCCTGACGGGCGGGGTGGAACCAGCCGCCGACGCGGCCGGTGCGCGCGGCGGGCACCTCGACGCCGCTGGGGGCGGCGGCCGCACCCACGATCGTGGGGGTGCCGCTGAACAGGGGATGGTTGCCGCCGACGTCGACGAGCACGACCGTGACGTTGTCGGGGGCGCCGCCGTCGAGCGCCTGCTTGAGCAGGAGGTCGGCGGTGCGGCCGGGGGCCAGGCCCTGGCCCAGAACCTTGGCGGTGTGGGTGTCGTCGACGACGCCCGACAGGCCGTCGGAACAGATGAGCCACCGGTCGCCGGGTTGGGTCGGCATGATGAACGTGTCGACCTCGGGGTCGGCGTCCATGTCGCCGAGCACGCGCATGAGCACCGAGCGCCGCGGGTGGTAGCGGGCCTCTTCGGGGGTGATGCGACCCGAGTCGACCAGGCGCTGCACGAAGGTGTGGTCGGCGGTGATCTGGGTGAGGGCGCCGTCGCGGTAGAGATAGAGGCGGGAGTCGCCGATGTGGGCGACCACGGCGTAGTCCTCGACCATCATGAGCGCGCTCACGGTGGTGCCCATGCCGGCAAGCTCGGGCTTGCGCGCCACCGTGTCGATGAGCTCGGCGGCCGTGTCGGCGATGGCCTCGCGCAGCGCGCGCTCGGCCTCGGCGTTCGAAGTGAAGGGGTGGTCGAGTTGCTGCAGGCGCCGGACCGCGAGGCTCGAGGCGACATCGCCGCCGGCGTGGCCGCCCATACCGTCGGCGACGACGAAGAGGTTCGAGCCGCAGTAGCCGGAGTCCTGGTTGTTGGAGCGGACCTTGCCGGTGTGCGAGATGGCGGCGCTCGAGCCCTCGAAGACCATGGGTACGTGCCGTTACTTCCGCAGCTCGAACGTCGTGGCGCCCACCTTGATGGGGGCGCCGACGATGATCGGGACGGGAGTGGTGACGCGCTCGCCGTCGTGCCAGGTGCCGTTGGTCGAGTCGAGATCCTGGATCATCCACTGCTCGCCCCACAGCAGCAGGCGGGCGTGATGGCTCGAGGTGTAGTCGTCGCGGATCACGAGCCCCGACTCGCTCGACCGGCCGATGGTCAGTGGCTCGTCGCCGAGGGGCAGTTCGAGCCCCGTCTTGGGCCCACTCGTGATGACGATGCGCGAGACGGCGTCGCGGGTCGCCTTTTCGGGGCCGGTCGACCTGCTCGCCCGGGGGGTGGATGCCACGGGGGCCACCGGTGCGGTCGCCGCATGCGCGGGGGCGGCAGCGGGAGCGGGAGCCGCGGCAGGTTCGGGGAGCTTTCGCACCTTGACGCCGAACAGGTCGGCGCGCAGCGAGTAGACGACCGAGAACACGAAGAACCACAACAGGATCAGGAAGCCGATCTGCAGCAGCAGGAGGGTCAGTTCACTCACGGGCGGCCTCCGATGTCGAAGACGCGGGTGGCGTCGTCCGGCGGCAGCGGGGGCCGGGGCGGGGTCGCCTGCGCGACGACCTTGAAGGTGAGATCGGTGCGCCCGATGGTGATGACACCGTCGGGCGCGAGCCGTGCCTCGCTGATCTTGTGACCGTCCAGCTTGGTTCCGTTGGTCGAGCCCATGTCGCGCACCATCGCGCGCTCGCCGTCCCACAGCACTTCGGCGTGGCGGCGGCTGGCTCCGGCGTCCGAGATCGTGACGTCGGCGTCGGCCCCCCGGCCGATGACGGTGCGGCCACGGGTGAGGGCGTGGCTCGTGCCCGCCACTTCGAGTACCCCGCGCCAGGTGACCTGACCGCCGGCGGCGGTGCGGCTGGCGACACGCACCGTGCCGGTCGACAGCTGCTCGTCGGCGCGGATATCGATGGTGACGGGCCCCGCGAAGCTGAAGCCCTGCGCGGCGGCGTGCTCATCGACCAGGTGGTGCAGCTCGTCGTCGAGGGCGGCGCCCAGCGCCTGCATGCGCTCGTGATCGGCCGGTGCCAGGCGCACCTCGAAGGTGTTGGGCGCGAGGATGCGGTCGCGGCTGACGACCGCGGCCTTCGCGTCGAGCTCGCTCCGCAGCGCGGAGGCGATCTCGACGGGCTGAACGCCACTGCGGAAGGTCTTCGCGAACGCGCTGTTCACTGCGCGTTCGAGTCCCTTCTCGAAGCTGTCAAGTAGTCCCACGGGGCTCCTCAGGCTCGCCGACCGGTGCGACCATGCTAATTGCACTGGCTGAGCGTGCGTGGGAGGCACCTCCGGCCGGGCGATTCTGCCTCCGTCCGCGGGCGTGATATTCTCGGGAGGTTGAGTGCGCCGCAAGGCGGATTCGCGCGAGTGGCGGAATTGGTAGACGCGCTGGCTTCAGGTGCCAGTGCCCGCAAGGGCGTGGGGGTTCAAGTCCCCCCTCGCGCACAGGTTGTCCTGAGCCGCGACATCGTTTACGAACGGGTCGCGGCTCAGGACTTTTTTGTGGGTTCACGGACTGACGGGGACGTGAGCGTGGCGCATCCGCGACGGTCTGCGCTCGCGCGAAGGTCAGGCCACGCCGTGCAGGTGGCGCAGCGCACGCTCGGCGCCGTCGCCGTCGCGGGCGGCGATGCAGTCGCGCAGGTCGCTGTAGCCCTCGGTGCGGGTCAGCGGCGTGCCCATGAACGGCTCCCAGCCACGGAGGTTGCGCAGGATCGCCAGTGACGCCTCGCGGATGAACGTCGTAAACACCGAGTTGTGGGTCGCCCGCGTGACGAGCACGAACAGCTGCGTCGACGCCTCGAACAGCTGCAGCGCACTGCGCTCGGCGGCGGCCGCGACCACGGCATCCGCCCCCTCGACCAGCGCGGCGAGCTCGGCGTCGGAACAGACCGCGAGGGCGATGCGCAGCCCGTTGCCCATGAAATAGGTCGTGAACACCTCGGTGTCGTGGCGCAGCTCGTCGTCGACCTCGGACACCCGCGTGTACCGGCCCACCGCGACCTCGACCAGCCCGAAGCGCTCGAGTCGCTGCAGCGCTTCGCGCACCGGCGTGCGCGACACACCCAGCTGCGCGGCGACATCGACATCGCGCAGGCGCTGTCCGGGGGCGAGCCGGCCGTCGAGGATCGCCGCGCCGATCTCCTCGTACACGGCGTCGCCGAGGATCACGCCATCGGTCACATCGATGGGAGACAGAGTCGCGGGCATCCGGTTCAGTGTACGACCGCGCGGGCGCACCGGGGCCGATCGACCCCCTCCCCGCGTACCCGATATATCAGTAGAGTGGGCATCGCCACGCTCCGCGTGGCCTATCCGGGGGGATCCATCGGCGCCCGGGCGCATGTCTCACACGACGCCCGGGCGTCGAGTGGGCGTCGATCATGCAACATTTGTGTCACCATCTGACGACAAGACACGACACCGCGTGGTATGGCCCCGTAAGTTTGGGGCACCGGCGCGATTTGCGCCGGCACACGCATAAGTAAGGCAGTTCATGAGCGTCAGTGGCACCGTCAAGTGGTTCAACTCGGAGAAGGGCTTCGGGTTCATCGCACCCGATGAAGGCGGCGCCGACGTCTTCGCCCACTATTCGGCGATCGAGTCGAGCGGTTACCGCTCGCTCGAGGAGAACCAGCGCGTCGAGTTCGAAATCGCGCAGGGCCCCAAGGGCCTGCAGGCGGAGAACATCCGCCCCCTCTGAGTCCGCACGCCCTTCGGGGCTGAGGATTCACCCCATGCGGAGCATCAGCCCCGCGTGAGGCGATCGTAGTCTGCGAGCGCCGAGGCATCCTCGGCGTTTCGCAGCGCTCGCCGCGCAGCGTCAAGCGCGGCCACCGGATCGGCTGCGCCGCGCGCCCGGGCGAGTTCGTCCTGTGCCGCGGCCAGCCGTACCCGGGCGTCGGCACCGGCCCGCGCCACCGC
>JAEXHA010000069.1 GCA_023450335.1 Actinomycetes bacterium | reverse complement strand
CGCTGCCACGGCCTCGCCCGGCTCGATCACGAGAAGACCCGCGTCGTAGTCGTACCGGTCGGCATTGAAGGCGTCGGGCGCGCAGGTCATCGGCTCGACGGCCAGCCCCGCTCGGTGGCCCGGGGTGCCGGGGCCGGTGGGCTGGTCGGCCGTGTGCACCTGCACCCACGGGCATGCGGCATCCCACACCATCTCCACGCCGGTGCCCGACGGGTCGGTCAGCCGCACGCGGTAGTCGCCCTCGGCGTCGGCCGTCAGCCCCGCGTACGCGTGGTCTATCTCGACCGCCCCCAGCGTGCGGGCCGTGCGGTAGTCGAAGCGCGCGGCGTCCACCTCGACCGGGCGCAGCGCGACCGGCGACAGGCGATCGGGTGTGACCTCGAGAACCTGCGCAGCGGGCAGTTCGAACGTCCACGAGTCGAGATCGCCCGGCCCGGCGACGAGGTACGGGTGGGGGCCCGTGCCGAAGGGGGCCGCCGCGTCGGACTCGTTGACCGCGCGCACGGTCTGGGTGAGCCCGTCGGCGCTGAGCGCGAACGTCGTCTCGATGCGCACCCGCCAGGGGTAGCCGGTCTGCGCCTCGATCGTGGCGGCGAGGGTGACGTGGTCGGGGCCGCGGTCGATGGCCTCGTAATCGAGCCATGCGCCGAGGCCGTGCAGGGCGTGGCCGCGCCCGGGCTCAGTCAGCGGCACCTGGTGGTCGGCGCCACCGAAGGTGTATTGCCCGTCCACGACGCGGTTCGGCCACGGCACGAGAGTGGCGCCGCGGTAGGCGGGCCGCACCTCGTCCGGTTCGAACGACACCACCAGGTGCCGGCCGCTGTGGCACAGGCCTCGTAGCGATGCGCCGACGCTCGCGATGACGGCCTCGTAATCACCCGCCCGAAGTGTGTACTGCGTACCGGAAAGGGGGGTGCGTGCCATCGATCAGAGTCCTTGTGCGAGTCGGTAGTAGGCCTGGTTCCAACGGATTTCCTTCTGGAAGCCGCGCACCGTCGTGTCCTCGTCGATCACCAGCAGCTCAGTGCCGGCGATCTCGGCGAAGTCCCGGAAGACCTCGATGCCCACGGCGGTCGTCATCACAGTATGGTGTGCGGCACCGGCGGTGAGCCAACAGGCGGCGCTCGTGGCGAAGTCCGGCGCCGGCTTCCACACCGCCCGACCCACGGGCAGCTTGGGCAGATCGGGCGCGTCGACGTTCTCGACGACGTTGGCCACCAGGCGGAAGCGGTCGCGCATGTCGCTCATCGCGACCACGAGCGCAGGTCCGGCGTCGGCGGTGAACACCAGCCGCACGGGATCATCCTTGCCGCCGATGCCGAGCGGGTGCACCTCCAGGCGCGGCTTGGCGGTGGTCAGCGACGGGGCGACCTCGAGCATGTGCGCGCCGAGGATCTTCTCGTCGCCGGCGACCAGGTCGTAGGTGTAATCCTCCATGAGGCTCGCGCCGCCGGGCAGGCCCGCACCCATGACGTTCGCGACGCGGACGAGGATCGCGGTCTTCCAGTCGCCCTCGGCGCCGAACCCGTACCCCTCGGCCATGAGCCGCTGCACGGCCAGGCCCGGCAGCTGCGTCAGCGCGCCGAGGTCTTCGAACGACGTCGTGAACGCCCCGAACCCGCCGGCTTCGAGAAACGAGCGCAACCCGATCTCGATGGCCGCACCGTCGCGCAGCGACTGGTGGCGCTCGGCGCCGGGCTTGAGCTCGTCGGCCACGTCATACTCGTCGACGTAGGTCTGCACCAGCGCGTCGATCTGCGCCTCGGTGGCCTGCGCCACGGCGTCGGCCAGCTCGTTCACACCCCAGGTGTTCACCTGCACGCCGAACCGCAGCTCAGCCTCGGTCTTGTCGCCCTCGGTGACGGCGACGTAGCGCATGTTGTCGCCGAAGCGGGCGAGCTTGAGGGTGCGCACGGCCTGCCAGCCGGCGGCGGCGCGCTGCCAATCCTCGACCTGCTGCGTCACGGCCGGGTTCGACACGTGGCCGACGACGGTCTTGCGCGGCACACCCAGCCGCGACTGGATGTACCCGAACTCGCGGTCGCCGTGCGCGGCCTGGTTGAGGTTCATGAAGTCGAAGTCGATGTCGTTCCACGGCAGCTCGACGTTGGCCTGCGTGTGCAGGTGCAGCAGCGGCTTGCGCAGCGCGTCGAGCCCGCCGATCCACATCTTGGCGGGGCTGAACGTGTGCATCCACGCGATCACGCCGATGACCGTGTCGTCGGCGTTGGCCTCGAGCGCGAGCCGGCGGATCGCGTCGGCGTCGGTGAGCACCGGCTTCCACTCGATCTTGACCGGGAGTCCGGCCAGGCCCTCGGCGACGGCCTGGGACTGCTCGGCGACTTGCCGCAGCGTCTCCTCCCCGTAGAGATGCTGGCTGCCGGTGGCGAACCAGACGGTGTAGCCGTCGAGCGAGGTGTTCAGGGGCATGGCGGGGTCCTTCCGGGGAGTCAGAGAGAGGAGACGGCGGCGGCCTCGATCGCCAGGCCCGCGCGGTACCGGTCGAGGTACGCGGCGAAGCCGGCGACGTCGGCCGGGTCGGGGTCGGCGACGTCGACGGTCGCGTCGGCGAAGACGGTCTCATCGAGATAGCGCGCGAGGTCGGGGGTGGATGCCGGAGCACCGGCGCCTGAGGTGGATGCCAGGAATGCAGCGAGCACGGCGATCCCCCACGCCCCGCCCTCCGAAGCCGTTTCGCCGACCGCGACCGAAGCGCCGAGGGCCCCGGCGAGGAAGCGCTGGGCGACGCCGGCGGTGCGGAACATGCCGCCGTGGGCGAAGAGCCGGTCGATCTCGACGCCTTCGTTCTGCCCCGTCGTGTCGGTGAGCACCCGCATGCCCAGGGCGAGAGTGCCGAACACGCCGTACAGCTGCGCACGCATCGCGTTGGCGAGGGTGAACGCGCTGTCGGGCGTGCGCACGAACAGCGGCCGCCCCTCGACCAGGCCTGCGATCGGCTCGCCGGCCAGGTGGTTGTACGCGACCAAGCCGCCCGCGTCGGCATCGCCGGCCAGCGCCTCGCGGAAGAGCACGTCGAAGACGGCGTCCTGCTCCATCGGCGTGCCCGCGGCCGCGGCGAACCGCGCGAACATGTCCGCCCACGCGGCGAGCTCACTGGCGCCGTTGTTGCAGTGCACCATGGCCACCGGTGCGCCGGCGGGCGTCGTGACGAGGTCGAGTTCGTGGTGGGTGTGCTGCAGGGGGCGCTCGAGGACGACCATCGCGAAGATGCTCGTTCCCGCGCTGACGTTGCCGGTGCGCGGTGCAACGGCATTGGTCGCCACCATGCCCGTGCCGGCGTCACCCTCGGGCGGGCACAGCGGGATGCCGGGCTGCAGCGCTCCGGTCGGATCGAGCAGGGCTGCACCGGCGGCGGTGAGAACGCCGGCATCCACCCCTGCCGCGAGAACCTCGGGAAGCAGCGCGCGCAGACCGGCGGGCGTGCGGCCGGCGGCGTGCGCGTCGTAGCGGCGCAGCAGCTCGTCGTCGTAGTCGCCGGTGGCTGAGTCGATCGGGAACATGCCCGAGGCGTCGCCGACGCCGAGCACGCGGCGCCCGGTGAGGGCGGTGTGCACCCAGCCGGCGAGGGTCGTGATCGAGGCGATCTGCCCGACGTGGGCCTCGCCGTCGAGCACCGCCTGGTGCAGGTGCGCGATCGACCAGCGCAGCGGGATGTTCACACCCAGCAGGTCGGTCAGCTCCGCGACAGCCGGGCCGGTGTTGGTGTTGCGCCAGGTGCGGAAGGGCACGAGCAGCTCGCCCGCGTCGTCGAACGCGAGGTAGCCGTGCATCATCGCCGAGACGCCGATGGCGCCGAAGGTGGTGGGGCGGACGCCGTGCTGCGTCTCGGCGTCATCCACCAGGTCGGCATAGGCGGCCTGCAGTCCCGCCCACACGGCATCCGCCGGGTAGGTCCACAGCCGGTCGACGAACTCGTTCTCCCACGCGTGGCTGCCCACGGCGAGCACGCGCGCCGGGTCGTCGGCGTCGACGAGACACGCCTTGATGCGGGTCGAGCCGAGTTCGATACCCAGGGCCGTGCGGCCCGCCGTGATGCGCGCCGCGGCGCCGGTCCGGGTCGCGGCGTTCGACTCGGGTGTGCCGGTGGGCTGCGCCTGGTCGGGCTGGGTCCCGTCGGGCTGGGTCGCGCCGGTCATCGGCGGTCGTCCGAGCTCTGGCCGTACACGTTCTGGTAGCGGTCGTAGAGGCTGTCGATCGCCTCCTGCGGAATGGGGATGACCGGACCTGCCTGCCGCGCGATGTGCACGGTGCGGGCGACGTCCTCGAGCATGACCGCGGCCTTGACGGCGTCCTTCGCGCTCGCGCCGATCGTGAACGGCCCGTGGTTCTGCATGAGCACCCCGCGCGAGCGGTGGCCGCGCAGCGTCTCGACGATGCCGCGGCCGATCGAGTCGTCGCCGATGATCGCGAACGGCCCGACCGGGATCGGCCCGCCGAACTCGTCGGCCATCGCGGTGATGACGCACGGGATCTCCTCGCCGCGCGCGGCCCAGGCCACCGCATAGGTGGAGTGGGTGTGCACGACGCCGCCCACCTCGGGCATGTGCCGGTACACGTAGGCGTGCGCGGCGGTGTCGGATGACGGCGACCGCTCGCTGCCGGGCGAACCGGGCACGACGTTGCCGTCGAGGTCGCAGAGGATCATGTTCTCCGGCGCCAGGTCGTCGTAGCTGACCCCCGACGGCTTGATGACGAACAGGTCCTCGCCGGGCACCCGGCCCGACACGTTGCCGCCGGTCCACACGATCAGGCCGTAGCGGACCAGCTCGGCGTGCAGGGATGCGACATCGGCGCGGACGGCATCGATGGCCGCCTGACGCGGATCGGTCATGGGGTTCCCTTCCTTCGGGTCAGCACACGCTGCAGCAGCACGAACACCAGCAGCACGGCACCGGTGATGATCGTGAGGTACTCGGGGTTGATCGTGCCGTCCTTCGTGATGATCAACCGCAGCGCGGCGATCACGAAAACACCCACGACCGACCCGAGCACGTAGCCGACGCCGCCGGTCAGCAGCGTGCCGCCGATGACGACGGCGGCGATGGCGTCGAGCTCCCAGCCTATGCCGGTCACGTTCTGCGCCTTGCCGCCCACTTCGGCGGTGTAGACGACCGCGGCCAGGCCCGACAGCCCGCCCGAGATGACGTAGATCCACACGCGCGTCTTGGCGATCGGCAGACCCATCAGCTGGGCCGACGATTCGTTGCCGCCGATCGCGTACACGGTGCGGCCCATGCGGGTGCGCTGCATGAAGAACATGGCGGCCAGCACGACCACGACCGCGATGATCAGGCCCGGCGTGATGGTGAAGTCGTTGACCTTGGGCCCGTCGAAGATCTTCCAATCGGTGGCCAGCAGCATCAGCACCGAGTCCTCCGGCGCCTGTACGGGCGTGGTCGACAGGATCGAGGCGAGTCCGCGCGCGAGGAACATCATCGCGAGCGTGGCGATGAACGGCTGCACGCCGAAGTACTGCACCATGACGCCGGCGATCAGGCCGAACGCGGCGCCGGAGAGGATCATCACCGCGATGCCCACCCAGCCCCCGAGGCCGATGTTCATGACCATGACGCCGGCGACCGAGCTGAAGGCCACGACCGCCCCGACGGCCAGGTCGATGCCCGCTGAGACGATCACGATCGTCATGCCGACCGCGAGGATGATCGTGGGCGCGAAGCTGACGAGCAGACTCGAGATCGTGCCGGGGTGGAACACCCGGCCATAGGCGATTTCGGCGTATACGAGCATGCCGATCAGCAGCGCGAGCGCGGTCAGGGTCGGCAGCAGCGTCTGGCTGCGCTCCCACAGCCGCGACGCCGACGAGGTGCGGGCGGCTGCGGCCTCGGGCAGCTCGGGCGTGGGGGGAACGGCTTCGGCGAGGGTGTTCGAGGCGGTCATGCCGACACCTCCTGGGACTGCGCGGAGCGGGTGGGTGGGGCGGGCGGGGTCGGCAGGGCCGGTCTGCGGAACACGAGCGCACGGATGCGTTCGGACTGCAGCAGCACCAGCGCGATGATGACGAGCGCCTTGAACGCGGGGGTCGCCGCGGCCGGCACCCCCAGGAACACGACGGTCTTGTTGAGTGTCGCGATCAGCAGGGCGCCCATCGTCGACCCGAGGATCGAGAACTTGCCGCCGGCCAGGGACGTACCGCCGATGACGACGGCGAGGATCGCGTCGAGTTCCATGAGGTTGCCGGTGCTGCCGACGCTCACCGTCATCACCTCGGACACGCTGAACAATCCGCCGACCGCGGCCAGCGCCGCGGCGAGCACGTACACCGAGATGAGGATGGGGCGGGGGCGGATGCCGGCGAGCCGACTGGCTTGCGGGTTGATGCCGATCGATTCGATCATCAGGCCCAGCGCCGTGCGACGCATCAGCACCGCGACGAGCACCACGAGCACCACGGCGATCACGAAGCTCGTCGGCAGACCGAAGATCTGCCCGTTGGCCAGTTGCCGGAACGGCTCGTTGGTCGAGCTGGTGTTCTGGCCGCCGGTGACGACGCGGGCGATGCCGCGCGCGGCGAGCATCATGACCAGGGTGCTGATGAACGGCTGCAGGCCCACGACCGCGACCAGCAGGCCGTTGATCAGACCCAGCACGACGGCGAGCGCGATCGCGAGGCCGATGGCGGTGAACATCGCGCCCACCGAGGTCGGGGCGTCGAGGACGCTGAGGGTCTGCATCGCGACGGCGCCGCCGACGGCCATCATCGAGCCCACAGACAGGTCGATGCCCTCGGTGGCGATGACGAAGGTCATGCCGAGCGCGATCATGATGATCGGTGCCGACACGCGCAGGATGTCGAGCACGTTGCCGGTGAGCAGCCCCGTGGTCGGGTTGATGCCGACGGCGAGGTAGCCGGGGTCCTTGATCGTGTTGATCACCAGCAGCAGCGCGATGCCGATGACGGCCCAGAACCAGGGTGTGCGGACGGACGCGAGGACCCTGCTCATGACGGCGTTCCTTCCTCGGAGGTGTCGGGTTGATCGCCGGTGTCGGCGATGTGGTCGGCGCGGGCGGTGGCCTCGTCCTCGCTCTCGGCGGCGATGACGGCGACGATGCTCTCGGCGGTCACCTCGGGGCCGTTGACCACTTCCCCGACCTTCTCGTGGTCCTTCAGGATCACGATGCGCTCCGAGAGCCGCACGACCTCCTCCAGCTCGGACGAGATGAACACGACGCCCATGCCGCCTTCGGCGAGCTCGGCGACCGTCTCCTGGATGTCGGCCTTGGCGCCCACGTCGATGCCGCGGGTCGGCTCGTCCAGCAGCAGCAGATCCGGGTCGGTGGCCAGCCAGCGCCCGAGGAGCACCTTCTGCTGGTTGCCTCCCGACAGCAGCCGGATCGGCCGGTCGGGATCGTTGGGTCGCACGCTGAAGCGCTCCATGTAGGTGGCGACGAGTTGATCGACCTCACGCGCCGACACTCGGCGAAGCCAGCCGCGTCGGGCCTGGACGGCCAGCATGATGTTCTCGCGCACGCTGAGGTCGCCGACGATGCCGTCTTCACGACGGTTCTCGGTCGAGTAGGCGATGCCGTGCGACAGACCGGAGACGGGCGAGTTCAGCGAGGTCTTGCGACCTTTCACGCGCACTGTTCCGCTGTCGGCTTTGTCGGCTCCGGCGATGAGTCGGGCCAGCTCCGTGCGGCCGGCGCCGAGGAGCCCCGCGAATCCGACGACCTCGCCGGCGTGGATCTCGACGTCGGTGGGGTGCAGGGCACCGGTGCGACCGAGCCCATCGGCGGCCAACAGCGGGGTCTGGGTGCGGTCGCGCGCCTCGGTCTGGCGGTTCGAGCCCAGGGCGCGCAGCGACTCGAAGTCCTTGCCGATCATCTTCGAGATGAGTTCGGCGCGGTCCAGCTGCTCGGTCAGGTACTCGCCCACGAACTGGCCGTTGCGCAGCACGGTGATGCGGTCGCTGATCGCGTACACCTGGTCGAGGAAGTGCGAGACGAAGAGGATGGCGACGCCCTCGTCGCGCAGGCGGCGGATGACGGTGAACAGCACCTCGACCTCGTTGGCGTCGAGGCTGGAGGTGGGCTCGTCGAGGATGAGCACCTTCGATTCGGTGACCATCGCGCGGCTGATCGCGACGAGTTGCTGCATCGCGATCGACAGCGACGACAGCGGAGCGCGCGGGTCGAGGCGGCCCAGGCCCATGCGGGCGAGCACCTCGCGCGCCCGCGCGTGGGTCTTGTGCCAGTTGATGCCGGCGAACGAGCGGGCCTCGTGGCCGAGCATGACGTTCTCACCGATGGTGAGGTTCGTGCACAGGTTCACTTCCTGGTACACGGTGGAGATACCGGCGGCCTGGGCCGACGCGGTACCGGTGAAGTGCCGCACCTCGCCGTCGACCTCGATCTGACCCGAGTCGATCTGATAGACGCCGGTGAGGGCCTTGATGAGAGTGGACTTGCCTGCGCCGTTCTCACCCATGAGGGTGTGCACCTCACTGGGGAGCAGACGGAAGCTGACGTCGTCGAGCGCCTTGACACCGGGGAAGGTGATCGAGGCGCCTCGAACGGTGACGATCGCGGCCGGTTCGGTCATCGGGGTGACTCCTTCGTCCTTGCTGGAAGCGTGTCTGCGCGACGGGGCGCGGTGAGCGGGGACCGACGATGCGGTCCCCGCTCACGTTGCCGTCGTGGGCGATGCGGATCCGGGTCAGAAACCCTTGCCCGCGTCGATGGCAGCCTGACCGGCCTCGGGCGAGTCGAAGGTCTCACCCGAGACGATGATGGTCGACTCCAGGGTCTCACCGGCGAGCGCCTTCTTGACCGCGTCCACGGCGATGTCGCCGAAGAACGGGTTGTACTGAGCCACGAAGCTCAGGTCGCCGGCGGCCAGCGCCTCGAGCGCGCCCTGGGTGCCGTCGATGGTGGCGATCTTCACGTCGGTGCCCGGGGTCAGACCGGCATCCTTCACGGCCTGTGCCGCGCCGATGCCCATCTCGTCGTTCTGGGCGAAGATGAACTGGATGTCGTTGTTGTTGGCCTTGAGCACGGTCTCGGTGACCGACTTGCCCTCGTCCGCACTCCAGTTGGCCGTCTGCGCGCCGACCTTGGTCCAGCCGGCTGCGCCGCCCAGGCCCTCCTCGAAGCCCTGGTTGCGCTCGTTGACCACCGACAGGCCGGGAACGCCCTCGAGGACGTAGTAGTTCGCGCCGTCGGGCAGGGCGCTCAGCGCCCACTCGGCGACCGACTTGGCGACGGTGACGTTGTCGGGCGCGATGCGGGTGACGTACAGATCGTCGCTGGAGTCGACGCCACGGTCGAGCAGGATGACCGGGATCTCGGCCTCCTGAGCCAGCTCGAGCGAGTCATCCCAGCCGGAGGCCTCGGTGGCCGTCAGCAGGATCGCGTCGACCTCGTCGTTGACGAAGGTGGCGAATGCGTCGAGCTGCGACTTCTGGTCGGTGGGGGTCGCGGCGGGCGCGTACTTCAGGTCGAAGCCGGCGTCGGTCGTGAACGCGTCCTTGACGGCCTGCTCGTGCGCGTCGCGCCAGCCGCCCTCGGGGCCGACGGCGACGTAGCCGACGGTGATGACGTCATCGCCCGACTCGCCCGGGTCGTTGTCGCCAGAGCCGTTGTCGCCGGCGCAGCCGACGAGGCCGAGCGCGAGAGCGCCGACCGCGGCGAGGCCGATGAGACCGCGCGTGCGCTTGCTGTGGGTCATTTCTCCTCCTTGAGACCGGCGACGATCTTCGTCGACGGGATGTGTGCCCCCAGAAGGGAGCGTCGGGTATGTAGCGCCATTGTGCGCGCTAACATCACGCCCCCGCAACCGGCATCCACCCGTTCGTTATCAGGTTGTTACCGCGAACACTTCGCGATGCGCAGCCTAACGACGGCGCCGGATGATCAGCGCCGGGGCCGGCCGGTGGAGCGGCGCACGATCAGACGCGCTTCGATCATGTCGTGGGCCGGTCGCGCCTCGCCCTCGATCGCGGCGACGATCTGCTGCAGCACGAGTTCGCCGAGCGCGGCGAAGTCCTGCCGCACGGTGGTCAACGGGGGCAGGAAATGTCGCGCGTCGGGAAGATCGTCGAAGCCGACCACGCTGATGTCACCGGGCACGCTGATGCCGCGCTCGGCGAGCCCGTGCACGACGCCCAGCGCCATCTGGTCGTTGGCCACGAACACGGCGGTGGCCGACTCGGGGTCGAGGCTCTGGCCGAAGCGATAGCCGCAGTCGGAGGTCCAGTCGCCGGCCACGGGCTCGGCGATCGGCAGGCCGGCCAATGCCAGCGCGTCGCGCCAGCCGCGGTCGCGTTCGCGGGCGTCGTACCAGTCGATCGGGCCCGACAGGTGCACGATCGAGCGATGCCCGAGCTCGATCAGGTGGGTCACCGCCAGCAGGGCGCCGGCGCGCTGGTCGACCGCGACAGTGTGCCAGACGGCGTCGGGCTCGGCTTTGACGACGATCGTGGGCAGGCCGGTGCTCTGCTGGCGCAGGATGTCGAGCGACGAGGCGCGCGGTGCGATCACGCACAGGCCATCGACGCCCTGGGTCACCAGATCCATGACACCGGTGTCGATCTGGGCGTCGTCGTCGTCAGAGATGGAGAACGCGCTGATCGAATAGCCCACGCGGCGTGCGGCGGTCTCGAGCGCGCGCAGGGTGCGGTTGGGGCCGTGCTGCAGCGGGCCGTCGACGAGCACGCCCAGGCGCATCGCCCGGCGGGTGGCCAGAGCGCGCGCGATCGAACTGCGCGTGTAGTTCATGTCGTCGATGGCCTGCAGTACGCGCTCGCGCGTCGACTCGCGAATGTTGGGATGACCGTTGAGCACGCGCGACACGGTCATGTGCGAGACCCCGGCCTGCTTCGCGACGTCATAGATGCTGGGCCGCTGCCAGCCACGCGTCGACTGCTCAGACATGCCGGTCCGCTCCCTCTCCGCGCGCCCTCCGTGGCCGCGCGCTGTGCAAATGTTTGCGCTCACATTCCACCACGGCTCGGCGTGACTTGGTGACAGCCTGGCCGATGACGTCGCCGACGTCGCGGTCGCGGGGACGCCGGTCGAGCGGGACGGTCAGGTGCCGCTGCCGCTGCCGCGGGTGGGCGTGGATGGGCCCACCGCGGCCACCATGCGGGTGTGGCCGCGCGAGGCGTGACCCCGGTTCAGGGGCGCACGAGCACCTTGAGCGCCTCGCGGTCGTCCATGAGCCGGTAACCTTCGGCGATGTCGTCGAGGGCGACTTCGCGGTCGAACACGGCGCCGGGGTCGACGGTGCCGTCGAGTACGCCGGGCAGCAGCCGGTCGATGTAGGCGCGGACAGGGGCGACGCCGCCGGTGATCGTGATGTTGCGCATGAACTGGTCGCGCCCGAGCGGCGCCGTCGTGTACTGCGGCACACCGACACGGGCGATCGTGCCGCCGTCGCGCACGGCGCCGAGCGCCTGCTCGTATGCGGGCAGGTGTCCCACGGCGTCGATCACGATCGGCGCGCCGTCGCCGCCGGTCAGGTCGCGGACGGCGGCGATGCCCTCCTCGCCTCGTTCGACGACCACCTCGGTCGCACCGTAGCGGCGGCCGAGGTCGGTGCGCGCCTCGTGGCGCCCCATCAGAATGATGCGCTCAGCACCCAGCTGCCGCGCCGACAGCACGGCCAGCAGGCCGACCGCGCCGTCGCCGATCACCGCGACCGTCGCTCCCGGGCCCACTCCGCCGGTGCGGGCCGCGTGGTATCCGGTGCCGTAGACGTCGCTCAGGCTGAGGATCCCCGGCATCCGCTCGTCGTGCTCGCCGACGTCGACGCGATAGAGCGTGCCGTCGGCCAGCGGGGCACGACGATACTGCGCCTGGGCGCCGCCGCCGCGCTGGCGGCCGAAGCGACACGAACTGTGAAGGCCTTCGCGGCAGAAGTCGCACGCGCCACAGGACCATTTGAACGGGACGATGACCACATCGCCGGGCCTGACGGTCTGCACCTCGGCGCCGACCTCCTCGACCACGCCGATCATCTCGTGGCCCATCGCGGTGCCGCGGTCGTTCGGCGTCATCGAGTGGTAGGGATGCAGGTCGCTGCCGCACACGCACGCGACCACGGTGCGCAGGATCGCGTCGGTGGGCTGCTCGATCTGCGGGTCCGGCGCATCGATCACGCGGACGTCGCCGGGGCCGTACATGTAGGTGGCTCGCATGACCCCAGTCAAGCAGGGATGCCGGAGGTGAGCACCGTGCGCGCCGCGCCTCTCGAGTCGCGACCGCCGGCCGCGACCGGCTACGACCCGCGGCGTTCGGCGAGAAGGGCGGCGAGCTGCGGCAGCTGCGCCTCATCCTCGAGGGCGGAGCCGACGGCGACCACCCGCACGCCCGCGTCGAGGAAGGCGCCCGCATTCCCGGCATCCATACCCCCGGTCGCGATGAACCGCACCTGCGGGAACGGCCCGCGCATGTGCCCGAACCAGCCCGTGCCCAGCCACTGCGCGGGAAAGGCCTTCAGCCACGTGAGGCCGAGCGACGCGGCGTGCTGCACTTCGGTGGGGGTGGCCACGCCGGGCAGGATCGGCACGCCGGCCTCGCGCGCCGCGCGCACCACGTCGGGGTCGAGCCCGGGCGAGACGAGATAGCCGGCTCCGGCCTCGGCGGCCACCGCGACCTGCGCGGGGTCGACG
>JAEXHA010000110.1 GCA_023450335.1 Actinomycetes bacterium | reverse complement strand
ATCCGAACCCACGCCGGACCCCACGCCGACGTCGGAGCCCCCGCCGCCCCCGAGCCCGGGCCCCACTCCGCAGACGTCGACCGCCGGGTAGCCGGCAGAGGTGAGGAAGAGCACACATGACCAGAGGTACCGCTCCGAATGCGTCGCACACCGCGCGCGCCGGCGGCATCACGAACCTCAACACCGTCCGAAGCCCGGGCGGGCGCAGCCTCAGTGATGCGCTGGTCGCCGCGATCGCAGAGACCGCGCTGCTGTCGGACACGGCGCCCGACGGCCCGATCCGCGGCGTGGTGGTCGGGCCGGCCGGCTCGGGAAAGACCACCGCGCTGCGCGCGCTGCGAGATCAGCTGCGCGCCCGCGGCATCAGCACCACCGTCGGCGCGGTCGCCGGTGATCCCGGCACGGTGGTGCTCGTCGACGATGCGCATACGCTCAGCGACGACGAGTTCGACGCGTTGGACCAGTGGGCCGACGACCCCGATGCGAGCATCGTGGTGGCGCACCGGCCGCATGACGGCGACCGCCTGCGCCGGCTGACCGCGCGGCTCGAAGCTGCCAGCTCGCCGATTCTTCTCGGTGAGCTGACGGTCGAGCAGATCGTGACCGCGACCCGCCTGCCGGTCACGTGCGCACGGGCGGTGGTCGGTCTCACCGGCGGTCTGACGTGGCTGACTCTCGCCGCCGTCGACGCACACGATGCCGACGCCTGCGACATCGACCCCGCGCACCGCGAGCTCGGGCAGAGTCTGCGCCAGCTGATCGCGCACCGTCTCGACTACCTCGATGCCGGCACGCGCACCGCGATCGAAGCGCTGTGCCTATTCGGACCGACAGACCTGGCGCGCATGACCCCGCCGACCGGCTCGTGGGACGCCGCGGTCGCAGCCGGTTTCGCACACGGGCTGCTCGAACCCAACGGCACGCCGCCGCGTGCGGTCCGGGCCGCCGTGCACGCGGTCATCCCCGCGCACCGCGTGGCCGCATTGACCGCTGCCACCGGCGGTGAGGCCGCCACGGGCGTCGACGATGCGGAGGGGGAGGTCTGGGGATCGCGGCCCGGCGAGGCGAGCCCGCAGTCGCGTGCCGATCGCCTCGTCGTCCAGGCCGACGCCGTGCGCGCCGACGACCCGGCCCAGGCCCTCGCCATGTACCGCGAAGCGTGGGCGGCAGGCGCCGAGCCGCGGGGTCTGGGACTGCGCTTCGCCATCGCTGCCCTCGGCACCGGAGAGCTCGACGCGGCGACCTCCTACTTCGACCGCATGCTGGCCTCACCCGACGCGCACACCGTCAGCCACGCCGTGGCCGCTTCGCTCGCGGTATGGGCCGCCCGTGGCACGCTGGCCGCCGGCGCAGCCGGCACAACCGACGAGCCCGCGGCCTCGCCGGTCGAGCACGCGCGCCTGGCTCTGGCGGTTCTGGGCACCGGCATCGCACCCCACCGCTCCCCCGCTCCGCCCGACGGTGCGCATGACACCCTCACGGTCGCCTCCGACGCCCTCGGCACGGCATTGGACGCCTCGCTGGGCGCCGACGTCGACGGGGCCGTCGACGCCCTCACCCTGGCATCGGAGCTGTACAACGCGACGCAGTCCGACTTCCCGCTGGTCGAACCGCCCGCGGTGCCGGCGGCTGCAGCCGCGCTGGCGACCGGGGCCCTGACGGTCGCGGCATCCACGCTCGAGGCTGCCGTCGCCGCGCAGCAGGGCGGCCCGTGGGCGCGCCCGCGGCTGCGCCTGTGGCAGGCGTGGATCGCGATCCAGGCGAATCGTCCCGACGAGGCTCGTACTCACATCGGCCGGGCGAAGGACTGCGGCGCCGTGCTGCTGCCTCGCGACCGGCTCATCCTGTCGGCGTGCGAAGTGGCTCTCGCGCGGCGGTACGCGCACACCGCCGAGGTCATGACGGTCTTCCGTGACGCTCGTGCGCACCTGTTGCGCCGCCGCTTCGACCTGTATCTGCATCCGTTCCTGGCCGAGTTCATGCTCGCCGGGGTGCGCGTGGGCGCCGCCGACGCCGTGGACCGGCATTTCCGCGCCGCCCTGGCGAGCCTCGACCAGCTCGGATCGCCGCCGCTGTGGGCCACGCCGCTGCGTTGGGCCGGCGTTCAGCGCGGCATCCTGATGGGCCGCTCCGACGAGCTGGTGCCGCACGCGCGGGCGCTCATGGCCGCGGCGCAGCACAATGCGTTCGCCGCGCAGCTGGCCACCGCCGGACGCACCTGGACCGATGTGCTGGCCGGCCGCGTCGACGCCGATGCGGTCGAGACGGCCGCGCAATCGCTCGCCCACCACGGACTCGCGTGGGACGGCGCGCGCCTGGCCGCCCACGGCGCGGCCCGCACCGGCGACAGACAGGCATCGTCGCAGCTGCTGGCGTGTGCCCGCGATCTGCACCCGACGCAGGTGCTCGCCGCCGCAGGACCGGCCCCCGAAGCGGTGGCCACCCCCGACGGCACGGCGCTGAGCGCTCGCGAGCTCGAAGTCGCGCGGCTCGTGCTGAAGGGAAAGACCTACGTCGAGATCGGCCAGACCCTGTTCATCTCACCCCGGACGGCGGAGCACCACATCGCCCGCATCCGCCGCCGGCTGGACGCGACCTCGCGCTCGGACCTGTTGACCCGTCTGCGCGATCTGCTCAGCGCCGACGCCGAGACGGAGGGCGTCGCATGACCATCTATCCGACCGGGCCCGGAAGAACCCTTCCCGCCCGTACCCCGCACCCGGGGATCACAGCCTGCAACCACGAGGAGACACTATGAGCACCGTACTTTCGACCATGGCCAACGCCTTGATCGAGTTCATCCTGAGCCTTCTGCGCGACCCCGAGGCCGCCGAGGCGTTCGACCAGCAGCCCGAGGCGACGCTGGCCGACGCGGGCCTGAGCGACGTGTCCTACGACGACGTGTGTGCGGTCATGCCGTTGATCTACGACGACCCGCAGGTGGTGCCGAGCCCCGCGCTCTCGCCGGCATCGACGCCGGCGGCGACGCCCGTGCCGCACACGCCGGAGGTCATCCGTGAGCTGCGTGACATCGTCAACAACAACTCCTATGTCACCAACAACGCGACCGTGCTCGACCAGTCCGTCAACCAGAACATCTGGGCCGAGGGCGACGTGATGCAGCTCTTCGACAACGAGGCCGTCGTCGCCAGCGGGGAGGACTCGGTCGCTGCCGGCGGCGACATCGTCGACGACCGCAGCCAGGATTCGTCCACCACGATCGTCGCGGGCGGGGATGCCGTGGTCGACAACGTGACCGATGTCTCCACGGTCGCGGGGTCGTACAACGAGACCACCGACAACTCGACCACGACCGGCTCGGGATCCGGCTCGGGCACGGCGGCGTCCACGCCGGCCGATGCCGTCGCCGGCGTGGATGCCGGAGACGGCACCGTGGTTCCGGCATCCACCCCCGCAGCGGATGCGCCTGCGGCGGCGCCCGCGGCTGCTCCGGCCGCGACACCCGCCGACACCGCACCCGCTGCCGCCCCCGTCGACACCGTGCCTGCCGCAACCCCCGTCGACACCGTGCCTGCGGCGGCACCCGCGGCCGCTCCCGCCGCGGCGGCCGAGCCGCTCGTCGAGGCGATGAGCGACCCGTACGCCGAGGAGTCGTTCGACACGACCGAGGTCGAGACCTACGACGAGCCGCTCACCGACGATGACTACTGAGCCCTCGCCCACCCGCGGCGCGCTGCGCACCACGCGCGCGCAGCCGCCGCGGCCGACACTGACCACGACCAATCATGCGCCGGTGGTCGCGAAGGTGCCGCCGCCGTTCTCAGTGCGGCTGAGCGAGCTGTTCTGGATTCTCAGTCTCGCGGTGGGCGCGGTCGGAGTGGTGTACATGTTCATCATCCGCGCCGATCAGACCGCCCACATCGCCGACCGGGTGCGAGGAGTGGATGCCGCGCGCGCCGATGAGACGGTCACCGCCACGGCCGACATCATCTATTGGTCGCTGTTCGGCGTGCTCGTGGCGATCGTGCTGCTGCAGATCCTGTTCCTGGTGTCGTTCGCCAACCGGCGTGCCGGAGCGAGGTGGTGGCTGCTGGGCACGCTGCTGCTGCACGCCGTGACGTTCGTGGCCGTCCGCGAATTCAGTGGCGAGACCTCAGCCAACCCGCTGCGGCTGATCCTGCTCGTCCAGGGTGGCCTGGCCCTCGTCGGGCTGCTGTGGAGCGTGCTGCCCGGTGCTCTGCGCTGGACCGCCCGCGGCATCGACGTCCGCCGCGGCCCCGAGGGCTACAGCGCGGGCGGCGACCTCTGAGGCGATGCCCTCGAGCGAGCGCACCACGTCGCTGCACACCCGCGAGGTCGCCCGCGACGCCAAGGGCGATTCGGCGCGCTCGCGCCAACGGGCCACCAACTCGTCGATGCGATGTCGCACCGATTCGCGGCGTTCGTCCGCGCCCAGTCCCAGCCGGGTGGGCACATCCACGCCGCCCGCACCGAGAATGCGCTCGGCTTCGGCGGCGGCGTCCGGGTCGAGTCCGAGGCCCTCGATGCGCGACCGTGCGAGCAGGTCGAGCTCGCGCACCTCATGCGACGAGGCGAGCAGCCGTTCGACCCCTCCGGCGATGTCGCCGCCGACCGACGGGGCTCGCTCGGCCACCAATGCCTGCAGGCCCGCGGTGACGGCGCGCACTTTGAGCGCCGCCTGACGGGCGCGGAACTGCTGTCGGACGAAGCCGCGCAGCTCGTCGAGCCCGCTCTGCTGCACGAGCCGCTCCGACAGTTGCTGGGCCGAGGCGGTGCCCCCGCGGATGAGGGCGGCGGCCAGTCGGATGCCGGAGATGCCGAACCGATCGAGGAGCGACTGCCGCGTATCGGCGTCGAGCACGTCGGCGCCGACGAACCGGTCGACCGACAGCAGCATCCGCTCGCGCCGCGGCCGATCGAGGGCGGCGAGGGTGCGCAGCGCCGCGAACTCGCGTTCGCGCAGAGTGCGGGCGCTCTCGGCCAGAAGGCCGGCCACCGGGAGCACGCTCAGTGCGAGGGAACGCAGCTGCGGGTGCTCACGGTATCGCTCGGCGATCTTGCGGGCCGAGAGCATCGCGTCGAGTCGGCCGGCCCCCACCTCGTCGGCGCGCGAGAGCACGGCGACCGCGTTGACGGCGTGCGCGGCGCCGGCGGCAGTGTCGCGGAACGCCTCGAGGAAGGCGAAGTCGGAGGTGTGCAAGTGCCGCATCAGGTAGACGATCGCGTCGGCGTCCGACGGCGAGCGATCGTCGGGCGTGAGGAAGGTGCGCGTGCGCACGGAGACGCGGTCGGTGACCGATTCGATGCCGGGAGTGTCGATCAGCACGGTCGAACGCAGGCTCACCGACGGCCAGCGCACGTCGATGTGATCGATCTTGTCGACCTCGGTGTCGCCGAGGTCGAACATCAGACGGCCGTCGGCGCGGTGCAGGGCGAGGCGGCGGCGCGTGCCGTCGTGGCGGAGCGCGGTCGCCTCAGGGGCGTCACCGTAGCGGTACCACGTGACCGCTCGCGTGCACTCCCCCGCATCGGTGGGGGCGATCCGCTCGCCGATGAGGGCGTTCAGCAGGGTGGACTTGCCGGCTTTGACCATTCCGGCGATGCCCAGGCGCAGCGGGTCGCGCAGCCGCCGGCGCCACGCGTCGATGCGCGCTGACGCCTCGGGGTCGTCACGGTAGGCGGCACTGGCGGCGTCGACCAGCCGTGCCGCGTCGTCGAGCAGAGTCACGATGACACCGCCGGGCTGAGCGTGGGCCCGGTCGCAGGCGGGGCCG
>JAEXHA010000024.1 GCA_023450335.1 Actinomycetes bacterium | reverse complement strand
CGCCCACAGCGGCTCGGCGACGATACGTCCCACGCTCATGCGCGGGTCGAGCGAGGCATAGGGGTCCTGGAACACCATTCCCGTGATGCGGCGCAGCCAGTGCAGCGACCGGGCGCGGGCGGTCGGGTCGACGGGGCGGCCGTCGACCTCGACCGTCCCGGCGGTCGGGGCGTCCAGACCCAGCAGCAGCCGCACGAGCGTCGACTTTCCCGACCCGGACTCGCCGATGATGCCCATAGACGAGCCCTCGCGCACATCGATGTCGGCGTCGTCGAGCGCGGTGGTGAACCGGCGCGGCTCGAACGGCTTCGTGCGCGGGGCGCGGAAGCGTCGGGTGAGGCCGCGGCCGCGGATCAGGGGAGTGTCGGGGATGCTCAATCGACACCTCCGGGGCGCCACAGTGTTGCGGTGGCATCGCGCAGCAGCCCCTGGGTCACCGGTGAGGAGGGGGCCGACAGCAGCGTCGCGATCGGGCCCTGTTCGACGACGCGACCGTCTTCGAGCACGACGGCGTGGGTCGCGATCTGCGACAGCACCGCCAGATCGTGGGTGATGAACACGAGCGACATGCCGTCATCGGCGACGAGGGCGCGCAGGAGGTCGATGATCTCGGCTTGGATGGTCACGTCGAGGGCCGTCGTGGGCTCATCGGCGATGAGCAGCCGTGGGCGGCACGCCAGCGCCATCGCGATAGCGACGCGTTGCCGCTGGCCGCCGGACAACTGGTGCGGGTAGCGCCGCACGATCTGGGCCGGGTCGGGCAGGTGCACGCGTGCGGCCTCGTCGACGGCGCGGGCGAGCGCCTCGCGGCGGCCGAGACCCTCGTGGATGCGCAGCGATTCTCCGATCTGACGCCCCACGGTGCGGATCGGGTTCAGCGCGGTGCGCGGCTCCTGGAAGACGATCCCGATCTCGTCGCCGCGCAGCCGGGCGAGGTCGCGGTCGGGCAGGCCGATCAGCTCCTGGCCGTTCCACCGAATGCTGCCGGTGGCGGTGGCGTCGTCGGGCAGCAGCCCGAGCACGGCCAGTGCCGTCAGCGATTTGCCGGAGCCGGATTCGCCGATCAGGCCCACCCGGGCGCCGTCGGGCACGTCGAAGGTGACGCCGTCGACGACGCGGCGACCGCCGATCGTGATCGAGAGGTCTTGCACCTGCAGGCTCACGCGACCACCTCCGGCATCCGCACCTCGTCGTCGCGGCGGCGCGACAGCGTCGGGTCGGTCGCCTCGCGCAGCGCATCGCCGAGGAGATTGAGCCCCAGCACCGTCAGCGTGATCGCCAGGCCTGGCCACACGACCGAGACCGGATGCACCGTGATGTAGGCCTGCAGCTCGCTCAGCAGCACGCCCCACGACGGCTCGGTGACCGGTGCGCCGAAGCCGAGGAAGCTCAGGCCCGCCTCGGCGAGCACCGCGACGGCCATGCCCCACGACAGCTGCACGATGAACACCGGGGCGACGTTGGGGAACAGGTGGCGCCACAGGTTCTGCCAGGCTGTCAGGCCCGAGGCGCGCCCGGCCGTGACGAAGTCGCTGTGCAGCACGCGGCGCAGCTCGGGGCGGGTCACCCGGGCGACGTTCACGCCGAAGCCGATGCCGACCGAGAGGATGACCACCCACAGCGACCCCCCGGCGACCGTGGAGATCATCATCGCGATGATGAGCACGGGGAACGCGATGAGGATGTCCACCAGCACCGCCGTCGTCTCACGCACCCACCGCGCGGTGAGCGCGCCCAGCGCCGCCAGCAGGATGCCGATGACCGTCGCCACCAGCCCCGCGCCCAGGGCGACCCAGACCGTGGTGCGCGCACCGGCCATGATCAGGCTCAGGATGTCGCGCCCCGACCCGTCTGTGCCCATCACGTGCGGCCAGGAGGGGTTCTGCCAGCGCGCGGCGATGTCGACGGTGCGGGGGTCGAAGGGCAGCCAGAACAGCGACGCCAACGCCACCGCGCCTACCGTCAGCACGATGAGCAGTCCCACCCGGCCGGTGGTCAGCGACCACAGGCGGCGCAGCCACGCGAGGCTCATTCCGCCTCCCGCTGCCGGGGGTCGACGACCCGGTGGAACAGGTCGACGCCGAACCCGATGACCAGCACCATCCCCGTCAGCACGAGCAGCTCGCTCTGCACCTTCACGAGGTCGCGGTTGCCGACATCGGCGACGAGCATGCGGCCGATGCCGGGCAGGCTGAACAGCTCCTCGATGACGACGGCGCCCACGATGATGCCCGCCACCTGCAGCCCCAGCACCGTGATGATCGACAGGCCCACCGCCGGGAGGCCGTGTCGCACGAGTGCGCGGTTGCGGGTCAGACCCTTGGCCGCCGCGGTGCGCACATAGTCCTGGCCCACCGCCTGCAGCGTCGCCGAGCGCACGAACCGCATGAGCATCGCGCCCTCGACGATGCCGATCGTCAACGCCGGAAGCAGCAGCGAAAGGAAGGCCCGGCCCGGGTCGTCCCAGCCGCCGCGGGGGAAGCCCTGCGCGGGCAGCCACCCGAGCCACACCGCGAACACGACCACGAGCATCATGCCCGCCCAGACGACGGGCACCGCGGCCAGCGTCTGCGCGCCGACGCTCAGCATGGTGCCGTCGGCGCGTCCGCGCCGCAGCGCCGAGAGCACCCCGAACGGCAGCGCCACCACGAGCGCGATCGCCATCGACATGAGGCCGAGCGGCACCGTGACCTGCGCCTTCTGCAGCAGTTCATCGAGGACGGGCGTGCCCGTCAGCAGCGACGCCCCGAGGTTGCCGGTGACCAGCCCCGAGATCCAGTCGAGGTACTGCACCGGCAATGGCCGGTCCAGCCCCAGGCGCTCGCTGATGGCCGCCACCTGCTCGGGCGTCGAGTTCGTGCCGGCGATCAGTTGCGCGATGTCACCGGGGAAGACGCGCAACGTGACGAAGATGAGCACGCTGGCCGTCAGCAGCCCCGCGATCAGCAGGGCGAGACGGTTCAACGCGTAGCGGATCACGCCGGAATCTCAGTGAATCGATCGGATCCGGGGGTGCGGGGGGCGGGAGAGGCGACTCACAGTGCGCCTTCCACGAGGCCGGCCAGGTTCATCCGCTCGTTCACGTTGGTCGTGGGCATACCCGCGATGTGCGTGCCGACCCCGACGACCGATGCGCCGTTGTACAGCCAGTCGGCGGCCATGTCCTCCGACACGATGCGGGCGGCCTCGGCCAGCAGCGCTTCGGCGTCGGCGGGATCGGTGGCGGCGACCGACTCGGCGTACAGGCGCTGCACCTCGGGGTTGTCGTAGGTGAAGTAGTAGTCCGGGTTCGCCCAGTTCTCGAAGTCGCGGGCCTCGGTGTGCAGTACGAAGCTGAGCTCGTAGTCCTGGTTGATGTAGACGTCGTTGAGCCAGGCGGGGAACTCGACGCTGTTCACGTGCAGCGTGATGCCCACGTCGTTGAGGTTGGACACCAGGATCTGCGTCACGGTCGTGCCGTAGCTGGACGAGATGGTCAGCGTCAGATCGAGATCCTCCTGGCCCGCCTCGGCCAGCAGGTCGCGGGCGGCGTCGGGGTCGAACGGCGCTACGTCGGACAGGTCTTCGTACCCGGGGTCGAGCTCGGGGATCGGGCCGTACAGCGTTTGTCCTGCGCCGAGCGCCTCGACGATGGCGTCCTTGTCGATCGCCTGGCGGATCGCCTGACGCACGCGCTGGTCGGCGAGGGGACCGGCTGTCTGGTTCATCGCCAGGGTGCCCTTGTCGGTCGACGGGCCGATGACGACCTGGAAGTCGCCGTTCGCCTCGAGCTGGTCGGTCAGGTTCGCGTCGAAACCGGTGAGCACGTCGAGTTCGCCGGCGAGGGCGCCGTTGATGGCCGCCTGCGTGTTCGGGATGTAGCTGAACACGATCTCGGCGACCTGGGCGGTCTCGCCCCAGTAGGCGTCGTTGCGCGTGAAGGTGATGCTGTCGCCCTGCTTCCAGGTGTCGAACACGAAGGGTCCGGTGCCGTTCGCGTCGGTCTTGCGGTCGATCGTGTCGCCCTCCTTGAAGATGAGGCCGGCACGTCCGGTGAGGTTCCACAGCAGGGTCGAGTCGGGGGCGCTGAGGGTCAGCGTGATCGTCTGGCCGTCGGCGACGATCGTGTCGACGTTCGCGAGGCGATCCGAGTCGCGGTAGGCCGCGTTCCCCTTCAGCTGCGTGAGCGACCAGACCACGTCCTGGGGTGTGAGCTCCTGCCCGTCGTGGAAGGTGACGCCCTCGCGGAGCGTGAAGGTGTAGGTGAGGCCGTCGGGCGAGATCTCGTAGTCGGTCGCGAGCGCCGGCACGATCTCCTGCTCGGGCGTGCGTGAGACGAGGCCCTGGTAGATGTTGTCGATCAGGATCTGATCGAGTGCGGCGCCCGCTGTCTCTCGGATGTCGAGGTTGCCCGGCTCGAGCACGAGGCGGATGGCGACCGAGGCGTCCGGATCGGCGGTGACCTCGGTGCTGCTGGGCTCCGGCTCGCCGCCGCCGGTGCAGGCGGTCAGCACGAGCGCCCCGGCGACGAGGAGGGCGGAGGCGGCCAGTGCGGTTCTGCGGATCATGTGAGGAGAGTCCTTTCGCGGGCGCAGGAGCATCGTTGCTGTCGGATGGCGTCCTGCGAACTCAGGTGCGCGTAACAGCCTAGAGTCCCCGAGCGGGCGGTGCGGACACGCGCAGTCACAATGGCGCCCGCGTCACTGCGCCGCCGGTGCCGGCGGTCGCGCGGATAGGGTGGTCGACATGGCCCCCGAACGTCGCGTGCACCTGTCCCGATCGGCCCGTCCCGCCTATGACGCATTGGAGGCGTTCTCGACGACGGTCGGCGCCCTGGCGGCCGAGGCGGGCATCGACGAGCGGCTCAAGGAGATCGCGCTCATCCACTCGTCGCAGCTCAACGGCTGCGCCTACTGCGTGCGCATCCACGTCGACCGGGGCGTGAAGGCGGGGCTGAGTGCCGACGAGATCGCGCAGATCGCGGTGTGGCGCGAGTCGGGTGTCTTCACCGCGCGCGAACGGGCAGCCCTCGAACTGGCCGAGAGCTACGTCTACATCCACGAGGACGGCGTGCCCGACGAAGTGTATGACCACGTGGGGGGCATCCTCACCGAGCGGGAGTATGTCGCTCTCAGCTGGCTGCTCGTGTCGATCAACGCGTTCAACCGCATCACCATCGCCGGCAAGTACCCCGTCCCGCCGCGCCGGGGGGAGCACGCCGCGGCCCACACGTCATGACCGACCCGCGCATCACCGGCGCCCTCAACTTCCGCGACGTCGGGGGCCTGTCCGCCGGCGACGCGCGCACCCGGCCCGGCGTGCTGTTCCGCTCGGGCAACCTCGCCCGGGTGGATGCCGGTGGGCGCGACGCCCTGCGCGCCCTGGGCCTGCGGCGCATCGTCGACCTGCGGGAGGACGCCGAGATCGATCTCGAACCCACGCGTCTCGACGGGTTCGGCCACGAAACGGTGCGGATCCCGCTATTCGTCGGCTCCGCGGCATCCTTCTTCGAGGAGGATCTGTCGCTGGCACAGATGTACCAGACCCTGATCGCGGGATCGGCGGCGGGCATCGTCGACGTCGTGCGGGCGGTGCTGGCCGACCAGCCCGTTCTCGTGCACTGCACGGTCGGCAAGGACCGCACCGGGGTGACGGTCGCCCTCACCCTGCTCGCCGCGGGGGTCGATGAAGACGCCGTGATCGCTGATTATGCGCGCACCGAGGCGCTGCTGCCGGTGCGTCGCAACGAGAGCGTGCTGGCGTATCTCCGGCGTCTGCACCCGCACGCCCGGCACCTCGAAGACCTCGCCACGCGCTCGCCGGCGCCGGCCATGCAGGGCTTGATCGACGAGCTGCGCGAACAGTACGGGGCACCGGTGGAGTATCTGCGGGCGCACGGGCTGACCGACGAGGAGATCGGCGAATTGCGGCGCGTGCTCGTCGCGGGAGATTCTCGCAGGCAAGGTTAGGCAACCCTACATTCCGGTATAGTGAAGGCGATATGACTTCATCCGCCGTGCACAACGCCACCGCCTGCCGGGCGGCGAAGCACTCGCGCGTGCAGCACCTGATCACCGCCGACGAGCACTCGCTGGTCGACCTGGAGACGCTCATCGCCACGCTGCCGCTGTGCTCGACGGGCCGTGTGTTCGTCGAGGTGCCGGGGCCGGAGTGGATCGGCCGCCTCACGGTGCCGACCCGCATGACCGTCACCTGGCTCGACCGCTCGCGTCGCAGCGGCGATCCGGGCTCCGGTCGGTCCTGCGCACCCGGACAGGCTGTGGCGCGCGCCGTCAACGCCTGGGCCGACGAGATGCTCTGCCGCGACGACGACCACACCCGCATCCACCTGCTGGGCGGCTACCTGGGTACAGCCGACATCTTCGACCACCTCACCGGCGATCTGCACCTCGACGCCGCGGCGGTGCACACGCCTGCGCAGTTCGGGCTCGCCGCCGCCCGCTGACCGTGCTCAGCGCGCGCCGCGGCGCACGTACCCGCCGTCTTCGAGACCGGCCATGATCTCGAACCGGTTGGTCATCGGGTCGAAGCCGGCCAGCAGGTACAGCACGGGCATCAGCATGCCGTAGCGACGCCACTGCTGCGCGTGCACGGCCTCATGCCGCAGGATGCGCTCGGGCAGGGCCCCATCGCCGGTGAGAAAGCAGGAGCCCACGCAGACGCCGCCGCGCCGGTAGGTCCATCTCGGCATGCCCGTGAACACCCACAGACCGTGACTGCGCCGCACCGGACCGGTCGACCACAGCCCGCCCCACAGCCAGCCGACCGCGGTGCCCCACCAGTACCCGACCCGGCTGATCGGCGAATCCAGCAGGATGCCGGGGATCAGCCGGTCCCACCGTTCGCCTCGCGCCACGGCACGATCGGCGCGGGCCCGCCAGTCGGGGGCGAGTCGCCGCGCCATCAGGCCAATGCTCCGAGGACGCGCAGGATCGTGCCGAGATCGTCGACGGCCGCGGCGGCCGAGGCCGGGGCGAACCCGGCGATCGAGCTGCCGGCCAGCGGCAGCCGGGCGCGTACGGCGGCGATCGCGGCGGTCAGCTCGGACGGCTGCACGCCGAACGGCACCGGCAGGCCGACACCGGTCATGGTCGCCGGGTCCAGGACGTCCAGATCGACGTGGATGTAGACCGCGCTCGCGCCGGTGGCGACGACCGCGTCGGCCACGGCGTCGGCGTCGGCCAGCGCCGAAGCGGGCAGGGACGTCACGCCTGTGGCATCCACCCACGCCGCTTCGGCGGGATCGAACTCTCGGGCTCCGGCCAGCACGATGCGGCCCGGTTCGATGACGGGCCCGCAGGCGAGGGGGCCGTCACCGGTCGCGGCGCGCAGCGCCATGCCGCCGAGCGCGCCGGAGGGCGAGGTGTCGACCGTGTGCAGATCGGCGTGGGCGTCGAACCACAGCACTGCGAGGTCGGAATCGCGCGCGGCCGCATACGCCACGCCGGGCACGGCAACGCCGCAGTCGCCGCCGACGATGAGGGCCGGCTCCGCGTCCTTCGCGAGCGCCTCGAGCACGGCGCCCTGCACCCGGGCGAGGGCACTGAAACGGCGGATGCCGGTCTCCTGCGCGTCACCGGCCTCGACCGGCACGTCGATGCGCGTGCAGGCGGCGCGCGGCAGGTCGCCGGCGATCGCTTCGGCGCCGTCGAGCAACAGCATCGCCCGCGCGGCGGGCGAGCCCTGCCACTGCGGGACGACCAGGAATCGGGTCATGCGGTCCTCCGGTGCAGCCGCGACGGCGCCCCCCCAA
>JAEXHA010000018.1 GCA_023450335.1 Actinomycetes bacterium | reverse complement strand
CCCACCCCGATCGCCACCCAGGCGCCGGCGGCGCGGCGCCGCACCGGCGGCCGCTCGAGAACGGTCATGTCGGCACCGCTTCGGCGGCGGTGCGGCGCAGCCGTTCCTCGAGCTGCACGAGGTCGCGGTAGGCGTCCGCGGTGCCCGGCCGCCGCAGGTAGCGCACGTCGTCGAACGCGGTGGCCGCGCGGTCGAGCGCGGCCCGTTCGGCGGGGAACAGCACGGTGGCGGCCCGTGAGAACCCGTGGACGGTCGTGCCCGGCACCGGGTCGAGCAGCGTGCGTTCGGCCAGATCGCGCGCGATGGCCCGGAACCGGAGCACGATGGCGTCGTCCCAGTGACCGGCATCGGCGGCGGCCGCAGCGCGCCGGCGCAGCTCGGCGGCTGCCACGGTGTCATCCTGCCCGAGTTCGGCGGACGTCCGGCGGGAGCGGGCGGGGGAGCGCGGCCGCCCCCAGATGAGGATCGCGGCGACGGCGATGGCCACGATGACGGCGACGACCACCACCGCCAGCCAGGGTGCGAACGCCTCCGGCAGCCTGCCGGAGAAGAGGTTCGCGAAGAAGTCGCCGACTGCCTGCGCGAACCGGTCGAACGGCGTCGGCTCGGCTGCTCGATACACGGGATCGGCGAGCTCATCCTGCGCCCACTCGCGCGCCTGATCGCCGTCGGGGATGAGCGGGGGCGCTGAGAGGATCGAGCTCACGGGTGCCCGCCGGGCGGCGTCCACTGGGTCGGCGCCGGTGCGGCCGGGGGCTCGGCGCCGGGCGCCGGAGGCGTCGGTGCCCCGGTCGCCGGAGGCGTCGGTGTGCCGGGTCCGGGGGCATAGCCGCTGCCAGGGGGCGGGGAATACGGGGGATAGGGCGGGTACGGGGGAGAGGGCGGGTACGGGGGCGGCGCGGCGTGACCATAGCCGTACACCGGCGGTCGCTGCCCCATCCGGCGGCCGATGTGCTGTCGGTACGGGTCGGGCAGGTCGGCGCGACCGGCATCCCGCTGATCCACGTAGGCGAGCAGATCGAGGTCGAGACCCTCGTGACGCATGCGGCAGTCGATGTAGATGAGCGCGGTCGCGGTGGCGGTGACCACGAGTGCCATCGACTGGATGAGGAGCACCACCGCCTGGGTGGCCAGCGACCCGACCACCAGCCCGATGAGAGCCTGGACGTCGGGATCACCGGTCGGGGTGAACACCGACGTGACGGCGAAGGTCGCGAGCGAGAACGGAATGCTCACCACTTGGCCGATGAACCCGAAGCTCAGCGAGATGATCGCGATGATGCCCAGGCTCGACCAGAACCGGCCTCGAGTGAGCAGCCACGACCGCACGAGCGCCTCGCGGATGGTGGCGTGCTCCAGCATGATCGTCGCGGGCACGAGCAGCAGTTTGACGGTCAGCCACAGCCACAGCGGGATCGCGGCGAGGCCGAGCAGCACACTCAGCACGATGACCGCCGGCAGCATCGCCTGCGCCAGCAGCACCAGCAGGCCGATGATGACGCCGCCCAGCACCGTGACGGCCAGGCTCAGCAGCAGCGTGTAGCCGATGAGACGCCCGGTGACGGGCTTGACCTGTCGCCACAGTTGCCCGAGCGTCCGCTTCTCGGCGACCGCGGCATGGGACACCTCAGCCACCACGATGCCCTGCACGACGACGACCAGAACGCTCGAGAGCACGCCCAGCACGAAGGTGACCACGGCGATCAGCGCGACAGAGCCGGCCATCACGGCGTCGTAATCCGGGTCCCACGTGTCGAGGGCCGACAGTCGATTCAGTGAGAAGAATGTGACGCCGACGATCGCGGCCGCCACCAGCAGCGTCGCGACCGTCTGGACGACCAGCGCGAACCCGAGCAGCACCCGCGGATTCTGCCGCAGCGCGGTGAACGCGCGACCGAGGATGGTGCCGAAGCTGAGCGGATGCAGCGGGATGATGCCGGCTCGGGGCGCAGGCGTCCACGTCGGGTAGGCCGTCACGGTCCCTCCTCGCAGGTCGGCGTGGCTTGTCCTATCGTGGCATAACCGCGGCAGGCGCCAGTGCGCGGCCGGGCGTTCTTCGGCGCCGGCGACGCGCATGTCCGATACTGTGGAGTCGCGCCTGTGCGGCGCGCCGGCATCCGCCGCATCCGAAGGACGAACGGGACCTATGGCATCGCGCATCCTGGTGGTCGACGACGACACCGCCCTGGCTGAGATGATCGGTATCGTCCTGCGTACCGAGGGCTTCGAGACCGCGTTCTGCGCAGACGGCGCCAAGGCGCTGGATGTCTGGAAGGCCGAACGACCCGACCTGATCCTGCTCGACCTCATGCTGCCGGGTATGGACGGCATCGAGATCTGCACGCGCGTGCGCGCCGAGTCGGGCGTGCCCATCATCATGCTCACTGCCCGCACCGACACCGCCGACGTCGTGCGGGGGTTGGAGTCGGGGGCCGACGACTACATCGTCAAGCCGTTCAACCCCAAGGAGCTCGTCGCCCGCATCCGCACCCGGCTGCGCCCGGCGAGCCAACCCGCCGGCGACACGCTGCGCATCGGTGACCTCACCGTCGACGTGGCCGCGCACGAGGTGCGTCGGGGCGATGACATCATCGCCCTCACGCCGCTGGAGTTCGAGCTGCTGGTGGCGCTGGCATCCAAGCCTCAGCAGGTGTTCTCTCGCGAGATGCTGCTCGAGCAGGTGTGGGGCTATCACTACAAGGCCGACACCCGGCTCGTGAACGTCCACGTGCAGCGCCTGCGCGCCAAGGTCGAAGTCGACCCCGACAATCCCAAGATCGTCACGACGGTGCGCGGCGTCGGGTACCGCGCCGGCGCGGTGGTGTGACGGGGCGCATCGTGCCCACCACTACCGTCACCACGACCGGTCGCGCGATCGTCACGGACTGGCGTGACTGGCGGGCCTGGCCCACCCGACTCACCCATTCGTGGCGACGCTCGCTGCGGTTTCGCACCCTCGCCCTGACGCTGGGCCTGACGGCCCTGACGATCCTCGTCGCGCTGGTGTGGATGGCCCTGGCGATCCAGAACGACCTGTTCGACTCGCGGGCCCAGCAGGTGCAGTCGGCGGCCGGCCGGGCGACGCAGACAGCCCAGACGACGCTGGATGCCGCTGTCGTCGAAGGCGACCCGGTCGCGTTGCAGATCCTCATGGACCGGGTGCGTGAGACGCTGCGCCGGCAGGCGGGCACCGACATGATGGCGGCGTTCCGCATCTCGTCGCAGCCCTCGACCATCGCGCCGCAGGACTTCGAAGCCGGGGGACTGACCTCCGGCATACTCAGCGACGCGCTGCGCGAGGCGGTGCGCACCGACGCCGGTCAGCAATGGTGGCAGTCGATCGCGGTGCCGACCGACGGCGGCGAACTGCCCGGCATGGCGGTCGGTCAGCAGATCATCGTGCCCGAAGCGGGCGCCTACGAGCTCTACTTCGCGTACGACTTGGGCTCCGAGGCGGCGACGCTGCAGTTCGTGCAGGTGACGCTGTGGGGTGTGGGCATCGCGCTGGTCGTGCTCATCGGGGCGGTGTCGTGGTTCGTGCTGCGCTCGGTCACCGTGCCGATCGCCCAGGCCGCGGAGACCAGCGCCAAGCTGGCCGCCGGTGACCTCGACGTGCGCCTGCCGGTGCGCGGTGAGGACGAGTTCGCGACGCTCGGCCGTTCGTTCAACGCGATGGCCGACAGTATCGCCGCGCAGATCAAGGAGCTGGCCGAGCTCTCGCTCGTGCAGCAGCGCTTCGTCTCGGACGTGTCGCACGAGCTGCGCACGCCGTTGACCACCATCCGTCTGGCATCCGACATGCTCAACGATCAGCGTGCGGGGTTCGATCCCGTCACCGCGCGCGCCGCTGAGCTGCTGCACGCACAGGTCGAACGGTTCGAGACGCTGCTGACCGATCTACTCGAGATCAGCCGCTACGACGCCGGGTCGGTGCAGCTTGAGAACGAGCCGACGAGCCTGGCGCACCTGGCCGAGGACGTCATCGCCTCGATGCAGCAGGTGGCCGAGCAGCACGGCACCGATGTGCGCCTGGTCGCCCCGGGCGGATACTCACCCGTCGAGATGGACCCGCGGCGTGTGCGCCGGGTCGTGCGCAACCTGCTGGGCAATGCGATCGAGCACGGCGAGGGGCGACCCATCGTCGTGACCGTCGACAGCAACCAGCAGGCCGTCGCGCTCGGGGTGCGCGACTACGGGCTGGGGCTGAGCGCCGCCGCCTCCGAGCGCGTCTTCGACCGGTTCTGGCGCGCCGACCCCTCGCGCAAGCGCACCCTGGGTGGCACCGGTCTGGGCCTGTCGATCGCGCTGGGCGATGCGCGACTGCACGGGGGCGCGCTCGAGGTGTGGTCCGAGCCCGGCCGGGGTACGAATTTCGTGCTGACCCTGCCCCGGCTTCCCGGCGGACTGGCCGGCGCTTCTCCCGTCGCGCTCGACCCCGGCGACGACGGTGCGCCGCTGGAAGACCTCGGGCACACCCAGCCCATCGACATCCCCGGGGCGGCTTTGGAGGGACGCTCATGACTCGCCTGCGTGCGCTCGCCGCCGTCCTGTGGGCTGCGCTCACTGTCGCCGCGCTCACCGCGTGCGCCGGGCTGCCCACGGCGGGCCCGGTCAACCACGGCCGGCCCGTCACCGATGACGGCGGTCAGGGCGACGTGTCGTTCGTGCCGGCGGGGCCGGCGACCGGCGCCACCCCGGCCCAGATCGTCGAAGGGTTCATCGCTGCCGGCTCCGGCCCGCGGGGCGGCTGGGCCATCGCGCAGGAGTTCCTCACAGACGAAGCGCGTGAGGTGTGGAAGCCGCAGGCCGGTGTCACGATCTACGAGTCCGGGTCGCGCAGCCTGACCGAAGACGGTGAGGGCCAGATCACCGTCACGGTCGACGGCGAGGCGACGGTGGATGGCACGGGCGCCTACATCGTCTCGGGTGAGGGCGAGATCCCGTTCACCTTCGGTCTCGAACAGGTCGGCGACCAGTGGCGCATCGCGCAGGCGCCCGACGGCGTCATCCTCGACGAGAATCTCTTCCAGTCGGTGTTCCAGCGATACGAGGTCATGTACTTCGACGCGTCGTGGTCGCGCCTCGTGCCCGACATCCGCTGGTTCCCGGCGACCAACGCGGTGACCCGCATCGCGCAGGCCGTCGTCGACGGCGTGCCGAGCCCCTGGCTGGTCGATGCGGTCGTGTCGGCGTTCACCCCCACGGTGGGCCTGGCACAGAGTGCGGTGCCCGAG
>JAEXHA010000178.1 GCA_023450335.1 Actinomycetes bacterium | reverse complement strand
GGTCGACGCCGACTTGATGACGGCGTCGACCCGCCCATCGGATCCGATCGAATTCAAGGAGCCCACTGTTGAGTACCCGGATCGCCCGCCTCGCGGAGCGTATCGACATCGTCCGCGGCTCGCGGATTCCCGTCAACGTCGAGAAGGCCCGTCACATGACGGAGTCCTTTCGACAGACCGAAGGACAGCCGCACGTCCTGCGGTCGGCCGCCGCCTTCGCGCACGTGATCGATCGCGCCACCCTGTTCATCGGCGACGACGAACTCATCGTCGGCAATCCCGCCAGTCAACCCTGGGGAGTCGAGCTCACCCCGCTGTGGGGCACATGGCCCGACAGTGAGATCGACTCGCTCGAGGATGCCGGTTATGTCCTGCATCCGGACGTACGCACCGAGATCGCCGCGCTCAACGAGTACTGGGCCGGCCATAGCCTCACCGCTCTCATGGCCAGCACCTACGACGATGAGCGGCTCTGGCCCTACGCGCAACTCGGGGTTGTGCTGCCGGCCTTCCGCAGCAAGGAGGAAGGTTGGGGTGCGGGCGGACTTCTCGGTGGGGGCTACGGCATCCACCACGAGATCTCGCAGATGATCGGCACTCCGCGCTTCGAGTGGGTGCTCGAGCGAGGCCTGGCGGCCCTCATCGAGGACGTGCGTGCACAGGAGCGTGCCACGCGGCTGTTCAGCGACGCGGATTTCGACCGTCTCCACTTCTATCGTGCCGCGACGATCTCCCTTGAAGCCGTCCAGCGGCTCATCGAGCGTTTTGCCGAGATCGCTCGTGCCGATGCAGTGAACGCTCCCAGCCCCGCGCGACGCGACGAGCTGAATGAGATCGCCGACATGTGCGCGCACCTCCGCGACGGTGGAGCGCGGACCTTCCGTGAGGCGGTGCAGCTGTTCTGGTTCCTGTACGTGTGCATGCTGCCATCCGGGACCCTCGGGATGGGGCGGCTCGATCAGCTCTTCCTCCCCTGGTACCGCAGCGACACCGACGCAGGCACGCTCACCGACGATGACGTGGTCGAACTGCTCGCGATGCTGCGGCTGCGCAGCATGGAGGTCACTATTCAGGGTGGGACAGCCCACCGCGTCAAATGGGCGGGTGGCTCGAAATGGCACAACTGCATCATCGGTGGGCTTACGCCCGACGGTGAAGACGCCACCAACCCGCTGTCGTATCTCTTCCTGCGTGCTGCCGAGGTATGCCCCACACCGCATCACACCCTCACAATGCGTGTCCACGAGGGGACGCCGAGCGAACTCCTTCAGGCGGGTTTGCGGCTCGCGCGCACGGGTATCGGCATGCCCGCCTTCGTCTCAGACGAGGCGAACATCAAGTTCCTCGGTGATCGCGGGATCGATCTGCGCACCGCCCGCGATTACCACATGGCCGGCTCGCAATCGGTGTCGCTGACCGGGCAGTCGCGGCTCTGTGCCAGCCCGATGTTCGTGATGCCCCGGGTCCTCAACATCGCACTCCACGGCGGTGTGCCCGGGTTCGGTCCGCAGACCGAGGGCCTGGCGGGCGCGCGTGATTTCGAGTCCTTCCTCGCCGATTTCGAGCAACACCTCGAGTTCGCCCTCGAACTGCAGGCCGAGTTCAACAACGTCACCATCCGCTCCATCGGCGAGCGCTACCCGCGCCCGTTGGATTCGGTGCTCATGGACGGCGGCATCGAGCTCGGCGTCGATGTCTTCAAGCGGACCCTGCCGTATGACAACTCGAATTTCGTCAACGTCATCGGGGTGATCAACACCGCCGATGCGCTCGCCGCCATCCGCGAGCTCGTCTTCGAGCGGCGCGTTGTGAGTGCCGATCACCTGGTGGCCGCACTCGATCGTGACTGGACCGGGGAAGGCGACGAGCAGCTGCGCGACCGATGCCTGACCGCACCGAAGTTCGGCAATGATCTCGATGCGGCCGATGGGCTCGCTGCCCGGCTCTACGCCACCGCCGCCGATCTGATCCCGCGCTTCGGGAACGCGACCGGAGGCACGTGCCTACCGTCGGCGCTGACGATCGGAACGTCTCCATGGCCGGCCGGCGTTGTGGCGGGGGCTACCGCCGACGGCCGTCGTGCGCACGAACCACTCGCTGAGGAATCGATGACGCCGATGCGGGGCCGCGAGCAGGGAACGCCGTGGCACGTGATCGCCAGCGCCCTCAAGATTGACCAGGACCCTTACCAGGCAACCGAGCTCGACCTCCGCTTCGTCCGTGATGCGCTCGCCGACGACGAGTCGATGGTCAACCTTGAGGCATTGGTGCGCACATATCTTGGGCGCGGTGGCAAGCATGTGCAGATCAACGTCGCGGACCTCGATGAGCTGCGCCAGGCCAGTGCTGACCCGGCCGCCTACCCGGACGTAATGGTCCGTTTGGGGGGCACGACCGCCTACGTCGCGCAGCTCTCACCTGCGATGCGAGAGGAGATACTCGCGCGCAGCTACTTCACGTCGATGCCGCGACAGTCCTGACTCGCGGGGCACCTGCCGAAGCGCCTGCGCGGCGGCCGTCAGGCCAGACCCTCCAGGGGCCAGCCGGTGTACGCCTCGGCGAGGTAGCGCCGGCCGGCCTCGGACTCCACGACCGAGCGCAGTTCGCCGAGCTGGCGCAGCCGGTCGAAGTCCGACGCGTCGGGGGCGACGTGCAGCATGTTCGTCATCCACCACGAGAAGTGCTGCGCCTTCCAGATGCGGTGCGACGCCGTCTCGGGGAAGGCCTCGATCAGTCGTGAGTCGCCGTCGAGCAGCAGCGCGCGCAGCGCGCGCTCGAGCACCACGACGTCGGCCACGGCCAGGTTCATGCCCTTCGCGCCGGTGGGCGGCACGGTGTGGGCGGCGTCGCCGATGAGTGCGGCGCGCCCGTGCAGCAGCTCGTGGGCGACGAAGCTGCGGAAGCGCAGCACGTCGCGCTGGAAGATCGGACCCTCCTTCAGCGTGGTTCCGGGCACGCGCGACTGCAGCTGCTCCCACAGCTGCTCCTGACTCAACGCGTCGGGGTCCGCCTCCGGGTCGCACTGGAAGTACATGCGCTGCACCGTCGCGCTGCGTTGACTGATCAGGGCGAAGCCGTTGGGGGAGTTGCTGTAGATGAGCTCGTCGGCGCTCGGCGGGGCTTCGGTGAGGATGCCGAACCAGGCGAACGGGTACTCGCGGAAGAACCCGCCGGTCTGCGACCCGGTCACCGCCTCGCGCACGACGCTGCGCGACCCGTCGGCGCCCACGACGAACTCCGCCTCGATCACGACGTCCTCGCCGTCGGGTCCGGTCGCTATGACGCGCGGGAGATCGGTTTCGGCGCCCTCCACGCGCACTGCCGTCACCCCGAATCGGAGGTCCTGGCCCTTGGCCAGGCGCACGGCGATGAGATCCTTGAGCACCTCGTGCTGGGGGTAGAGGAACACGCCGCGGCCGACGAGGTCGGCGAAGTCGATGCGGTGACCGGCGCCCGCGAACCGCAGCTCGATGCCGTCGTGTCGCTGACCGACCGTGCGCACGCGCGACGATGCGCCGGACTGATCGAGGATCTCGACGGTGCCCTGCTCGAGGATGCCCGCGCGGATGGTCGTCTCGATCTCTTCGCGGCTGCGCTGGTCGATGATGACCGAGTCGATGCCGGCGATGCCCAGCAGATGCGCCAGCAGCAGGCCGGCCGGGCCGGCGCCGACGATCGCGACGCGGGTGCGGGTGGTGGTCATGACGTCCCCTTCGACGTGAGCGTGGATCTTTCGTGCCCAGTGTGCCCCGCGTGGGCCGCAAGCGGCGCGAGATTCTTATTCATCGGGCAGGGCGGACGTTATCGGTGGGATGCCGGAGGCGGTGGGATGCCGGAGCCGGCGGGAGGCCGGAGGCGGTGCGAGGCCGGAGGCGGTGGGAGGCCGGAGGCGATGGGATGCCGGAGCCGGCGGGAGGCCGGAGGCGTTGGGATGCCGGAGGGGGTGGGAGGCCGGAGGCGTTGGGATGCCGGAGCGGGTGGGAGGCCGGAGGGCTCAGCGCCGGTCCGCGCGCAGTGTCCGCTCGATCGCGGCGGCGGCCTCGCGCAGCGCGGCGATGGCCGGCTCGGGCGCGGTCTCGCGGGGGAGTACGACCGAGAGGGCGGCGACCACCTCGCCGGCGTCCCGAATCGGCACGGCCACACCGGTGGACACGGTCTCGATCGATCCCGGCGCCACCACGAACCCGGCTCGGGTGATGTCAGCGAGCACGCGGCGCAGTCGCCCGGCATCCGTCATCGTCTCGGGCGAGACCGCACGCAGCGGCCCGTCCAGGATCCGCGCGCGCAATGAAGCCGGGGCGAACGCGAGCAGCACGAGTCCTGACGACGAGGCGTGTAGGGGCAGTCGTCCAGCGATGCGCGTGATGTTGGCGCCGGCCTCGGGGTGGGAGAGGCGTTCGAGGAACAGTGCCTCGTCCTGCTCGAGCACCGCCAGTTGGGTGTGCTCGCGCACGACGGCCTGCACCTGCTCCATGAACGGCAGTGCCGCCTGCCGCAGCCGCAGTGCGGTCGATCCGCGCAGCGCGAGTTCCCACAGCCGCATGCCCAGGTGCACGCGCCGGTCTTCGTCGCGCTCGAGCAGGCCCGCGGCCACCAGTTCATCGACGATGCGATGCGCCGTCGACGAGGGCAGTCCCGCATGGCGCCCGATCTCGGACGCGGTCTGCATCGACCGATCGGCGGTGAACGTCTCGAGCACGCGCACGATGCGGTCGGTCATCGAGTCGCCGGAGGGCGAGTTGGCCATGCGCCCACTGTCTCACGAGCGCAGAGGATGCCGCCCCGCCACAGCGCGGCGAGGCGGCCGGCGGCCGGCCCGGTAACCTCGCTGGCAGGAGGGATGATGGCCGACGGCGAGGGTGTGCTCGAACGGGTGCTGCGCGTGCTCGGGTGCTTCACCGAAGACGAGCCGGCCATCACCGCGACCGCTCTCGCGCAGCGCACGGGCCTGGCCTCGTCGACGCTGCACCGGCTGCTGGCGAACCTCGTCGCCGAGGGGCTGCTCACCCGCGGACCCGGTCACACCTACGCGATCGGCTCGCGGCTGTGGGAGCTGGGCGAACTCTCCCCCCTCTCGCTGCGCCTGCGCGAGACCGCCCTGCCGCACATGGTGCGGTTGTATGAGGCGACGGGCGAGAACGTGCACCTCGCGGTGCTCGACGGCGCCACGCCCGAGACCTCGAGTGCGCTGTACGTGGGACGCCTCACGGGCCGGCAGTCCATCCCGACCCTGAGTCGCATGGGCGGACGCAACCCGCTGCACGTCACCGGTGTCGGCAAGGCGCTGCTGGCCGACCGTGACGACGAGTGGCTCGCCCGGTACTTCCGCACTCCGCTCGAGCGCGAGACCGTGCACTCGATCACCTCCGAACCGCGGCTGCGCGCCGACCTGCTGCGTGCCCGCACCGTCGGGTACGCGACCACCCGCGAGGAGATGACCCTCGGCAACGTGTCGGTCGCCGCCGCCCTGGGCCGCGTCGACGGGCTGCCGCCGGTCGCCATCGGTCTGGTCGTCCACCTCGAACGCGCCGACGAGCGGCGATTGGCGCCCCTGGTCGTCCAGGCCGCGAAGGAGCTTCATCACGACCTCCGCGAGGGCTGAGCCGCCGCCAACGGCCGTGGGCACCGGCATCGACTCTCACTGAATGAGAATCGACCGCGCGAGTCGCGAAACGAGATGCCAGCCTGGACGCGACCCGTCTGTCCGGGTGTCGAAGGAGACCTCATGACTGAACCACAGTCGGCGCAGAGCGCGGCGGCGCCGGAGACGCTGCTGGCGTCAGCCGACATGCCGCCGCAGTCGCAGATCACGCAGGAGATCATCGATCTGCACGCCGCCGCCAACGCCCGCGAGGAGGCGGGGGAGACGGTGCCGTCGACGCTGTACGACTTTCCGCCGTACCGCTCCAGCATCCTGCGTCACCCGACCAAGAACCCGCGTCTGGTCGACCCCGAATCGATCGAGCTGACCTCGCCCGCCTACGGGCAGCGTGACGTCGCGGCCATCGAAGCCGACCTGACGCTGCAGCACACCGGCGAACCGCAGGGCGAGCGCATCACGGTCGAAGGCCGCCTGCTCGACTCGTGGGGCCGGCCGCTGCGCAACCAGCTCGTGGAACTCTGGCAGGCCAACGCCGCCGGCCGCTACATCCACCAGCGCGACCAGCACCCCGCGCCGCTGGACCCGAACTTCACCGGCGCGGGCCGCATCGTCACCAACGACAACGGCGAATACAAGTTCACGACCATCAAGCCCGGTCCCTACCCGTGGAAGAACCACATCAACGCCTGGCGGCCGGCGCACATCCACTTCTCGCTGTTCGGCACGGGCTTCACCCAGCGCATCGTCACCCAGATGTACTTCCCGGGTGATCCGCTGTTCGCGCTCGACCCGATCTACAACACCATCCGGCGCCAGAGCGACCGCGATGCCCTGATCGCGACCTACGACCACGACCTCACCGTGCCCGAGTTCTCGATGGGCTACCGCTGGGACATCGTCGTCGACGGTCCCGATGCCACCTGGTTCGAGCCCGAGGGAGAGCACTGATGGTCGCCAAGCCGCCCGCCGCGTGGGGCGAGAAGACCCACGCACCCACCGCCGGCCAGACCGTCGGCCCGTTCTTCGCGTTCGGCACCGAGTACGACCGCATGAACGAGATCGCCTTCCCGCACAGCCCCGGCGCCATCGTCGTCGGCGGCACGGTGTACGACGGCGCCGGCAACCCGATCCCCGACTCGATCGTCGAGATCTGGGGCGCCGACACCGACGGCACGATCTCCCGCGCACGTGGATCGTTCCGCCGCGACGGGCACACCTTCACGGGCTTCGGTCGCACGTTCACCACCGACGAGGGTCACTACGAGTTCTGGACCCGCAACCCCGGCGCCGAGCCGGGCAAGGCCCCGTTCTTCGCCGCGATCGTCTACGCCCGCGGCCTGCCGAACAAGCTGCACACGCGCATCTACCTGCCCGAGAACGAGGAGCTGCTGGCGGCTGACCCGCTGCTGTCCTCGCTCGCGGCCGACGAGCGCGCTACGCTCATCGCGACGCGCACCCCCGAGGGGTACCTGCAGCACGACATCCACCTGCAGGGCGAGAAGGAGACCGTCTTCCTTGCATTCTGAGGCACGTGGTGACAGCCCGATCGATGTCGGGCTGCTCTCGCCCGTGACCGTCGGCTGCGACCTGTCGGTGGGCGACGCCGCCGTGCGCGACGCGCTCGTGACCGCCGAGGTCGCGCTCGCCCGGGCAGGCGCGCGGGTGGGTGTGGTTCCGGATGCCGCGGCCGCGGCCATCGCCGAAGCCGTCGACGCGCGCGCGATCGGCCTCGACGAGCTGGCCGCCGCCGCCGTCGGCGGTGGCAACCCGGTGATCCCGCTGGTGAAACTGCTGAAGGCCCAGGTGCCCGAGGATGCGCGGGTGTGGGTGCACCGGGGCGCAACCAGTCAGGACATCCTCGACACGGCGCTCATGCTCATCGCCCGCCGCGCGACGGTCGAGGTGCTCGCCTCGCTGGCCGCCGTCGAGGTCACGCTCGCGATCTTCGCCGCCGCGCAGCGCGACGAGGTGGCCGCCGCGCGCACCCTCACCCAGCATGCGGTACCCACCACGATCGGACTGCGCGCCACGAACTGGCTGCGCGGTGTGCGCCGAGCTGCCGAACGCCTCGTCGACGCGCGTGACCAGCTGCCCGCGCAGCTGGGCGGCGCCGCCGGCACGCTGGCGTCGTTCGCTGAGCTGGCGGGGGTGGATGCCGCGGCTGCACTACCGGGAGCCTTCGCTGACGAGTTGGGGTTGGCCACGCCGGATGCGCCGTGGCACACCACGCGGTGGCCGGTCACCGAGCTGGGCGACGCGCTCGTGCAGGCCATCGACGCGCTCGGCGTGATCGCGGCCGATGTCGCCACCGGCAGCCGCACCGAAATCGCGGAACTGGCCGAGGGCACCGGCGGCGGGTCCTCGGCGATGCCACAGAAGCAGAACCCGGCGGCGTCCGTGCTGATCCGCTCGGCCGCGCTGCGCGCGCCGCAACTGGGCGCGACGCTCCACCTGGCATCCGCCCTCGCCGTCGACGAACGTCCTGACGGCGCATGGCACGCCGAGTGGCCCACCCTGCGCGAGCTGCTGCGCCTCGCGCTCGGTTCCGCCGCGCATGCGGCATCGCTGGTGGCCGGGCTCCGGGTCGACGGTGAGGCCGTCACCCGCAACCTCGGTGCGACCGGCGGGCTGATCGTCGCCGAGCGGCTCTCGATCGTGCTCGGGCCGGTGCTCGGCGCCGACCGCGTCTCGGCCCTGGTCGCCCAGGCAGCCGCGGGCGGCGACCTGGGTGCGGCGTTGACCGGAGACGCCGACGTGGCTGTCATGGCCCGGGAGCGGGGGCAGGACCCGGCCGCGTTCGTCGCCGAACTGCTCGACCCCGCGCGCTACACCGGCGTGGCGGCCCGCCTCGTCGACGACGCCGTCGGCGCCGGCTCGGCTGATGCCGCCTCGACCGACACGGGCTTGACCGGCGCCGGCTCGGCCGGACTCGATGTCACCGCCCTCGTCCGAGGACCGGACGTGTCGTCCCCGGACACCGACCCGAAGGAGACCGCGTGACCATCCCCGCCATCTCGCTGGCCGAACCCGTCGGCCCCGACGACGCCCCGCTCCTGGTCCTCGGGCCGTCGCTGGGCACGTCCACCCTGCTGTGGTCCACGACCATCCCGGCCTTGGCTGAGCGGTACCGCGTCATCGCGTGGGACGTGCCCGGCCACGGTGCCGCACCCCCGGCATCCACCGGTTTCAGCGTCGAAGAGCTCGCCGACGCCGTCGCCGACGCGATCGACCGGCCGTTCTTCTATGCCGGTGTCTCGCTGGGCGGCAGCATCGGGCTCGAACTGCTCCTGCGCCACCCCGGCCGGGTGCGCGCGGCGGCCATCGTGTGCTCGGGTGCGGCGATCGGTGAGCCCGAGGCGTGGCACGAGCGCGCCGCGCAGGTGCGCGCACAGAGCACGTCGACGCTCATCATCGGATCGGCGCAGCGGTGGTTCGCCCCCGGCTCGATCGAGCGCAACCCCGACATCACCGGGCGGCTGCTGCACGTGCTGCAGGACACCGACGACGAATCGTACGCGCTGTGCTGCGAAGCGCTCGCGACCTTCGACGTGCGCGACCGGCTCGGCGAGATCGCCGCGCCGGTGCTTGCGGTGTGGGGTGCCCACGACGGCGTCACCCCTGAGGCCTCGGCCCGCGAGATCGCCGACGGGGTCCAGAACGGCCGCGCCACCGGCATCCAGAACGCGTCGCATCTGGCGCCCGCCGACGACCCCGTCGCGACCGCGGCCGCGCTGCGCGATTTCTTCGACCCCCTCGCCGGAGGTGCCGCATGACCCGCCCCGCCGGTGAGGGCCTCAGCGACCAGGAGCGCTACGACCAGGGCATGGTCGTGCGCCGCGGCGTGCTGTCCGACGCCCACGTCGACCGGTCGATCGCGAACACCACCGCGCTGACCGCCGATTTCCAGGACTTCATCACGCGCGTCGCGTGGGGCGACGTCTGGTCGCGGCCCGGCCTCGACCGGCGGTCGCGCTCGGTTGCCGTGCTGTCGTCGCTGATCGCCCTCGGCCACCACGAAGAGCTCGCGATGCACCTGCGCGCCGCGCGGCGCAACGGCCTGACGATCGATGAGATCACCGAGGTCATCCTGCAGTCCGCGATCTACGCCGGGGTGCCGGCCGCGAACACCGCCTTCCGCATCGCGACCGAGGTCTTCGCCGCCGAGTAGCCCCGCCCACGCCCCCGACCCCGCCGCCCGACCCCTGACCGCCAGAGTACAATTGCGCGCCGAGAGGGCGGGGTTCACCCGTTCTCTCGTCCGCCGGTTGTTCTCTCGCGGATCTGGTGGGGCGCGGGGGTCAGCGCTGGGGCAGCATGCTCTGCGCGAAGAAGTCCGTCAGCTCGTCGCGGGCGGTCAGCGGCAGGACGTGCGCGACGTACTGGTCGGGACGCACGACCACCAGCGCGCCGCGTCGGTCGATGCCGCGTGCCGTGAAGATGTCGTCGTCGGGCAGCGTCGCGTAGACCTTCTCGTAGTCGCGGACCTGGAACGGGCCCACGCGCGGGAAGAAGAGCTCGGGCGCGTCGGTGACCTGCACCTCATCCAGTGGCTGCTGGTAGATGACCTTCACGTCGAAGACGCTGTCGAGGTCTTGCCCCGCCGGCGTGAACCGTGCGATCGGCGAATCGGGTGAGGTCGCCACCCAGTCGGCCCATGCGCGCACCGCCGACGGATCGGTGGGCGCGGCGGCATCGGCGAACGCGTAGATGCGCCAGCGACCGTCGGCGCGGTGGTGGTGCCCGAGGTGTACCGAGTTGCTGTCGCCGACACGGGTGGCCATGGCGGATTTGAACCGCTTGCCGATCGGAAAGCCGGTCGCCAGGTCCTGGTGGGTCTTCTCGCCGGTGATCGGCGACGGCTGGTACTCGGTCATGAACCCGGCGGGGAACTCGGCAGTGCGCGTGTAGAACTCGGCGAGCTCGGTGGGGCTGTCGAAGTCCTCGGGCTTGCGTGCCATCAGCGCCGACCACTCGCGATCGAAGTCGATGAGGTTCTGCGCGATGACCTGGCGCTCGCCGGAGTAGGTGGTCAGCAGCGAGGCGGGGCTGCGTCCGTCCAGGACCTGACCGAGCTTCCACCCGAGGTTGAAACCGTCCTGCATCGAGACGTTCATGCCCTGGCCGGCCTTGGCGCTGTGGGTGTGGCAGGCGTCGCCGGCGATGAACACCCGCGGGTCGCGGATGCCGGTGTCCTCGACCGACACGTCGTCGAACTTGTCGGTGACACGGTGTCCCACCTCGTACACGCTGTGCCAGGCGACGTCGCGCACGTCGAGCGTGTACGGCGAGATGATGCGATTGGCCTTCGCGACGATCTCGTCGAACGGCGTGGTGCGCACCCTGCCCTTGTCGTCTTCGGGGACCTCGCCGAGGTCGACGTACATGCGGAACAGGTAGCCGCCCTCCCGCGGGATCAGCAGGATGCTGCCCTCGTCGTGCGACTGGATCGCGCACTTGGTGCGGATGTCGGGGAAGTCGGTGTCGGCCAGGATGTCCATGACCCCCCAGGCGTGGTACGAGACGGCGCCCACGTGCTTGCGGCCGATCGCCTCCCGCACGCGGCTGCGGGCGCCGTCGCAGCCGACGACGTACTTCGCGCGGACGACGCGCTCGGTGCCTTCGTCGTCGCCGGCGCTGCGCCGCAGGGTGACCTGCACCGGGTAGTCGCCCTCGGTGTCCACGGTCAGCGTCACGAACTCCCAGCCGTAATCGGGCTTGACGCGGGCGGGCGCGTTCGCGGCGGCCTCGGCGAAGTAGTCGAGCACGCGCGCCTGATTGACGATCAGGTGCGGGAACTCGCTGACCCCGGCCGGGTCGTCCTTCTCGCGGGCGGTGCGGATGATGCGCGAGGGGTCGGCGGGGTCGGGCGACCAGAAGTTCATCGAGGTGAGCCAGTAGGCCTCCGAGACGATGCGCTCGGCGAACCCGAACGCCTGGAAGGTCTCGACGCTGCGCGCCTGGATGCCGTCGGCCTGACCGATCTCGAGTCGTCCGCCGCGGCGCTCGACGAGGCGTGTCGTGATGCTCGGGAACTGGGCCAATTGTGCCGCCAGCAGCATGCCCGCGGGGCCCGAGCCGACGATCAGGACGTCCATCTCGTCGGGAAGTTCATCCGGGCGGTGGATGCCGGTGCCCGACGCCGGCTGCACGCGCGGGTCGCCGGACACGTAACCGTGGTGGTGGAACTGCATCGTCTTCGATCCTCTCCCCGCACGACATCGTGGGGTGCTTGACGGAGGCGCAGAACGCGTTCTATATTCGAACAGCTTGTTCTACTATTGGACAGATCGTATACGAAGTGGCGTGGCGTGCGCAAGAGGCCCGCATGCCACGCGGAGGTGGGCATGGTCTCGGCGGATGCAGGCGCGAGGGCGAGCGAGGGTGCAGGCGCCGCGAGCGGGGCGGCGACGGGAGCCGCGAGTGCTCCGGCATCGCAGACGCTGAGTCGTGGCATCCAGATCCTCGAGATCCTCGCCGATGCCGGCGAGCCGCTCTCGATCGACGACGTCGCCCGGCGCCTCGGGGTGCACCGGTCGATCGCGTATCGGCTGCTGCGCACACTCGAGGGGCACGGGCTCGTGGTCCGCGACTCCGGCGGCCGGCTCACACTCGGCGGGCGCATGGCTGCGCTCGCCGCCGGCGTGGCTGCGGACCTGCAGGCCGAAGCGCTGCCCGAGCTGACCGCGATCGCGGGCGAACTGGGTGCCACGTGCTTCCTCGGTGTGCTCGATCGCGATCAATGCATCACGCTCGCGAGCATCGAGCCGCGGCACGCCGTGGCCTCGGTTGCGCAGCGTCCGGGGTCGCAGCACCCCGTCACCGTCGGAGCGCCGGGCAAGGCGATCCTGTCGCAGCTGCCCGAGACGGAGTGGCCGGCGGGGGTGTCGGCCCGGCTGCGCGCCGAGGTCGCTGACGTCGGCACGCGGGGCTATGCGACCAGCCACGACGAGGTCATCCCCACCGTGCGCGCGGTGGCCGTGCCCCTGGCCCTTCGTGGGCGCCGCCCGGCCGCGCTCGCGGTCGTCTACGTCGACCCGTCGCACGATCCCGCCGCCATCGCCGAGCGCCTCGCGCGGTCGGCTGCTGTGATCCGCGAGGCCCTCGGCGGCTGACGCGCCGCAGGCCGGTCAGACGCCGAGCACTGGCGGACGCGAGGAGAAGCGGAGTACCCTGGGTCACAGAACGCACATGCGTTCGCACAGCGAACACGAAGGGGTCGAGCGTGATCGACAAGACCGTGACCGGCGTCGAAGAGGCGGTGGCAGGTATCGCCGACGGCGCGACCGTCATGATCGGCGGCTTCGGCCGCGCCGGTCAGCCGGTCGAGCTCATCGACGCGCTGATCGCGCAGGGCGCGAGCGAGCTCACCATCGTCAACAACAACGCCGGCAACGGCGACACCGGTCTTGCCGCCCTGCTGGCGACCAAGCGGGTGCGCAAGATCATCTGCTCCTTTCCGCGGCAGCAGGACTCGTGGGTGTTCGACGGGCTGTACCGCGCCGGCGAGATCGAACTCGAGCTCGTGCCGCAGGGCAACCTCGCCGAGCGCATCCGTGCCGCAGGGGCCGGCATCGGCGCGTTCTTCAGCCCCACCGGCGTCGGCACGCAGCTGGCCGAAGGCAAGGAGACGCGCGAGATCGACGGCCGCACCTACGCGCTCGAGTACCCGATCAAGGCCGACGTCGCCCTCATCTCCGCCTACCGCGGCGACCGCTGGGGCAACCTCGTGTTCCGCGAGACGGCACGCAACTTCGGCCCCATCATGGCCACGGCCGCCGCGACGACCGTCGTGCAGGTCGACGAGATCGTGCCCCTGGGCACCCTCGACCCCGAGACCGTCGTCACCCCCGGTATCTTCGTCGACCGCGTCGTCGCCGTGGGCGAGCGGCCCTGGCTGCGCGACGGCGAGTTCATCGGCGGCGTCGACATCGAAGGGCGCCCCGCACCGGCATCCACCACCGAGACGGAGGCAGACCGATGACCCGCATCAGCCGTGACGAGCTCGCCCAGCGCATCGCCGCCGACATCCCCGAGGGGTCGTTCGTGAACCTCGGCATCGGCGCGCCGACCAAGGTCGCCAACTATCTGCCCGACGACCAGGAGATCATCCTCCACACCGAGAACGGGCTGCTGGGCATGGGGGCCGCCCCCGAGCCGGGCCGCATCGACCCCGATCTCATCAACGCGGGCAAGCAGCCGGTCACGGCGCAGCCCGGTGCCGCCTACTTCCACCACGCCGACTCGTTCGCCATGATGCGCGGCGGCCACCTCGACGTCTGCGTGCTGGGGGCCTTCCAGGTCGCCCAGAACGGCGACCTCGCCAACTGGTCGACGGGCGCGCCTGGCGCCATCCCGGCCGTCGGCGGGGCGATGGACCTCGCCATCGGTGCCAAGAACGTCTACGTCATGACCGACCTGCTCACCAAGACCGGCGAGTCGAAGCTCGTGGCATCCTGCACCTACCCCCTCACCGGCGTCGGCTGCGTCACCCGCGTCTACACCGACCACGCCGTATTCGACGTCACGCCCGACGGCTTCGCCGTGCGCGAGACGTTCGGCGACAACACGGTCGCGTCGCTGAGCGAGCTCACCGGCCTGACATTGGTGGATGCCGGTGCCCCGGCATCCGGATCGGAGGACTGACATGTCCGCATCATTCGTCTACGACGCCGTCCGCACCCCCTTCGGGCGGGCCGGCGGCGCGCTGTCGGGCGTGCGCCCCGACGACCTCGCCGCCGTCGTCATGAGGGCCACGATCGAGCGCACCGGGCTGGATCCGGCGCGCATCGACGACGTCGTGTTCGGTGACGCGAACCAGGCGGGGGAGGACAACCGCAACGTGGCACGGTTCGGCGCGCTGCTGGCAGGATTCCCCACGAGCGTGACCGGTGTCACCGTCAACCGGCTGTGCGCCTCGAGCGTGGAGGCGGTCGTGCAGGGGTCGCGTGCGATCGAAGCGGGAGACGCCGACGTGATCCTCGCCGGCGGCGTCGAATCGATGAGCCGCGCCCCCTTCGTCGTCGAGAAATCGGCCAAGCCGTGGCCCGCCACCGGCAACCAGACGATGTGGAACACCTCGATCGGCTGGCGCATGGTCAACACGGCGCTGCCGAAGCACTGGACCATCAGCAACGGCGAGTCGGCAGAGAAGGTCGCCCGCGAGTGGGGGATCAGCCGCGAGGCGCAGGATGAGTTCGCGGTGCGCTCGCACCGGCTCGCTGCGCAGGCGTGGGCCGACGGCGTCTACGACGGCGAGATCGTGCAGGTGCCCGGCGCCGAACTGGCGCGCGACGAGGGAATTCGCGACGGATCGACCGTCGAGAAGCTGGCAGGGCTCAAGGCCCTGTTCGCCGAAGGCGGCAGCGTCACCGCCGGCAACTCGTCGTCGATCAACGACGGCGCCTCCGCGGTGCTGCTGGGCGGCGAGGGCGCGATCGACGCAGAGCCGCTCGCCCGGATTGTGTCGCGCGCGGTGCACGGCGTCGACCCGGATGTCTTCCCGCTGGCCCCCATCGAGGCGGCGAACAAGGCGCTCGCCCGGGCCGGCAAGACGTGGGATCAGGTCGACTTCGTCGAGCTCAACGAGGCCTTCGCGTCGCAGGCGCTCGCCGATATCGCCGGGTGGGAGGGGCTGGACCCCGAGAAGGTCAACATCCACGGCGGCGCCCTGGCGATCGGGCACCCGCTGGGCGCGTCCGGTGGTCGCATCATCGGGCACGCGGCGCACGAACTGGCCCGCCGCGGCGGCGGTGTCGCCGTCGCCGCGATCTGCATCGGCGTCGGCCAGGGCATGGCCGTCGTCCTGGAACGGTAGTCGCGGTGGCCCGGGTTCGCGGGACAGGCTGTCCGCGTGGGGCTCAGCGATGAGTGAGGTGGATGCCGGTGGCGCGGCCCCCGGCGGCATCGAAGCGGCGGCGAACGGCATCGTCCAATCGCTCGTGCGGGGGCTCGCGGTCATCCGCGCGTTCGACGCCGAGCACCCCGCATTGACGCTCAGCGACGTGGCGCGCCGCGCGGGCATCACCCGGGCGGCGGCGGGCCGGTTCCTGCGCACGCTCGAGCAGCTGGGCTACGTCCGCGTCGACGGTCGGGACTTCTCGCTGACCCCGCGGGTGCTCGAGCTGGGCTTCAGCTACCTCTCGGCCCTGTCGATCCCCGAGATCGTCCAGCCGCACCTCGAGCGCTTGTCACACGAGGTGGGTGAGAGCGTCTCGGCGGCGGTGCTCGACGGCGACGACATCGTCTACATCGCCCGCGTGCCCACCCGCCGCATCATGAGCGTGCGCATCACGATCGGCACCCGGTTTCCCGCGTTCGCGACGTCGATGGGGCGGGTGCTGCTGGCCGGCATGGCCGACGACGCCCTGGGCGCCGCGCTCGCGGCATCCGCCCACCCTTCGCTCACCGAGCGCACCGTGACCGATCTCAGTGCGCTGCGTGACGAGATCGCCGCCGTGCGCGCGCAGGGGTGGGCGCTCGTCGACGGCGAGCTCGAGCCGGGGCTGCGGTCGGTCGCCGCGCCCGTGCATGACCGGCAGGGCCGTGTCGTCGCCGCCGTCAATGTGTCGAGTTCGGCCACGCGCGACAGCGTCGACCACCTGGTCGACCAGTACCTGCCGCGGCTGCGTCGCACCACCGAGGCGATCGACGCCGAACTGCGCCTGGTCTAGCCGTACCCGTCGTCGGGCCACCGGGTCAGAACACGATCGTGTGGTTGCCGTGGCGGATCACGCGGTCCTGCGCGTGCCACTGCACCGCGCGTGAGAGCACCTGACGTTCGACGTCGGCACCACGCCGGGCGAGCTCGGCAGCCGAGTCGGCGTGCGTGACGCGCACGGTGTCCTGCTCGATGATCGGGCCCTCGTCGAGGTCGGTCGTGACGTAGTGCGAGGTCGCGCCGATGAGCTTGACACCCCGCTGCTTGGCCTTCTTGTACGGCTCGGCACCGATGAACGCGGGAAGGAAGGAATGGTGGATGTTGATCACCGGTACGCCGAGACGGTCGAGGAAGTCGCTGGAGAGGATCTGCATGTAGCGCGCGAGGACGACGAAATCGACGTTGCCGGCCAGCAGTTCGAGGATCTTCGCCTCCGACGCCGACTTGTCGGGCCCGGCGACCGACGGCACGTGGAAGAACGGCACGCCGAACGAGCGCACGTCCTCGGCGGAGGTGGTGTGGTTGGAGATGACCATCGGGATCGTCACCGGCAGCTCGCCACGGCGGTGCCGCCACAGCAGGTCGAGCAGGCAGTGGTCCTGCTGCGAGGAGAGGATCGCCATGCGCTGGGGCGTGGACTGGTCGGTGAGCGACCAGTCCAGTTCGAAGGGTGCGAGGGTTTCCACGATCTCGGCCTCGATGCTCGGGCGATCGGCGGAAAACCGCGGGCGGTGGAACACCACGCGCTGGAAGTAGGCGCCGCCGACCGGGTCGTCGGTGTACTGGTCGAAAGCGACGATGTTGCCGCCGATGCGCGTGATCATCGCCGAGACCGCCGCCACGATTCCCGGCCGGTCGCTGCCGTGGACGATGAGACAGGCGTGGTCGGGGATCAGATGCGGGCTGGCAGCGGTCATCCTTCGATTCTGCCGTGTCCGGGTGGATGCCACGCGCCGGCGCCGATACGCGGCGGCGAACTCGCGGGTACTGTGATCGGATGACGAGCGACGGGTGGATGCGGCTGTGCCGGCTGCTCGATGACGACCCCGTTCTCGCCGCGTCGGTCGGTGGCGCGGCAGCAGACCCGGCGGAGTTCTTTACCGCGCACGAGGATGAGCTTCGCGCTCGGGGAGTCGCCTCGCCCGCCGATGTCGATCCCTGGCTTGTGATCATCGACGGGCTTGATGAAGCCGGTGCCCTCGCCTATCTCGACCCGGACGACACGGGTATGGAGCTGGCCGACGCCCTGGCCGGTGTGCCGCGGGTGTTCCGCGCCGGCATCGACCTCGAACCGGTCGCCGACGTCGACGAGCTCGACGCCGCGATCATGCGGGCCGACGCGCTCCTGGCGCCGCACGCGTTGCGCATCGTGTATCTCGCCGAAGAACCCGACGCCTGCCCGCTGGTGGTCGTTCCCGCCGCGCACGCGGATGAGATCGTCGCGCTGGCGGCCGGTCTGGGGCGGGAGGCCCGCGTCTTCGGCTGACCGTCACGATCGCATGCGACGATGAGGAGGTGGAGACCACGACCTTCGCCACGACGGCCGACTTCCCGTTCACCGCCTGCATCGGCGTCACCGATCCTGTGCAGACCCTCGCGGTGCAGGGCGACCCGCAGCGCGTGCTCCCGCTCGCGTCCGTGACCAAGCCCCTGACCGCGTGGGGCGTGCTGGTCGCCATCGAACGAGGTGACGTGGGCCTGGATGATCCGGCCGGGCCGGACGGATCGACGGTGCGGCACCTGCTCGACCACACCAGCGGTCTCCCGTTCGAAGGCGACGAGCCGCAGCGGCCGCCGGGGCAGCGTCGCATCTACTCCAACGCGGGCTTCGACCTGCTCGCCGAGCACACCGCCGATGCCGTCGGCCAGGACTTCGCCCACTGGCTGGAATGGGAGGTCGTTCGGCCTCTCGGCATGGCGTTCGCCGACGTGACCGGGCGCCCCGCGGCCGGGGCGCTCGCGTCGATCGATGACCTGCTGGTGTTCGGCCGCGAGGTGCTGCGGCCGACCCTGATCTCGACCGCGCTGCGCGACCGGGCGCTGACCGTGTCGAGCCCGGGTCTGACCGGCGTCGTCCCCGGGTACGGCTCGTTCCCCGACAACCAGTGGGGGCTGGGCTTCGAACTCCACGACCACAAGAGTCCGCATTGGATGGGTGAGGCGCTGCCGCCCGAGACCGCCGGTCATTTCGGTGCGATGGGCAGCTTCCTGTTCATCGACCGGTCGCGTGACCTCGCGGCGGCGTTCCTCTCCGGTGAGACGTTCGGTCCGCATCACAAGCGCCTCTGGCCGGCCCTGACCGACGAGATCGTCACGCGCTACGCCCCCTGACCCACCGGCGCGTCCTCGCCCGGGGTCGCCAGAGT
>JAEXHA010000175.1 GCA_023450335.1 Actinomycetes bacterium | reverse complement strand
GGTCAGGCGCGCTGCCACGCGCGCCCGGGGGCCGACCAGCTCGGCGGTCTCGGGGCGCGCTCCGTCGCCGGTGAGCACCAGGGCCTGCGCGCCGAGGTCGAAGTGTGCCTGCATCATTCCTTCCCGTCGCGGGACGGGGTCGGCCCGCGGTGCCGTCGTGCGAGAATCGCGCGATACACGCGTTCGGTGTTGCGTCCGTCGGCGAACCGATGCACCCGGTCGCTCAGCGTGGTCGCCGCCGCGAGGCGGCGTTCCCGCTCATCCGCGTCGCCCAGCACCCGCTCGAGGTCGTCCAGCACGCCGTCCCAGTCACGCGCGAAGTCGGTGCCGGCCACCTCTTCATAGGTCGCGTAGAAGCCGCGGGAGCGGGCGTAGGCAGCCAGATCGGGCGCGAAGAAGACCGTCGCAACGGGTACGAGCGCCGCGTCGAAAGCGAGAGAGGAGTAGTCGGTGATGAGGACGTCGACAGCGGGCAGAAGCGGGGTGACGTCGGCGACGACGGCACTGTCGAGAGCCTGTATGCGCGGGTGCGCGGCGTGCGACTGCCGGCTTCCCAGGTGGTGCGAGCGCAGCAGCAGCGCGGCGTCGCGGGCCTCGAGCATCGCGGTGAGTCGCTCCCATTGCGCGGGCGTGGGGCCGGCCGGGTCGTCGGCGCCGTCCCGCCAGGTCGGCGCGTAGAGGAGCAGCCGTGTGGACTGTGCCGGAAGGGTCACACGCGTCTCGATCCCGGCGCGCGCGACCGCGCGGCGGGCGGCGGCGGTGCCCTGTGAGAGCACGTCGACCCGCGGCTCACCGGTGACCGGCACACGCTCGAACGGCAGCGCGAATGCCGACTCGAGTCGTCCGCGCACGAGGGCGGATGCCGCGGGGATCAGCCCGATGCGTCGCTGGGTCGCCCGGTACGACACCCGCAGCAGCGCGCTGATGAACCGGCCACCGGCCCGCACCGGGCTGCGCGTGGTCACCGGGGTGTCCAGTCCGATGCGCTTGAGGGGGATGCCATGCCACAGCTGCACGAGGAAGGCGCCGGAGGTCGCGTAGCGGTTGACGTCCCCGAATCCGTGTGTGACGACGACCACGCGGGCGCGCGCCGTGCGCCAGAATCCGCGGATCGACCGCTTCGGGACAGCGGGGATGCCGCGGGCGGCGGCATCGCGGGCATCGGCTGCCGATCCGGTCAGCCACACCGCCTTCTCGCCGTGCGCGGCGGCGTACTCCCAGAGGGCCAGAGCGCCGTCGGCGACGCCGATGGCGCACCCGAACGCCCACTCGTCACGGGACCGCGGGATCACCGCCGTCAACAGTCGGCCGGCGACGTAGAGCGGCAGGCGCAGGAGCGCCGCGGCATTGCCCGCGCCGAACGAGAAGGACGCCACCCCGCGAGCCTATCGCGGGGTGGCGTCCAGCGTCGCAGCGACTACTGCTCGAGTTCGCCCAGTGTGACCTCGGCCGAGCGTGTCTCGCCGTCGCGGACGTACACGATCGTCGTGGTCGTGCCGCCGGCGACCGCGCGCACCTGCGCCGTCAGGTCGGTGGCGTCGGTGATGGGGAGGTCGTTGAACGACGTGACGACATCTCCCGCTCGCAGGCCCGCCGTCGCCGCGGCCCCGCCACGGGTGACCTCGCTGATGTACGCGCCGGCCGTGGTCGCGCCCTCACGGGCGGCCGCGTCGCCGACCATCGCGCCCAGCAGGCCGTGGCTGGCCGCGCCGTCGGCGATGATCTCATCGCTGACGCGCTTGACGATGTCGGACGGGATGGAGAAGCCGACGCCGATGGAACCCGCTTCGGTGGACGTGCCGCCCGCCGTCGCGATCGCGACGTTGATCCCGATCAGCTTGCCCTCGCCGTCCACAAGCGCCCCGCCGGAGTTGCCGGGGTTGATGGCGGCATCGGTCTGGATCACCGCAATGGAGATCGAGCCGGAGGCCTGTCGGTTCTCGTCGCCCGGGCCGAAGTCGAACTGGAACGGCGAGTCCTGCCCCTGGTCGCCTTCGGCGGGCGTCTCGGGCGCCGCGGACGATGCGATGCTGATGGAGCGGTTCAGCGCACTCACGATGCCCGTGGTGACCGTGTTCGCCAGCCCCAGGGGGGCACCGACGGCGACGGTCTGATCACCCACGTTGAGGTTGCTCGAATCGGCGAACTCGATGGGCGTGAGGCCCTCGGCATCCGTCAGCTTGATGACGGCCAAGTCGTACAGCGGGTCGGTGCCGACGATGGTCGCCCTGTACACGCTGCCGTCTGAGGCCGTCACCTTCAGAGCCGGTTCGGCGGTGGCGCCGTCGAGCGTGACCACGTGCGTGTTGGTCACCACGTACCCGTCCTCGGTGACGATGACGCCCGACCCGGTGCCGCCCGACGATCCGGAGGATGCCGAGATCGTCACGACGCTGGGCACCGTCTTGGCGGCGATGGCCGTGGTGGCGTTGACCTCGTCGGGGTTGTTCACCGTCACCGTCGACGGCCCGGCGGTGACCACCGTCTGCGGGCTGGCCAGGAATGTGCCGGCGGCGGCCGCGCCGCCGAGTCCGGCCGCACCGCCGACCAGGGCGGCGGCCACCATGATCGCGACGATCTTCCCGGCGCCCACCTTGGCGTCGGCGCCCGCATCTGCGGTGGGATGGGGCTGGGGTGCGGGCGTGGCCGTCTGGGCAGGCCCGTACGGCTGGGTCGGCAGGGTGGGATGCATGCCGCCGTGAGAGGGGCCGGGCTGGCCGGGCAGCGGGGGTCGCGGGGGAATCGTGTCGCTCATGAGTGCTCCTTCATCCGGTTCGTCCACCAGAATGCTCCGGTCTGCTGTGGGGACCCTATGATCGCGCCCCTACGAGCCTATGCGTGTAGCCTGAGCGCGATGGACGAGGTACCCGGCGCCTGGCGCCGCACCGCCGCCGGCGCGGGCCTGCTCGACGCCGCCGGCCGAGCTGTTCCCACCATCTTCGCGGAGATGACCGCCCTGGCGGTAGGCACCGGCGCGATCAACCTCGGCCAGGGCTTCCCGGATGAGAGCGGCCCGGCCGAAGTGCTCGACGCAGCGCGAGCCGCGATTTCCGCGGGTAACAATCAGTACCCGCCCGGTCGCGGCGACGCCGGATTGCGCGACGCGGTCGCCTCCCACCAGATGCGCTTCTACAACCTCGCCGTCGATCCCGAGCGCGAGGTGCTCATCACGGCCGGTGCCACCGAGGCGCTGGCCGCCACGCTGCTCGCCCTCATCGACTCCCCCGATGACGAGGTCGTGGTGTTCGAGCCTTTCTACGACGCTTACGCCGCGTGCATAGCGCTGGCCGGTGCGCGCCTCGTACCCGTGCCGCTGCGCCGCCCCGACTTCGCTCCCGATCTCGACGAGCTGCGCTCGGCCGTCACCGATCGCACCCGCGTCATCCTCGTCAACGATCCGCACAACCCGACCGGCACGGTGCTGTCTGCCCCGGCGCGCGCTGAGATCGTCCGGCTGGCCGCCCGCCATGACGCCGTCATCGTCACCGACGAGGTGTACGAGCACCTCGTCTTCGACGGCGGGCACACCCCCATCGCGACACTGCCCGGCGCGGCCGAACGCACGCTGACGATCTCCTCCGCCGGCAAGACGTTCGCCGTCACCGGCTGGAAGATCGGCTGGGTCAGTGGCCCGGCCGCACTCGTAGACGCAGTGACGGCTGTGAAGCAGTACCTGACATACTCGGGCGGCGCACCGTTCCAGCCGGCCGTCGCCGTCGGGTTGGGCCTGCCCGATTCGCACTTCACCGCTCTGGCGCGAGACCTGGCCCACAAGACCGAAGTGCTCGGCGCGGGTCTGCGGGCCGCCGGGTTCGCGGTCTGGGCGCCGGTCGCCTCCTACTTCACGGTGGCCGACGCCGCCGCGCTGGGGGCGACGGATGCTGCGGAGTTCTGCCGCGCGCTGCCGGCGCGCGCCGGCGTCGTGGCCGTCCCGCTCACCGCGTTCGTGACTCCTGAGCACCGGCACGAGTACGCGACACTGGTGCGGTTCGCCGCCTGCAAGCGCATCGATGTGATCGATGAGGCCGCCCGGCGGCTCGCCACACTCTGAGCGGGTCAGTCGCGCGGTTCGACGCGGAAGCGCCGCAACCGCAGCGCAGGGTTGACACGGCGCACGCGATCGATGTCCCCGGCATCCACCCAACCGACGGCCACGTCGCTGTCGGTGCCCACCGCCGCCCGCTCGACGCCGTGCGGATCGACGATCATCGAGGCACCCACCCCCAGCGGCGGCGGATGATCGGCGGCAGCGACGAACACGGTGTTCTCGATGGCGCGGGCGTGCAGCAGGGTGCGCCAGTGATGCTCCTTCAGCGGACCGCGCACCCACTGGGCGGGCACCAGCAGCGCGTGCGCTCCGGCGTCGACCAGCAGTCGCGCGACCTCGGGGAACCGCAGGTCGTAGCAGGTCATCAGCGCGAAGCGAACCCCAACTGTCTCGAACGTCTCCGGCGCAGCGATGGCGCCCGGCTCGACCCAGTCCGACTCACGCTGCCCGAACGCGTCGTAGAGGTGCAGCTTGCGGTAGGTCGCGATCACGCCGGCACCGTCGACGGCGACGACGGTGTTGCGCACCCGTCCTGCGGCACCGCGTTCAACCATTCCCGCCACGAGGTGCACGCCGTGGGCGGCGGCCAGCCGCGTCAGCGCGCGTACGAACGGACCGTCGAGATCCTCCGCGTGGGCGGCGAGAGTGTCGTCGAACGGGTCGACGAAGTAGCTGGAGTACTCGGGGAAGACGACCACGCCCGCCCCTCGGGCCACCGCGACGTCGGTCAGCTCGGCGATCCGTGCGAGGTTGGCCGAGCTGTCGGCCGTCGGCGCGAACTGGGCCACCGCGACCGCGAGCTGCGTGGTCATGCCGCCTCCGTCCGCTGCCGACGAAGCACACCGGGTATCGCCGCCCACAGCACCGCGATGAGCACGCCCAGTGCAGCCCCGGCGATCCACGCGGCCAGCGTGCCCACCACGACGAGGAAGACGAACGCCACCACACCCACCAGCAGCACCGACACGGTACCCAATGCCGTCACGAGCGCGGCGTGGCCGTAGGCGACGACGGTCGGCTTGGCATGCTGGCGGAAGACCGTACGGTGGAACGCGACGGGAGCCAGCGCCACGATCGCACTCAATGCGGCAAGCACCACGAGAATGAGGTAGAACACCCGCTGGGTGGCGTCGAGATCGGCGAAGCCCGGTTGGAAGGCGAGCGCCAGCAGGAAGCCCGTGAGGATCTGGGTGCCGGTCTGCAGCACACGCAACTCCTGCAGGACCTCGCTCCAATTGCGATCGGCCCGCTCGTCGACGGTCTCGTCGCGGCCGTCGGCGGGGTGCGGCGCGGGGGCGTGAGGGTCCATGACCTCATCCTCCCGTCCCGTCCGCCCGCACGGCAACCGTGGTCAGGGCCGGTGCCGAAGCGTGGTAAAGTAGTGGATGTGCCGCGGGGTGGAGCAGCTCGGTAGCTCGCTGGGCTCATAACCCAGAGGTCGTAGGTTCAAATCCTGCCCCCGCAACCAATATGAAGAAGGCGTCCCGGATGGGGCGCCTTCTTCGTGTGCGGCGCATGCTTCCGTGATGGCCGCGTCCGCTCACACGAGACGCCGCGCACGAGACGCCGATCGCGAGCACGCGACAACCGCGCCTGAGAACGCCGATGCCGCGCCGCACAGAGGGTGCGCGACGCGGCATCCGGTCAGTTCAGGCCTCGCGGGCCGTCACCTCACTCCTCCTCGAGCGCCAGCAGCTTCTCGATCGCCGCTGTGAGACGCTCGTCGGCTTCGCCGTAGGCGGCCCAGTCACCCGCGGCCATCGCCTCCTGGCGCTCGACCATGGCCTGGCGGGCCGTCTCGAGCGCCTCCTGGAAAGCGTCGACCGGGATGTCCGGCGTCGCGGGAGGCCCGTCGCCGGGCTCGGTCTCACCGTCGTCCGGCTGGCCCTCGTCCGGCTCGGTGGGCGTGACGTCGTCATCGCCGGTGCTCGCACCCGAGTCGCCGCCGAACAGCGAGTCCAGCGCCTCCTGCAGCGTGTCTTCGAACGCGACTTCGTCACCGAAGGCCACCAGGATCTTGCGCAGGGTCGGCAGCTGTGTGCCACCGGACGCCTGCACGAACACCGGCTGGACGTACAGCAGGCCGCCACCGACCGGCAGCGTCAGCAGGTTGCCCTTGAGCACCTCGGATTGCCCCAGCTCGAGGATGTTGATCTGCGAGGCGATGTCCTGGTTCGAGTTGAAGGTGTTCTGCACCTGACCGGGCCCGGGCACGCTCACATCGGCGCTGATCTCCAGCATCCTCAGCGTTCCGTACCCGTCGGCCTTCACGCCGGCTTCGCTGCCGGCGTTGGAGTCGACGGCGAGATAGCCCATCAGCACGTTGCGGGCGTTGTCGCCCTCGGATGCCGGGATGAACGACGTGAACATCGAGTAGCTCGGCGCCTTCTGACCCGGCATCTGCATGGTCAGGTAGTACGGCGGCTGCAGGCCCTTGTTCGGCTCCACCGGGTCGTCCGGCGTCTTCCACGCGTTGTCGCGCGAGTAGAACGAACCGGCGTCGTCGACGTGATACGTGCCCAGCATCATGCGCTGCACCTTGAACAGATCGGTCGGGTAGCGCACGTGGCTCATCAGCTCAGCAGACATCTCGCTGATCGGCTCGATCGTGTTCGGGTAGACCTTCTGCCATGCCTGCAGCAGCGGGTCCTCCTCGTCCCACGCGTACAGCGTGACCGAGCCGTCGTACGCGTCGACGGTGGCCTTGACCGAGTTGCGGATGTAGTTGATGTCGTCGAGGGCCACCCGCGGCGCGAGGTTGTTCGTGTCGCTGATCGCGTCGCGCAGGCTCACGATCGACGAGTACGGGTAGTTCGCGCTGAGCGTGTAGCCGTCGACGATCCACACGATCCGTCCGTCGACCACCGACGGGTAAGGGTCGCTGTCGAGCTCGAGGTACGGCGCCGCCTTCTGCACGCGGGTCAGCGGGTCACGGTCGTACAGGATCTGTGACTCGGGGTTGATCGCATCCGAGAACAGGATGTCGGTCGACTGGAACTTCAGCGAGTAGATGAGCCGACGGAAGGGGTCGCCGATCGCGGGTCCGCCCTCACCGTCGAAGGTCGTCGTGGTCTGGGCCGCGCCGTCCTCCCCGCGCGGGTAGTCCAGTTCGATGTCGTCCGTGCCTTCGGGCGCGCCCACGATCGAGTACAGCGGCGAGGACTCACCGAAGTAGACGCGGGGCTCGTACTCCTCGCCGGTGGTCAGCGCGCCCGACGTGGGAATGCCGCGCTCGAGGAAGACCGGGTCGCCGTCAGCGGTGCGGGCGTTGCCCTTGGCCGCCACCATGCCGTACCCGTGCGTGTAGACAAGCGTCGTGTTGTACCACGATGCGGCCCGCTCGAGCTGGGCCATGTCCAGTTCGCGCACCGAGACGATCGTGTCCTGCGAGGCGCCGTCGATCTCGTACCGGTCCACGTCCATCGGATCCTGGAACTGGTAGTACCCGCGATACTGCTCGAGCTGGCGGATGGTGGGGCCGATGATGGCGGGGTCCATGATGCGAATGGATGCCGTGGTCTCGGCGTCCGCCCGCAGCTGTCCGGTCTCGACCTGCGTCACGGCCTCGAAGTCGGTCTTCTCGAGCCCGTCGAGGCCGTAGGCGAACTTGGTCGCCTCGAGGTTGCGCTCGTAGAACTCGGCCTCGAGCGTCCGCTGGTTGGGGACGACCTGCACCTGGGTGATGACCCAGGGGTAGGCCACGCCCACGATGAGCGAGGTCACGATCAGCAGCGCCGTGCCGATGAGGGGGAAGCGCCAGCGGCCGATGACGGCGGTGACGAAGAACAGCACCGCCACGATCGCCGCGGCGATCGACAGAATCGTCAGCCCCGGGATGATCGCGTTGACATCGACGTAGCTGGCGCCGGTGATACGGTCGCCCTCGCTCAGCATCGTCTTGTACCGGTCGAACCACAGGCTCACGGCCTGGGTGAGCAGATAGAGGCCGGCGATGACCGCGAGCTGGATGCGGGCCGCCTTCGAGATACGCAGTTCACGCTGCCCGATGCGCACCGACCCGTACAGGTAGGCCACCAGCGCGGTGACCAGCAACGAGACCAGCAGCACGGCCGAGACGAACCCGAGAACACTGCTCAGCAGCGGCAGGTCGAACAGGTAGAAGCCGGTGTCGAGGCCGAACTCGGGATCTGCCGTCCCCGTCGAGACGCGGTTCAGCCACAGCCACACCGTCTCCCATTGCGCCGAAGCGGCGAACCCGGCGAAGAAGCCGAAGAAGACGGGGATTCCCCACATGGCCAGCCGGCGCAGCGGCTCGACGACCTCCTGATAATGGTCGAGCTGCGAGCTCAGCCGCGCGTAGACGGGCCGCAGGCGATAGGCGAGCTGGATCGCCACGAACACCGGAACGGCCATACCGAGGAAGCCGATCGCGAACATGACCACCCGCGCGGTCCATTGTGTGACCAGCACGGAATCGAAGCCGAGCTGCTCGTACCAGAGCCAGTCGGCGAACAGGCTCGCGAAGACGAAGAAAGCCACCACCACTGCGGCGATCACCGCGAGCGTGATGCCGATCGCGCGGCGCAACGGGTTGGGCGTGGCCTGGTTCGGCGCTGAGGTCGTGGTCACCCCTCCATCCTAGGCGGGGCGAATCCGTGAAGACGCCGAGTCAGCCGAGCGCGAACGCAGCGGCACCGGTCACCGGTCGCACGTGGCCAGCGCCGCGGTGTCGCCCTCGGAGCGGATCGTCTCGAGCACCGCGAGCGAATCGTCGAGGGTCTCGACCGCGAACACCTGGAGCCCCGCGGGCACATGCCCGATGACGTCATCGCAGTTGCCCGCAGGCACCAGGAACCATTCGGCCCCGGCATCCCTGGCCCCGTGCAGCTTCTGCCGCACCGCGCCGATGCGCCCGACATCGCCGTCCGCATCGATCGTGCCGGTGCCGGCGACGGATTCGCCCCCGTTGAGCTCCCCCGGGGTGAGCATGTCGATGATGCCCAGCGTGAACATCATGCCGGCGCTGGAGCCGCCCACCGCGTCGAGTTGAATGGTGACGTCGATCGGAAAGTCGAAGTCGCGGATGGTCGTGACGCCGATGAGCCAGGTCGGTTCGCCGTCGATCTCGCCCTCGGTGGGAGTCAGCGTCACGTGCATCGTCTCGCCGCCCCGCTCGACGGTGAGGTCGACGGGGGCGCCGTCGCCGGCGTTGATCACATCGCGCAGTGCAAGGGTCTCGGTGACGGCGGTGCCGTCGGCCGCGCGGATGATGTCGTCCGGCTGCAGCACCCCCTGCGCGGGAGATTCATCGCCGATCGCGTACACGCGGATCATCGGGGTGACGTCGTAGCCCAGATGCAGGAGCGCCGCGGCGGTCGCCTCCTTCTGCGAGTCGATCATCAGCAGTGCACTGTGCTGCGTGCGCTCTTCGGCGGTCTGCCCTTCGCTGAAGACCGCGTCGATGGGCAGGATCGCCCGCGCCGGATCGAACCAGGCCAGTGCGAGCTCGACCCACGACGGCGTGCGAGTGGGGTTGCCGAGGATCTCCGCCGTCAGCAGGTCGAGCGTGCCGCCGGTCGGATAGGTCTGCGCACCGTCGATCTCGATGAGCGGCACCTGCTCGCCCTCGGCGTTCGGCGCCGTGCCGAGCGTGTCGAACACGGGTCCGGGCCGCTGGATCACGAATGAGGTCGGCAGCAACGTGAGCGCCAGCAGCGCCAGAAGCGCCACCGCCAGCGCCCAGATCCCGACAGTCACGCTGCGGGCGACGCGGCGTCGCGGCGCGGGGGTGACCGTCACGGTCGGGTCGAACAGTGCCACAGCTGGCCTTCCTCATCGGTCGTTCGCGACCGGCGTAAGCGGGTCGGCCGAGCGCCGGGATCGGGGGTGGGACGTTGAACTAGCGTAGAGCGCGACGTCGTCACTTTGCTGAAAGGCTCCCGCCATGACCGATGAGGACCGCCCCGACAACGATGATTTCGAGGAGCTGCTGCGCGGCTTGCTCGGCGGCTCGGGCGGCATGCTCGGACCGGAGCAGCTCGAGCAGTTGCGCGGTCTGGGCGTGGACCCGGCGATGATGCAGCAGGTGCTGCGGCAGATGCAGACGGCGTTCACGTCGGGCGCCGAGGGCATCGACTGGGGCGCTGCGCGCACCCAGGCGCTGCATCTGGCCAACCGCGACGGTCACGGCATCGCCTCCGGGCAGCGGCAGGACTTCGACCAGGCGTTCGCCCTGGCGACGCTGTGGCTGAGCGAGGCGACGACCGTGTCGGACCTGGGCACCTCGCCCCGCGCGGTCACCCGGGGGCAGTGGGTGGATGCCACGCTGCCGGTGTGGCAGGAACTGGCTGAGCCGGTGGCGACCTCCATCGCCGACGCGCTCACCGCCGCGATCGACTCGCAGACCCCGGAGGAGATGAAGAGCGCGATCGCCGGCGCCGGGAAGTTCATGCGCACCGTCGGCGGCTCGCTGTTCGCCGCACAGCTGGGTGGAGTGATCGGGCGGCTGTCACAGGAGGTGGTCTCCGGCGGCGACGTGGGCATTCCGGTCATGCCCGACGGCGACGCCGCCATCCTGCCGCAGAACTTCGATGACTTCGGCCGCGACCTCGAGATCGAGCACGACCAGCTGGCCCTGTACCTGGCCACCCGCGAGCTCGCCCACGCGCGGCTGTTCCGCCACGCCCGATGGCTGCGCCTGCACCTGATCTCGCAGGTGACGGAGTTCGCCCGCGGCATCCACGTCGATATGTCGGCGCTCGAAGACCTCGCGGCCCGCTTCGACCCGTCCTCGCCCGACGAGCTGCGCACCGCCATCGAGAGCGGTGCCCTGCTGCCGCAGCGCACCGAGGCGCAGACCCTCGCGCTGCAGCGGCTCGAGAACCTGCTGGCCACCGTCGAGGGCTGGGTCGATGTCGTCACCGCGGACGCCACCTCGCGCCTGCCCGCGTCGGGTCGCATCGCCGAGGCCGTGCGGCGCCGGCGCGCGGTGGGAGGCCCGGCAGAACAGGCCATGGGGTCGCTGGTCGGACTCGAGCTGCGCCCGCGCCGGCTGCGCGAGGCCGCACAGATGTGGCGCGCGGTGACCGATGCGGTGGGAATCCCCGAACGCGATGCGCTGTGGGACTACCCCGACCTCATGCCCGGACCCGATGACATCGACGACCCCGCCGGTCTCATCACGCGTCTGCAGGCGCGCGGCCGCGGCGAGGCACCGCCCCGCGACGCCATGGACGATGCGCTGGACGCCCTGCTGAAGTCCGCCGCCGATGACGCGACCGGTGGCGCTTCGGAGGTTCCCGACGAGCCGGATCACCCCGACGACCCGCGCCCCGTCTGAGGCGCACCTCCTCCCCAGGCGGCCACGCGGCCCGGTGACGACGATCGGCTGTGGATAACGCCGACACGCCGGCGCCCACCCGCAAGAATCGCCACATGCTGCGTCTGGCCCCCTCGCATCCTCCCCTGTGGCGCACCCCGTCGAGCATCCGTCTCGGCGCGGACGCGCGCACGCAGCTGGACGACGTCACCGGCTGGCAGGAGCAGCTGCTGGACGCATTGGTCGATGGCATCCCCGATGCCGTCCTCATCCCGCTCGCCACCGCCTACGGCGCCGATCCACGCGAGGTGCAGGCGTTCGTCGACCGGCTGGCCGATGTCCTCAGTCCGCAGCAGCCGGCCGAGCTGAAGGTGCGCGTCGAGGTGCCCGGTGACTTGTGCACGGGCGACCGCGACACGCTGCTGGGCGCGCTCGAGAGCAGCGACATCGCGGTCGAGTCCGTCACTGCGTGGGAGTGCGACACCGTCGACGCAGCCCTGCCGCTGGTATCGGTCGCCTCTCACCTCGTCGATCCGCGGCGGGCGGCCCGGCTTATGGCCGCCGACGTCACACATCTGCCGATCCTGCTCGCCGGTGACCGTGTGACGGTCGGCCCGACCGTGATCCCCGGGCAGACGGCGTGCCTCGCATGCCTGCATGCGCACCGCACCGACGACGATCCCGATTGGCCGCTCATCGCCTCGCAGCTGCTCGCGCGGGCCACCGCCGACACAGCCCGACCGCTGCTCATCGAATCCGGACTGCTCGCAGCACGACTGCTCCACGCCGGAGCGACCGCTCCGACCCGGTCGGTGGTCGTCAGCGGCGCGACCGGCCGGCGGCGGTGGCACGCGCATCGCGTGCATCCGCGATGTCCGTGCCGATCTCTTGAAGGAATCGCGACCGCTGACGCGGCCGTCCCCCGCTCGTCTGGGCCCACGACACCGACAGCGTCCGCGCCGCGCGAGTGACCCCCACGTAGGCCAGACGCCGCTCCTCGTCGATGGCATCGAAGGTCGTCGCGTAGGAGATCGGCAGCAGCCCCTCGCTCATCCCCACCAGATGCACGTGGTCCCATTCCAGCCCCTTGGCCGCGTGCAGGGTGGCGAGGGTCACGGTCCGCAAGGACGGCTCGTGCTGGTCCTTGGCCCGCGCCATCAGATCGTCGGTGAACGACCGCAGCGTGGCCCCGGGCGGAGCCTCCTCCGCGAGTCGCATGAGTGCGGCTCGGGCCTCCCACGCATCGCGCAGCGCGCCACCGGCCGGCGGTGCGTCGTCGGTGAAGCCGAGCGAGCGCAGCACATCGCGGACCGTGGCTTCGAAGGACGTCTCCAGCGGCGCCACCGCCGCGCCCCGCAGCGCCAGCAGCGCCTGACGCACCTCGGGCAGGTCGAAGAACCGCTTGCCCCCCAGCACCGTGGCCGCCACGCCGCGTGCGGCCAGCGCCGACAGCAAGGGAGCCGACTGCGCGTTGGCGCGATACAGCACGGCGATCCGCCGGGGGTCGACCCCGTCGTCGACGGCGGCTGCGATGCGGGCGGCCACGCCGGCCGCTTCGGCCGCGTCGTCGCCGTATGCGGTCACCGTGGGCGTGGGTCCGGGCGCATCGGCCGACACGAGCTCAAGCGCCCCGGGGCGGCCCCGCATCAGCGCGTTCGCGACGCGCAGCACCGCGGCGTCGGACCGGTAGTTGCGCTCGAGCCGGACCACCTTCGCCTCGGGATGCCGTACCGGGAAGTCCAGCAGGTACCGCGGGTCGGCGCCGGCGAACGAGTACACCGTCTGGCTGGCGTCCCCCACCACGCACAGGTCGCCGCGCTCCCCGACCCACAGTTCCAGCAGGCGGTGCTGCACCGGTGACACGTCCTGGAACTCGTCGACGGTGAAATGACGGTACTGCTCGCGGACGGCGGCGAGCACGCGAGGCTCGGATTCGAGCATGCCCGCGCACGCCAGCAGCACATCCTCGAAGTCGAGCTGGCGGCGTTGATCCTTGACCTGCTCATAGGCTCGCTGCAGGTCCATCAGTGCGGTGAGCTCGACACCGGGCAGACCATGCGGCCGCGCCGCGGCATCCGCAGCGATCGTCCGCATCGACACCTTTCGCGACTCGATCCGGCCGGCCACATCGCGCAGCGTCGGCGCGTCCAGTCGCAGCCCCAGCGCGTCGGCGGCCTGCCCCAGCAGCGCGACCTTGCTGCCCACGATGGCCGGTGCCGCGTCGCCGGCCACCTGCGGCCAGAAGAAGTTCAGCTGCGCGAGGGCCGCGGCGTGGAAGGTCCGCGCCGCCACGCCCGGGACCCCGAGCGCCCGCAGGCGACCGCGCATCTCGCCGGCCGCCTTGGTCGTGAAGGTCACCGCCATGACCCGTCCCGGCGAGTACGCCCCGGTATCGACCCCGTGGGCGATGCGGTGCGTGATGACCCGGGTCTTGCCGGTGCCGGCGCCGGCGAGCACGCACACCGGCCCGCGCAGCGCCGACGCGGCCTCGCGTTGCCGATCGTCGAGTCCGACGAGCGAGCGATCGATCATGCGTCCAGCCAGTTCCGGATCAGGGTGTGGGCGATCGACGACGCGGCGGGGAGCGCGAAGTCGGCCTCGCCGCGCAGGCCCGCGGCGATCTCAGCGCGGGTGAACCAGCGCGTGGCGACGATCTCCTCCCCGTCGGGACGCGCCGCCTGCTCGTCGCGAACGGTGGCGTAGAACCCGAGCATGAGCGACCGCGGGTAGGGCCACGATTGCGAGCTCTGGTACCGCAGGTCGGTCACCTCGACGCCGGCTTCTTCGAGCAGCTCGCGCACGAGTGCCGACTCCAGCGACTCCCCCGCCTCGACGAAGCCGGCGAACGCAGAGAACATATTGCGGTCCACCCACAGCGCGTTCTGCCCCAGCAGCACCCGCTCGCCGTCGGCGCTGGTGATCGCCACGATCACGGCCGGGTCGGTGCGCGGAAAGTGCTCGGTGACGCAGGCCGGGCAGGTGCGCGACCAGCCCGCACTGCGCAGCTGCATGCGCTGCCCGCACCCCGGGCAGAACGACGCCTCGCGCAACCAGCGACCCAGGCACAGCGCCTCGACGAACAGTCCGGCCTCCACCGGCGCCAGGTCGCCCCCGACAGCGCGCAACGACTCCCACCGGTCCGCGGCGACCGGCGGCGCCGCGTCAGCACCGAGGGCGGCCACCAGGATGCCGTCGCCTTCGGGCGATCGGCCCAGAAATCCCCACTCGGCGTCACCGGCGACGTCGACGGGGGTCACGGTGTGCAGCCGGCCGTCCGGCAGCAGCGGCGCACGGTCGCCGTGCACGCACAGCACGCGGGTGGTCGGGTCGGCGCGGAGCCGCTCGACGAGCCGGTCGCTGGACCGCTCGCCTGCGGCACGGTCGATCCCGTCCCGCGCGAGGGCGGGCAACGGGGATGCCGGTGTCGGCGTCATCGAGGACCTCTCTTGCCGGGCGTGGCGCGCGCTCGCGGGGCATCGCCCGCCTACCCTGGGGGTCATGGCACGCTCACCCCTCACTTTAGCCGCGTCGGTGACCTCCGCCCTTCCCGATGCCGGGGTCGTGAGGGTCAGCCCGCTGACGGAAGGATCATCGGGCCGGTACGACAGCGCGATCGCGACGCTGGACGACGATCGCCAGGTCGTGGTGCGTGTTCCGGCGGATGCGGAGGCCGACGCCGAGCTGCGTGCCGAGATCCGCGCGCTGCGGGCACTGTCGGCCGGCGTGCGCGGCGTCCTGCCGTTCACCGCCCCGGACGTGCTGGGCGAGACCACCGTCGACGGCGTCCACGCGCTCGTCCAGTCGCTGCTTCCGGGATACCGCGTCGATGCCGCACACATTCCTCCCGGGCGGGGCGTGGCCACCACCATCGGCGCGGCCCTCGCCAGCATCCATGACCTGTCCGTCGCGGTGGTCCGCGACGCCGGCCTGCCCGTCCTCGCCGCCGATCAGGTGCGCGACGAGGCCGAGAGGCTCCTCGACCGCGCCGAGGCGACCGGCCGCCTGCCGTTCGGGCTGTTGCGCCGGTGGAGTGCCGCGCTGGCGTCCGAGTCCCTGTGGCGCTTCGAGACGACGGTCGTGCTCGGTGGTGTCGAGCCCGGCTCGTTCGTGCTCACCGACGACGAGGACGGCGTGCCCACGGTGACGGGCCTGCTCACGTGGGGCGGCCTGAGCGCCGGCGACCCCGCGGTCGATCTGCGGTGGCTTGCCACCGCACCCGATGCGCGCGATGACGTGCTGGCCGCGTACACCGCCACGACCCACCGGGCCCCCGATGCGCTGCTGGCCGAGCGCGCGCGGCTTCACGCCGAGCTCGAGTTCGCCCGTTGGCTTGTGCACGGCCACACCACCGGCGCCGATGACATCGTCGCCGACGCGGTGTCGCTTCTGGAGGCGCTGGACGAGAACGTGCGCGACGAGCCGCCGATCGATTCGCCCCCGGTGACCGCGGATGACGCCTTCGCCGCGCGCGAGCGGGTGCGCGACACGGCGGCAGAGGTCGACACGTCGATGCAGACCGATGCGTACCACCCCGACATGAGCGACCTGTTCACCGACGACGAGCCGACCGGCGACGTGGAAACGGTGCCGATCGAGCTGTCGGAGTGGTCGCCGCGCCCCTCCGCGGCGCCGTCTGACACGCCGGGCGGCCAGAGCCCCGAAGAACCGGGGCCCGATCGCGACGAGCTGGACGAAGCCGCGCGCAACGCCCTGCGCCGGTGGACGGGGACAGCCTGACTCAGCCCCGCAGCACCAGGTCGTCCGCCACGTAGAACAGCGCCACGTCGATCTGGTCGAGGGGAACGCCGTGCTTGGCGTGGTACGCCCGCCGGTAAAGATCGAGCTGGATCATCCTGTCGGCGCGCTCGCGCGGCGTGCGCGGCGGACGACCGGTCTTCCAGTCGACGATCTCGATGCGGCCCGAGTCTCGTCGATAAACGGCATCCAATTTGCAGATGATGACGCGCGGGACGCCGTCACCAAAGGCGTCGGGGTCGATGAAGTCGATCTCGGTTTCGACTTCGAGTGGTTGCCGGTCGGCCCATTCGGAGGCCAGGAAGTTCTCGGTCAGCCGCGTGAGCGCGTCGGCGTCTGCGGCGCTGAGGTGTCCGGTCTCGTCATCGGCGTCCCACAGTCCGTCGTCGAGGGAGGGTCCCTGGCCGGTCAGGCCCGAGCGCTGCTCGACCCACGCGTGGAACAGCGTACCGAGCCGGGTCTGCCGGTAGGGACGCTCGGGCATGGGCCGCCCGTGGTCGGCGTCGGGGTCGGCCAGCTCCTTGAAGCGTGACGCGGGCACCCGAGTGGGCTTGACCGGCCGCGACATCGGCTGATCACGCTCGGCCAGCAGCAGCTCGAGATCGCGCGAGGGCTGCGCCGGTGGCCGGCTCTGCGCGGTGCGCACCTGATCCGCAGCGCGTGTGACCACCTCACGCCGCGCACCGAGCGGGTCGATGGGCCAGTGCAGCAGCCGCCGGTGCCCCTCGTACGGGTTGTCACCCGGATCGGCGTCGGACAGGTCGATCTGCAGCGCGGCGGCGATCTCGCGCAGGAACGGGCTCGGTCCACGCGGCTTCTTCGTGCCCGACCAGCTCGACCCGGTCAGCAGCAACCGGTCGCGCGCACGGGTGACGGCGACATACGCGAGCCGGCGCTCCTCCTCCACCTGCCGGGCCTTCACCTCGGCGGCGAATGTGTCCCAGGCGGCCTTGAGATCCTGCTGGGTGGGCGCGGACGCCGCCTGCCAGCGCAGCTCGGGCAGCCATTGCCGGTCGCCGCGGAACTCGTACGGAAGCACACCGAACCCGAGCCACGCCTTGCTGTCCTGCGAGCGCGCCGGCAGCTCGTCCTCGACGAACCGTACGACCGCGACCGCGTCCCACTCGAGCCCTTTCGAGCCGTGCACGGTCAGCAGCTGAACCACATCCTCCTCCGGCGGTTCGGTGCGCGGAGCGAACTCGTCGAGCCGTTCGGCATGGTCGAGCCAGGCCAGCAGACTGGGCAGCGAGCCGCTGTCGTCAGTGGCCAGGAACCCGTGCAGCTCGTCGACGAACGCGCGCAGCTGATCGCCGGCGGTGCGTGCCGGCCCACGGGCCTCGTTGGCCGCCAGTTCGATGTCCAAGCGCAGTTCGAGCTCGATGAGGCGCACCAGTTCGGGAATGGGCATGGTCGCCGACTGGCGCAGCCCTGCCAGCACGGCACCGGCATCACGCAGACGGTCGCGCGCGGCGACGGTGAAATCGCTCAGCCAGCCGTGGTCGGCGGGGTGGCGCCGGATGAAGTCAAGGGCGTCGATGAGGGAGGCATCGTCATCATCGACCGATGCGCGCCGCCGCGCGAGGATGTCCGGCGGCAGCGGCTGCAGCGCCGCGTCGTGCCGTCCGATGCGGCGTGCCAACTCGGCGAGGACCCGCAGATCGGGCAAGCCGATCGACCACCTCGGCCCCGAGAGCAGCCGCAGGAGCGACGACCCGGCACGCGGGTCGCTGATGACGCGAAGCATCGCGACCACGTCGACCACCTCGGGGGTGCTCAGCAGACCACCCAGACCCAGGATGCGGTGCGGCACGGCACGGCGCCCGAGCGCGTCCGCGAAGCGGACCATGTGCTTCTTGCTGCGGAACAGCACGGCCCCGGTCGTGCTGTTCCCGGCGACGGCACGCTGCGTGCGCACATCGTCGAACCACGCCGCCACACGATCGGCCTCGGCATCGACATCGGCATCGAATGCGATCTCGACGACCCCCTCGGGGGCCCCGGGCCGTGGCAGCAGCTTCTCGACGGGCACGGGCGAGGTCGTCGCCAGCGGCGCCAGCACCGCCCCGGCAGCATCGAGCACGCGGGTGGCGTTGCGCCAGCTGGTCATGAGCGCGAACCGTTCGGCTTTCCCCGAGGGACTGAACGCGGACGCGAAGCCACCCAGGTTGCCGGCGCTCGCGCCGCGCCAGCCGTAGATCGACTGGTGGGGGTCGCCGACGGCCATGACCGGTGTGTCGCGGAAGGCCGTCACCAGCAGGTCGGTCTGCACGACGGACGTGTCCTGGTACTCATCCAGGAGCACGACACGGTACCGGTCGCGCAGCTCATCGCATACCGCCGTATGACCGCGCACGACCTCGAGAGCACCGGCGACCTGATCGGAGAAGTCGATGACACCCTGACGGCGCTTGCGTGCGGCGTACTCACGCGCCAGATCGACGAGCACCTCGAGACCGCCGACGGTGGTCACCGCCTTCTGCACGTCGGCGTACACCGTCACCCGCGCGCTCGTCGAGGGACGCTCGGCGACGGCGGCGAAGCGCGCAGGGAAGGCGGCAAGCTCAGCGAGATCGACGAGGTTGTCGGTGCCGTCGCGGGCGATGCGCAGAGCACCGTCGATGATCGATGACAGAGCCTCTTCCCGTACTTCGAGGCGTTCGTCGTCCGCGTCCAGCACCACGCGTCGCATGAGCAGCCAGGCGGCCGATTCGCTCAACACCGCCGATTCGGCGTCGCGCCCCACACGCACCGCGTGCTCGCGCACGATCGCGTCGGCGAAGCTGTTGTAGGTGGCGACCTGCGGCCGCTCGAGCAGGGCGTCGGCCGGGTCGGTCAGGGCCGAGCCGCCGAGCGCATCGAGCTCGGCGTGCCGAGCCGCCTCCGGGGCACCGGCCTGCTCGAGGCGACCGAAGACCTCCAGACGTCCGGCGGTGTGCAGCGCGGGCAGCTCGGTCAGCAGACCACGGCGCTCGAACTCGCTCAGCCGGTGCAGCCGACGCTGGATGCGCTCGGCGAGTTCGCCGGCGGCCTTGCGCGTGAAGGTGAGCCCGAGCACCTGATCGCGTCGCACCAGCCCGTTGGCCACCAGCCAGACCACGCGTGAGGCCATCGTCTCTGTCTTACCGCTGCCCGCGCCGGCGACAACGAGGGTCGGGCGCAGCGGCGCGGCGATGACGCGTGCCTGGGCATCGGTGGGCGGGAATTGGCCGAGTGCGGCCGCGATCGCCTGTGGAGAGATCGTCACGACGCGCTCACGGCTCCGATCGTGTGGATCCGGCACAGTCCATAGCTGTGGTCGTCGCGGCAATGCTCTTCGAACGGGGCGGTGAACGTCGTCCCTGTCATGATGTCGACCGCCGTGCGCACCCGCGCGAGGAACGCGGCGCGCGTGTCGTCGTCGAACGGCGGCTGATGCGGCTCGACGTAGTCCTTGGTCGTGGCCGACGGCCGCAGCACGAGCAGCTTGGCACCGCCGCCGGGGTGACCTGCGACCGCGGTGACGGCACCCGACTCGAACGCCAGCTGGTATGCCGCCAGCTGCGGGTTGTCGGCGACCTTCGCATCGGTCTGGGGTTCGCGCTTGCCGGTCTTCAGATCGACGATGACGACCGAGCCGTCCGCCATCATCTCCACCCGGTCGATGTAGCCCGACACGATCGCGTTGTGCTCGGCGCCATCGATGGGCACCGGCACCTCGAAATGCGGTTCGGCGCCCACGAGCCGTCCGCCGGCGGCCTCGAAGCGCCGCAGGTACAGCGCCAGCCGGCGCACCATGTCGCGGGCCCGTGCCTGCTCGGCACGGTCACGCCAGGCGGCTTCGAACTCCAGCTCCGACCAGCGCGCGGTCACCGCCGCCCACAGCGCCTCCTCGTCGGGGCTCGTGGCATGTTCGAGCGCCGCGTGCAGGATCGTTCCGAGCCCGGCCACCGCCGTGCCGGTGTCGCCGCCCAGGTCGCCGATGACCCAGTTGAGCTCGCACTCGTCCAGCGCCTGCAGCCGCGACGGGGAGATGCGCACGTCTTCGCGCGACAGATCACGCAGCGGACCGGTCGAGGTCGGCGGCGCGATTCCGAACCATTGGGCGGGGTCGGCGCCCGGCACGTCCGCGGCGGCCAGCAGCGCGAGCTGGCCGGCGGCGCCGGCGCGGGTGGATGCCGGTGTGCGTGAATCGGTGAGGGCACGCCGGTGCAGGGCGACCAGGCCCCGCAGCGACAGCGGATGTGCGGCCCAGGCGCCGACCGGCTGAGCGGGCGGCAGCAGCTCGAACAGCACGCTGGGCCCGGTGTCGTCGTCGTCGACGGCCGTGACCACGAGCTGCCGCGTGGCCCGTGTGGCAGCTCGGACGAACAGGCGCAGTTCGTCGTGCAGCACCCCGCGCCGCCGGTCGACGGCGTCGGCGCCGGCCGGTGCGGCCAGCCGCCAGGTCTCCAGCAGGCTGCCGCGGGTGCGCAGGTTCGGCCAGACGCCGTCCTGCACGCCCGCGACGACCACCGTGTCGAATTCGGTGTCCAGTGCGCCGGCGGGGGTCATCACCTGCACGACCCCGTCGGGCCCCGCGGCCGTGAGCCGGTCTTCGGCCACGTCCGAGTCGAGCACGCCGCGCAGGAAGGCCAGTGCCGAGGTGCCCTCGGCGCGCTCGCCGTGGCGTTTGGCGGATTGGAACAGCGCGACGACGGCGTCCAGTTCACGCCCGGCCTGCTCGGCCAGCGGACCGTGCCCGCTCGTCGCCGCCCGCCAGGCTCGTTCACCGCCGAGCGCCTCCCACGCCGTCCAGAGCATTTCGTGCGCGGTCGCCTGGTCGTCGATCTGGGCGCGCAGCGTCGCGATGGCGGTGCCGATGCGTGCCGCCCGTCGCGCTTCGCGCGTGTCGATGAGTTCGAACTCGAGCGGGTGTGCCACCGCCGAGGCGAGCAGTTCGCGCCCCGTGGGCACGACCTCGCCGTCACCGAGCTGCTGCAGCGCGGTGTGACGCAGCGACGTGCGCAGTCGGCGCAGTTCGACGGGGTCCAGTCCCGCGCCGCGCAGGGCGTCGGCGAGTTCGTCGGCCGTCCAGGTGCCGGGGTCGCGAGCCGCCAGAAGCACGAGTCTGAGCAGGTCGCGCACGGCGCGCGCGTCGGCCAGCGGTGTCGCCTGACCGGTGGCCCGTGTCGGCACCTCCCGTGCCGCCAGCTCGGCCTCCAGCGCGACGACCTGGCGGGTGTCATGCGCGATGACAACGCAGTCGTCCCACCGCACGCCGTCGTGCACATGCCGTTCGCGCAACAGCCGCGCGATGAGGTCGTGCTCCTCCGACGGGGAGCGCGCGGTGAACGCGCGGATGCTCGCATCGGCCGCCGCCCCGGTCGGTGGGCGCCGGTGCGCGACGATGCCGGCGGCGCCGATGCGCGAGGTCAGCTGCGCCGCCAGCTCCTGCTGTGCGGCGGTGCCGCGGTGGGCGGTGGCAAGCACGTGCATGGGCACCTGCGCGGCGAGCCGGGCGAAGTTCCCCGGTGTCGCGCCGCGAAACGATCCGGCGCTGATGTCGGGGTCGCCGAACGCGAGGACCGCGATGCCGCGTGCCCGGCAGGCCTCGAGCAGTTCGACTCCGCCGAGGGTGAGCTCCTGCGCATCGTCCACGAGCAGCACGCGCAGTCTGCCCGCAACCTCCCACGCCGGATCACCGGGCGGCAACGTGCGCGCCAGGCCCACAGCCTCGCGCACCAGACCCGCGGCGTCGCGGTGGGCGCCGCGCATCGCGGCGCGCACGTGGTCGTATTCTCGTGCGAACGATGCCAGTGCCCGCCACGCGGGCAGGTCGTGCTCGTCGGCGAGGTGCACGAGGCGGTCGGGAGACAGCCCCAGGGTCGTGCACTCGGCGAGGAAGGCGCGCACCTCCGCACGGAAGCCACCCGTCGCGCGTACCGCTGCCGGAAGCCACTGAGGCCACCGCGACATGCCGTCCGCCTCGTCCTCCGCATCGCCGGCGAGCAGATCGGCGATGAGCTGATCCTCGTCGGGACCGGTGAGCAGCTGCGGCGGCTCGTCACCGGAGCGCACGGCCGCGGCGCGGACCAGCTGATAGGCGAATGCGGCGACCGAGCGCGCCAACGCGCCGGTCGTGGCCACCCCGACGGCCAGCGCGAGACGGTCGCGCAGCCGCGTCGCCGTCTGCCGGGTCGGGGTCAGCACGAGGATCTCGTCCGGCGACACCCCGGCATCCACCAGGTGACGCACCCGCGCGAGCAGGCAGGAGGTCTTGCCGCTGCCGGGAGCCCCGGCCACGACACCGCTGGCCCCGACCGGCAACGTGATGACCGCCTGCTGGGCAGGGTCGGCCCCTCGGTGCGCGGCGCCCGGGGCAGGGTGCGGCGACGGTTCGGGCATACCTTCACGCTACCCGCCGCCGCCGACACCGCCGGGTGTCGTAGCATCGAAGTGGCCCCTCGACACCGGGCCGGAAAGGCAGTCACCCGTGGAGATCCGCATCGGCCTGGCCGACACCGCCCGCGAGCTCAACTTCGACACCGACGACGCGCCCGACGCGGTGCGCAAGACCGTGACCGACGCACTCGAAGCCGGCACCGCCGTGGTCAGCTTCACCGACTCCAAGGGCAGCTCCTACATCATCCCCACCGCGCGCATCGCGTTCGTCGAGGTGGGCACCGACCAGTCGCGTCGCGTCGGTTTCGTCGCCTGACATGCAGATCCTGCTGGCGCTCATCTTCGGCGCTGCCTACGGAGCACTGCTGCACTACACGATGGCCGATCGCCCGTCGCGCGGTGTCGCGCTGGCCCCGATGGTCGGTGCGGTGCTGGGCGGGGTGACGTGGCTCGTGCTGACGTGGCTCGGCTTCACGATCGATGCGCCCTGGATCTGGCTCATCTCCGTCGCGGTTCCGGCCGCCGCCCTCCCCGTCGTTCTGGTGGCGCTGCGCCGTCTGCGCGCCGCGCACGATCAGCGCGAGCGGGAACGGCTGCGCATCGTCTGACAGTCCGCCACCGAGGCGGTCCGGGCGGCCGCAGGGATGCCGGGGCGTGGCGGGTGTCGCGGCTCAAGCGGATGCCGGGGCTCAGGCGGTGGCCGCGGCTCAAGCGGATGCCGCCGCCCAGGCGGATGCCGGGGCTCAGGCGTCGAGCCCGAGCTGTGCCATGCGCCGCGAATGCGCGCCCAGCAGGTCGGTGAACACCGGGTCGACGCGGGCCTGGTCCTGTTCGTCGAGACGCTGTGAGCGCAGGGCGGCTCGGGCGATCAACAGCGTGTCGCCCACCAGTCGCCGGCCCCACAGCGCCAGCAGCGACGACCATTCCGGGTCGGAGTCGATCGCGTCCTTCACCATCGCGACGAGCGCCTCCCGGTCGTCGTCGGTCTGCAGGATCGCGGCCACCTGCTGCCCGGTCGCACCGTAACTGGCCGACAGCGCCAGATAGAAATCGTCCAGCATGCCGGCGGTGATGTGCACCGAGAGCATGGTCTCCAGCGGGCGGGCCCCGTGCGTGGCACGACGGAACTGGTCGAGCAGCTCGCGGAAGGGCAGCATGAGTCCCAGCGGATCGTCCCCGCGCTCGCGCACGAGCGCGACGAGCGCGCGGTGCTTCAGCAGGGCCGCGCCGGCCGCGAGCGACAGCGACTCCTTGTGGGCCAGCTCGGGCGTGGGGGCGATCAGCTCGCTGAGCGTCTCGAAGAAGCCCAGCTGCAGGTAGGCCGCCTGGCCGAGATACGTGTCGACGTCCGGTGCGAGCTCGGCGAAGTCCACCCGCCGCACATCGCCGTAGTCACCGCGCGAACGCACGCGCAGCGTCCGCGCCGACGGACGCTTCCGCTTCCAGAACCAGTTCACCACGCGTATAGCCTACGGCGGCGTGCGGCTCGCCCTCCGGTAGGCTGGTCGGGTCCCGGCATCGGATCGGGGCCACCGCGCCTGTGGCTGAGTGAAGGGCGTGGACCTTTACACCGGCGGCCTCTCACCGCCAGACAGGCATGGATTCATGACGACTTTCGCTGAGCTCGGCGTCGACCCCGACATCGTCGAGGCGCTGGGCAGCAAGGGCATCGCCGACGCGTTCCCCATCCAGGAGCAGACGATCCCGCTGGGGCTTCCCGGCCAGGACATCATCGGCCAGGCCAAGACCGGCACCGGCAAGACCTTCGGCTTCGGCATCCCCGTCGTCCAGCGCCTGGGGCTCGACCCCGCGCCCGGCGTGAAGGCACTCATCGTCGTCCCCACCCGCGAGCTCGCCGTCCAGGTCTACGAGGACATGGACATGCTCACCTCGAACCGCTCCACGAGTGTCGTGGCCATCTACGGCGGCAAGGCATACGAGGGTCAGATCGACCAGCTCAAGGCGGGCGCGCAGATCGTGGTCGGCACGCCGGGCCGCCTCATCGACCTGAACAACCAGCGTCTGCTCGATCTGTCGGGCGCGACCGAGGTCGTCCTCGACGAGGCCGACAAGATGCTCGATCTCGGGTTCCTGCCCGACATCGAGAAGATCTTCTCCAAGGTGCCCGCCGTGCGGCACACGCAGCTGTTCTCGGCCACGATGCCCGGGCCGATCGTCGCACTCGCGCGCCGGTTCATGTCCAACCCGATCCACATCCGCGCCAACGACCCCGACGAGGGACTGACCCAGGCCAACATCAAGCACCTCGTCTACCGGGCTCACTCGCTCGACAAGGACGAGGTGATCGCGCGCATCCTGCAGGCCACCGGCCGCGGCAAGACCGTCGTGTTCACCCGCACCAAGCGCGCGGCACAGAAGCTCGTCGACGAGCTCAACGACCGGGGCTTCAACGCCGGTGCGGTCCACGGTGACATGAGCCAGGAGGCTCGGGAGCGTTCGATGGCCGGGTTCAAGGCCGGCAAGAAGGATGTGCTCATCGCCACCGACGTGGCCGCCCGCGGCATCGACGTCGACGATGTGACCCACGTCATCAACCACACGATCCCCGACGACGAGAAGACCTACCTACACCGCGCTGGCCGCACCGGCCGTGCCGGCAAGACCGGCATCGCCGTGACGTTCGTCGACTGGGAGGACCTGCACAAGTGGGCCCTCATCAACCGTGCGCTGGACTTCGGTCAGCCCGAACCGGTGGAGACCTACTCGTCCAGCCCGCACCTGTACGAGGACCTCGACATCCCGGCCGGCACGAAGGGCCGCATCGCCACGGCGCCGAAGACGCAGTCCGTGCGCAC
>JAEXHA010000132.1 GCA_023450335.1 Actinomycetes bacterium | reverse complement strand
GGCGGTGCCGCCGGGTACGACGTGACTGATCCGGCCGTGGTCACCGCGGCCGTGACCGCCGCGCGCGGCCGGGACAGTACGCTGAGCATGTGACCACCGGACGTGACGACGACGCAGCCCTGAGCTGGGACGGCGACGACGACCCCACGCTCGACGTCCGCGCCCCCGCGCCCGGTCCCGCGTCTGAGCTCCCCGGGGCCGACCCCGCCGGGCCCGACGCCGCACCCGTCGCCGAGCCGGAACCCCTTCCCGACGGCTTCACACCCGTGGGCAAGGGCAGCGCGGCGTACGGCGCGGGGCACGCAGGCGCCGGCGACGATGCGCACGTGCCCGCGGCGGCCGGCGCACCGGCATCCACCGGCGAACCCGCGCCCATCGGCAATACGGCCCTGGTCGCGCTGGGCGTGCTCGGCGGGGTCTACCTGCTCTACACGATCGGATGGATCGTGGGCGGACTGCGGCTGCGCGATGTCGCCGTGTTCCTCGTCTCGCCCGCCGCGTACCTGCCGGCGTTCGTGCTGGCCGTTCTCGCGCCGGCGATCTGGTTCACCACGACGTACGTGCTCACGCGCGCGGCGAAGACGTGGCTGCGCTTCGCATGGCTGGCCGTCGGCGCGATGCTGCTGGTGCCGTGGCCGTTCATCATGGTGGGAGCGTTCGGACGATGACCGCCACGACCCGCACCATGCGCACCTGGGTGGCCGCGACGATTGCCGGCGCCTTCGGCCTGTTCTACGCCTACGCCGTCTGGAACGCGCTGGCGTTCCTCATCGCGCAGGCCGGCGGCGCCCTCGGGCTGAACGCGCTGGGCTGGACGGTGCTGCTGTTCGCGGTCGTGTTCCCGATGATCGTGTTCGCCGCCGCTCTCGCGCTGGGTCTGCGCCGCCGGGCGGGCGCGTTTGCGCTGCTCTTGCTGGCCGGGCTGGGCCTGGTCTGCGTGTTCTGGCTCAACGTGGTCGCCTACGCGATCGCGGCCGGCAGCTCGCTTCTCGGATCGTAACGCGCGTCCGGGCGCCAGTCGCACGAGCGGTAGGCTGAAAGGGCCACGCCCCGACGACGTGCGGCGAGGCGACTCACCCCGCCCTGCAAAGCCCCGAAGGTGTGCCGTGTCCAAGCCAGTCGTTCTGATCGCCGAACAGCTCTCTCCCGCAACCATCGACGCCCTCGGCCCCGACTTCGAGATCCGTCACGTCGACGGTGCCGATCGCACCGCGCTGCTGCCGGCTCTGGCCGATGCGAACGCCGTGCTCATCCGCTCGGCGACGAAGATGGATGCCGAGGCGATCGCGGCAGCGCCGGTGCTCAAGGTCATCGCGCGCGCCGGAGTGGGCTTGGACAACGTCGACATCAAGAGCGCCAGCACCGCCGGCGTCATGGTCGTCAACGCGCCGACGTCCAACATCATCTCGGCCGCCGAGCTGACCATCGGCCACATTCTGAGCCTGGCCCGCCGCATCCCCGCCGCGCACGACTCGCTGGCCGGAGGCCAGTGGAAGCGCAGCGCCTACACCGGTGTCGAGCTGTTCGAGAAGACCCTCGGCATCATCGGGCTCGGCCGCATCGGTGCGCTCATCGCCGCGCGCCTGCAGGCGTTCGGCATGAGCGTCATCGCCTACGACCCGTATGTCACCAGCGCGCGTGCCCAGCAGCTGGGCGTCCAGCTGGTGACGCTGGACGAACTGCTCGAGCAGAGCGACTTCATCACGATCCACATGCCCAAGACGCCCGAGACGACGGGCATGATCGCCACCGAGCAGTTCCGCCTCATGAAGCGCAGCGCGTACATCGTCAACGTCGCCCGCGGCGGTCTCATCGACGAAGAGGCGCTGCACAAGGCGCTCACCACCGGTGAGATCGCCGGTGCCGGTCTCGACGTCTTCACGAGCGAGCCCCCGGCAGCCGACGGCTCGGCCGCGCTGCTGCTGGACCTCCCCAACGTCGTGGTCACCCCGCACCTGGGCGCCTCCACAGATGAGGCGCAGGAGAAGGCGGGCGTCTCGGTCGCCAAGTCGGTGCGCCTGGCCCTGGGCGGCGAACTCGTGCCCGACGCCGTCAACGTCGCCGGTGGCATCATCGACCCCTATGTGCGTCCCGGCATCCCTCTGGTCGAGAAGCTCGGCCAGATCTTCTCGGCCCTCGCGCACAGCCCTCTCACCAGCCTCGACGTCGAAGTGCACGGCGAGCTCAACCAGTACGACGTCAGCGTGCTCAAGCTCGCGGCGCTCAAGGGTGTGTTCACCAACATCGTCAGCGAGTCGGTGTCGTACGTGAACGCACCGCTGCTGGCCGAGCAGCGCGGCGTCGAGTCGCGACTGATCGTCGATGACGATTCGGAGGAGTACCGCAACGTCATCACCCTGCGCGGCGCCCTCTCGGACGGCTCGCAGCTGGCCGTGTCGGGCACACTCACCGGCACCAAGCAGATCGAAAAGCTCGTCGGCATCAACGACTACGCGCTGGAGCTTCCCATCGAGAAGCACCACATCGTCATGCTCTACACCGACCGGCCCGGAATCGTCGCGGTGTACGGCCAGAAGTTCGGCGAGGCGGGCATCAACATCGCCGGTCTGCAGATCGCGCGCTCGTCCGCCGGCGGCCAGGCCCTGTCGGTGCTGACCGTCGACTCGCCCGTGCCCGACGTGCTGCTGGACGAGGTGGCCTCGGCCATCCAGGCCGACCTGCTGCGCGCCATCGAGATCACCGAGTCCTGAACCGAAGGGGGCAGCCATGTCGCGCATCGTGAAGCTGGCCGTCATTCCCGGCGACGGCATCGGACCCGAAGTGGTCGCCGAGGCCGAGAAGGTGCTGGATGCCGTGACCGCGGCTTCCGGAGTGACCTTCGAGAAGACGCGTTTCTCCCTCGGGGCGGATCGGTACCTGCAGACCGGTGACACCCTGTCCGACGAGGACCTCGACGCCATCAAGGCGCACGATGCGATCCTCCTCGGAGCCGTCGGCGGGGTGCCGGGCGACCCGCGCCTCAAGGACGCCAACATCGAGCGCGGGCTGCTGCTGAAGCTGCGCTTCGCCCTCGACCACTACGTCAACCTGCGGCCGTCGAAGCTGTACCCGGGCGCTGCGGGGCCGCTGGCCGCGCCCGGCGACATCGACTTCGTCGTCGTGCGCGAGGGCACCGAGGGACCCTATGTCGGCAACGGCGGCTCCATCCGCACCGGCACGCCTCACGAGGTCGCCAACGAGACGAGCGTCAACACCGCGTACGGCATCGAGCGCGTCGTGCGTTTCGCATTCGCGCAGGCCGAGCGGCGCCGTCAGAAGCTGACGCTCGTGCACAAGACCAACGTGCTCGTGCACGCCGGCGGCATGTGGAAGCGGATCGTCGACGAGGTGGCCGCGGAGCACCCCGACGTTGCCGTAGACTACCTGCACGTCGATGCGGCGACGATCTTCCTGGTCACGAACCCGGGCCGCTTCGATGTGATCGTCACCGACAACCTCTTCGGCGACATCCTCACCGATTTGGCCGGCGCCGTCACCGGAGGCATCGGCCTCGCCGCTTCGGGAAACATCAACCCCGACGGCGCGTTCCCCTCGATGTTCGAGCCCGTTCATGGCTCGGCGCCGGACATCGCAGGCCAGCAGAAGGCCGACCCCACTGCGGCGATCGGCTCCATCGCGCTCCTGCTCGACCACCTCGGGATGCACGATGAAGCCGCTCGCGTGTCTCGCGCGATCGAGCAGGACATCGCGCAGCGGGACGGCACCTCACGCACGACCGCACAGGTCGGCGACGCCATCACGGCCCGCGTCCAGGCGTAACCTGGAAGCGCCCGCCGGTGATGCCGTGGCGCACAGACAGGATGGAACATGACCCTCACCGACCCGACCGCACAGGCCGACGCCGACCTCGCCCCGCTCGAGTTCGCGGTCACCAAGAACCTCGCCGCGGCCGGCCCGCAGCGACGCGCTGAGATCCTCGCCGACCCCGGATTCGGCACCAGCTTCACCGACCACATGGTCGATATCTGCTGGTCGGCCAAGGGCGGCTGGCACCGTCCGCGCGTCCAGCCCTACGGACCGATCTCCCTCGACCCCGCCGCGGCCGTGCTGCATTACGGGCAGGAGATCTTCGAGGGCATCAAGGCCTACCGTCATGCCGACGGCTCGATCCACACCTTCCGTCCCGAGCAGAACGCCCGTCGTCTGCAGCGATCGGCACGGCGCCTGGCGCTGCCGGAGCTGCCGGCCCCGTACTTCCTCCAGTCGCTGCGCGAACTGATCGCGCTGGACGCGGGCTGGGTGCCGTCGGGAGCCGACCAGAGCCTGTACCTGCGCCCCTTCATGTTCGCCAAGGAGGCGTTCCTGGGCGTCCGCCCGGCGCAGAAGGTCGCCTACTACCTGATCGCGAGCCCGGCCGGCGCCTACTTCACCGGCGGCGTGAAGCCCGTGAAGATCTGGCTCAGCGAGGACTACGCGCGTGCAGGCAAGGGCGGCACGGGGGCGGCCAAGACCGGCGGCAACTACGCCGCCAGCCTGCTGCCGCAGTCGCAGGCGTACGAGCAGGGCTGCGATCAGGTCGTCTTCCTCGACAGCGACGGCAACGTCGAAGAGCTCGGCGGCATGAACGTCGTGTTCGTGAAGAAGGACGGCACGCTGGTCACGCCCGAGTCACCGTCGATCCTCGAAGGCATCACGCGTGATTCGATCCTGCAACTGGCGCAGGACCGCGGGCACCGTGTCGAGCGGCGGGCCGTGACGCTGTCCGAGTGGCGCGACGGCGTGGCCTCCGGCGACATCGTCGAGGTGTTCGCGTGCGGCACGGCCGCCGTGGTGACACCCATCGGTGTGCTCAAGGGCGCCGGTTTCGAAGACCCCCAGCCCACCGGGTCGCTCGCCCTCGAGTTGCGCGGTCACCTCACCGACATCCAGTACGGCCGCGCCGACGACACGCACGGGTGGCTCACCCGGCTGGACGCCTGATGCGGATCGCGCGCTTCGCCCTGGGCGACGCCATCCGCTACGGCATCGTCGACGACACCGAACTGGTGGTGCTGGCCGGCGACCCGCTGTTCGCCGGCTTCGACACGACCGGGCAGCGGGTACCGCTGGGAGACGTCGCGCTGCTGGCCCCTGTCATCCCTCGCTCGAAGATCATCGCGGTCGGCCGCAACTACCGCGAGCACGCCGCCGAGTTCGGCAACGAGGCACCGGGCGAACCGCTGCTGTTCCTCAAGCCGAACACGTCCGTCATCGGACCGGGCGACGCGATCGTGCGACCGCCGCAGTCGCAGCAGACCGACTTCGAGGGCGAACTCGCCGTCGTCATCGGCCGCGTCACCAAGAATGTGACGGCCGACGCCGCACTCGACCACGTCTTCGGATACACGATCGCCAACGACGTCACCGCGCGCGACCTGCAGCGCAGCGACGGGCAATGGTCACGGGCGAAAGGCTTCGACACGTTCTGCCCGCTCGGCCCCGCCATCGAGACGGACTTCGACCCCGACGGCGACGCGCGGCTGGTGGCCCGCGTCAACGGCGAGGTCCGACAGGACGCGCCGATCTCCGACATGGTGCACTCCGTGGCCGACATCATCGCGTACGCGTCGGCGGCATTCACTCTGCTGCCCGGCGACGTGATCCTGACCGGCACCCCGGCCGGCGTCGGTCCGTTCCAGGCTGGCGACACCGTCGAGGTCGAGATCGCCGGCCTCGGCACACTGCGCAACACCGTGCGCGATGCCTGAACCACTCTCGTCCGCCTCCACGGTGGGGGATGCCACGGACTACGGCGATGTCGCGCGCATCCAGCGCCGCACGGTGCGCACCCTCGCCGCGGGGCAGGTGCTCGGCGGCATCGCGTTCGGCGCGACCGTGTCGCTGGGGGCGCTGCTGGCCGCCGACATCTCGGGCCAGGACTCGCTGTCGGGCCTCGCCACCGCCTCGGTCACCCTCGGCGCTTCGCTGTGTGCGATCCCCCTCGCCCGGCTGGCGTCGGCACGGGGGCGCCGCTTCGCGCTGACGCTGGGCAACCTGCTCGCCCTCATCGGCATCGCCGTGGTCATCACCGCAGCCGCCGCGCGGGTCTTCCCGCTGCTACTGGTCGGCGTGATCCTCATCGGTGCGGGCAACGCCGGCAATCTGCAATCGCGGTTCGCCGCCACCGACCTCGCCGCCACCGACCGGCGCGCACGTGATCTGGGCACCGTGGTGTGGGCCACCACGATCGGCGGCGTTGTCGGGCCGCTCATGCTGACGCCGGGGGAGGTGCTCGGCCAGGCGATCGGCATGCCGCCGCTGACCGGGTCCTACGCGTTCTCGATCGTCGCGCAGATCGGTGCGTTCGTCCTCTACATCGTCGCGCTGCGCCCCGACCCGCTGCAGGTCGCGCAGCACCTCGCGCGCAGCCGCCAGGCGTCTCAGGCCCACATCGTCGAGTCCGACCGGCCGGCGGCCGCGCGCTACGCGATCTTCGCGGTGACCGGCAGCCACGTCGTCATGGCCTCGGTGATGGCGATGACCCCCGTGCACCTGGCGCACCTCGACCCCGCGCATGTCACCACGATCGTCGGGTTCACGATCGCACTGCACGTGTTCGGCATGTACGGACTGTCGCCGCTGTTCGGCATGCTCGCCGACCGCTGGGGGCGGGTGCCGGTGATCCTGCTCGGCCAGGCGGTGCTGGTGGCCTCGTTGCTGCTGGCGGCGTTCGGCTCGCAGTCGCAATGGCTCGTGCTGGTCGCACTGCTGCTGCTGGGTCTGGGCTGGAGTGCGGCGACCGTCTCGGGAGCGGCGCTTCTGACCGAGAGCACGCTGACGGCCATGCGGCCGCGACGGCAGGGCATCAGCGACACGATCATGACCTTCTCCGCCGCCGTGGGCGCAGTCCTGGCCGGGTTCATCCTCGGCTGGATCGGCTACGGCGGACTCGCCCTGATCGCCCTGTGCGTGGTCGTCGCCGTGGTCGTGCTCTCGCCGTACGCCCGGCGCTGAGGGCGCACCGCGACGCCGCCACCCGCCGGTGTGGATGCCGGTGGCTCACCGCTGCAGAGCGCCGGTGACGCGTGCCACATCGGCCTCGTCGTTGAAGACGTGGAACGCGACACGAGCGCGCCCGCTGCGGCCTGACGCGACCAGGCCGGCAGCGGTGAGCCGCAGCAGATCGCCCCCGTCGGGATCGGGCCACGTGACGATGGGTGTCGGGCGGGCCGACGGGGTCATACCCAGCGCGGTGCGCAGCGCCGCCGCCAGACCGGTCGTGTACTCCCACAGGGCGACCGGATCGGCGCCGGCGAACGCCCGCAGTGCGGGCTCGGCACCGACGAACGCCTGCCATGCCGGCGAGACGTCGAAACGTCGCGCGTCACCGGCCAGCTCGGCATCACCGCCGTAGCAGGAGGCCCACGGATCGGCGCCGGCGTACCAGCCGGCCTGTACGGGGCGCAGTGTCGCGGCGAACGCCGTGCTCAGCGCGAGGAACGACGCGCCGCGCGGGGCACACAGCCATTTGTAGGCGTGACACACGAGGGCATCGAAGGGCGCGGCTGCCACCGGCATCCACCCCACCGCCTGCGTCGCATCGCACACTGTCCGTGCTCCGGCCGCGCGCGCCGCGGCGACGATGGCGTCCGCATCGGCCACCTCGCCGGTCGCCGACTGCACGAGCGAGAACACCACCAGGTGCGTGCTCGGACGCACGGCGGCCGCCAGATGCGCCAGCGGAGCGGTGCGCACGGTGATGCCGCGCCCGGCATGGGTGAACGGCAGGAGCAACGACGAGAAGTCGCCCGCGGGGCACAGCACCTCGGCACCGTCGGGCAGGGAGGCCGCGATGAGGCTCAACTGGACCGACGTCTGCGAGCCGATCGCGACGCGGTCGCCACTCACTCCGATCAACTGCGCGAAGAGGGCGCGCGCGTCCTCGACGATGCGGCCGTACCGCACCGGGTCGGGGCGCGCCATGAGGTCTGCGGCGACCGCGCGGCGGCTGTCGGCCGGGGGCAGGCCGGCGGTGCACGCGGCGAGGTACCCCGCGCCGTCGTCGAACTGGGCCCGCAACGGGCCCAGCACGTCGCGGATGGCCGTGGTGGTCATGTCCCTATCGTCCGCGGCTCGAACGCATGCGTCTACGGCAAGGTTCGAATGAAATGCATGACGCATGGTTATGATCGGCGCATGATGGACGAGGACCCGCCGTTCGATGCGCAGACGCTGCGGGTCATGCGTGCGATCGCCGACACCGGCTCGCTGACCGGCGCTGCTGCGCAGCTGGGATACAGCCAGCCCGCCCTCAGCCAGCAGATGCGGCGGCTCGAGCGGCGGCTGGGCATGCCGGTGGTCGAGCGGGTGGGGCGGCGCCTGCGGCTGACCGAGGCGGGGCGGGTGCTGGCACGGCACGCGCCGGCTGTGGCGACGGCCCTCGAC
>JAEXHA010000148.1 GCA_023450335.1 Actinomycetes bacterium | reverse complement strand
TCGCCCCCGTGCCCGCTGCCGACCCCGAGACGTTTCTGCGGGCCGTCGTCGCGCTGCGCCGCGACCGCGAGTTCGCCTCGATCACGCTCGAGACCGAGCGCGTGGCGCGCCTGACCGCCGGCCCCGGCGCGGTGCGCGGCTTTCCCGAGCGCTGAGACCCGGCATCCCGCCGCAGGCGCGGCGCGCAGCGCTCAGTACCGGTAGTGGTCGAGCTTGTACGGCCCCTCGACGGGAACGCCGATGTACGCGGCCTGCTCCTCGGTCAGCTCGGTCAGCTCGACACCGAGCGCTGCCAGGTGCAGGCGGGCGACCTTCTCGTCGAGGATCTTCGGCAGGGTGTACACACCGACGGGGTACTCCTCGATGCGCTGCCACAGTTCGAGCTGCGCGAGCACCTGGTTGGTGAACGAGGCGCTCATCACGAACGAGGGATGGCCGGTCGCATTGCCGAGATTCAGCAGTCGGCCCTCACTGAGCACGAGCACGCTGCGACCGTTGGGCAGGCGCCATTCGTGCACCTGCGGTTTGATCTCGACCTTCTGGACCCCCGGCACCGCCTCGAGCCCGGCGAGATCGATCTCGTCGTCGAAGTGGCCGACGTTGCCGACGATGGCGAGGTGCTTGAGCGCGAGCATGTTCTCGACCGTGACGACACGGGTGTTGCCGGTGCCGGTGATGAGGATGTCGACCTGGTCTGCCACCGACTCGAGCCGGGCCACCTGATAGCCGTCCATCGCCGCCTGCAGCGCGCAGATGGGGTCGACCTCGCCGACGATGACGCGGGCCCCCTGGCCGCGCAGCGCCTCGGCGGCCCCCTTGCCCACGTCGCCGTAGCCGACCACGTAGGCGACCTTGCCGCCCATCAGCACGTCGGTGGCGCGGTTGATGCCGTCGGGCAGCGAGTGGCGAATGCCGTACTTGTTATCGAACTTCGACTTGGTCACCGAGTCGTTCACGTTGATGCCGGGAAACAGCAGCCCGCCGGCCGCGTGCAGCTCGTACAGGCGGTGCACGCCGGTGGTGGTCTCCTCGGTGACGCCCAGAATGCCCGATGCCATGCGGGTGAACCGCTGCGGGTCACGCGCCACAGACGCACGCAGCGTCTCGAGGACGACACCGTATTCAGCCGAGTCCCCCTCCGCCGTGGCGGGCACGGCGCCGGCCCGCTCGAACTCGACGCCCTTGTGCACCAGCAGCGTGGCGTCCCCGCCGTCGTCGAGGATGAGGTTCGGGCCGTCGAAGCCTTCGGCCGACCAGTCGAAGATGCGGTCGGCGAAGGCCCAGTACTCCTCGAGCGTCTCGCCCTTGTGCGCGAAGACGGGCACGCCCGCGGGCGCCTCGACAGTGCCGGCGGGGCCGACGGCCACGGCCGCGGCGGCCTCGTCCTGGGTGGAGAAGATGTTGCAGCTGGCCCAGCGCACCTGTGCGCCGAGGGCGACGAGGGTCTCGATGAGCACGGCTGTCTGCACGGTCATGTGCAACGAGCCCGCGATGCGGGCACCGGCGAGCGGCTGCGACGGGCCGAACTCCTCTCGCAGCGCCATGAGGCCGGGCATCTCGTTCTCAGCGAGGCGGATCTGGTGCCGACCGGCCTCCGCGAGCGCGAGGTCGGCGACGGCGAAGTCCTGGGCGGTGAGGGCAGCGGGCATTGGGCCATTCTGCCACGCAGCCGGCCCGCCGCGGGCGGCGCAGACCGCGCTCAGACGCGGAGCGTCTCGTGGCGCACGACGAGCCACCCCTTGGGCACCGAGAGCCGGTCGGTGTGGATGGCGCACAGGTCGTGGGCATGCGGGTCGTTGCCGCCGCCGAGCGGGCCCACGGCCGCCATCTGGTCGCCGTAGTCGTACGTCAGCGTCGTCACGGCCTCACGGGCGCAGCCGACCTTGGAACACAGTCTCTCGAGCATCGCTCCGACGTTATCGGGCGGTACGCCGAGGTGGTGGATGCCGCGCCGCGGCGCCCCGGCATCCACTCGGCGCGGTCGCGGATCCGGCGTGGGAGATGCGTGGCGGTCGGCTTCCGGCATCCACTCAGCCCTCGACCGGGCCCGCCTAGGATGGACGCATGATGAGGCGGCGGACACGCACGGCCCCGCAACGCGGGCGGCCGGCCCGGCACGGACGCCACGGACGCGAGGGGCGCAGCCCCGTCGTCCGGCCGCCGCTGCCGCCGCTCGAGACGCGGATGGACCGGTTCGACCTGGCCGTTGCCACCTCGGCGGATTTCCTGCGCAGTGGCTGGTCCGAACTGCGCGAAGTGCGGTTCGAGGTGGGCATGATGCCCCCGGCGTCCGATGACGACGGCATCCCCCGCTGGACCGTGCTGCGCGATCAGAAGCGCATCATCCTGTATCGACTGCCCATCGAACGGCTGAGCCACCTGCACCGCGATGACGACCTGCATCGCCGCATGATGATCGAAGGCTGCGTCTTCCGCGCCGCGGCCGAGTACCTCGACCGCGATCCCTGGGACCTCGGCCCCGAGCGCTTTCGCTACTTCTGAGCAGACCCGCCGCCTGTCGGCGCGACGGCCGTAGGGGCCGATGCCGGCGTGCGGCCGTCGGCGGCACGGGCGGATGCCCGGTCATGACGCCGCCCCACGGGCACGAGGGCGGTGGCCTTGGGCAGCCCCATCGCGCGCGTCGACACGAAGATGCTCTCGGCGCGGTCGACGACGAAGGTCTCGTGCCACACGCCCACGGCGCCGGGCACCCGGCGCGCCGCCTGATTGAACCGCGTCCAGGCGGGACGGTGCTGCTGCGCGGGTTCGGCGGCATAGGCGTAGAGCTTGTGCAGCGACGACCAGTACTGGACGGCGTACGGGCCGCCGCGACCGAACATCAGCTCGTATCCCAGCAAGCCGGATGACGGGTCGGCCATCAGCTCGCGCAGCATGCCGGGCATGGCCGTGAACGCCGGCAGCCACAGATCGGGACGCCACCAGCGGTTGATCTGCATGCCGATATGGAAGACGACGAGTTCGCCGTCGTGACGATGGGTCATGCGACCGGGAATCACCTTGCTCATGTCCACTCCTCGATAGTTGCACTATCTATATTGGAGAGCGGTACTATCTATGTCAAGGGGTGACGCATGAGAATCTCGGAACTGTCGACGCAGACGGGCGTGCCCGTCGCGACCATCAAGTACTACCTGCGTGAGAAGCTGCTGCCCGAGGGCGCGCGCAGGGCCCCGACGCAAGCCGTCTACGGCGAGGCTCATGTGCGGCGCCTGCGGGTCATCCGCGCCCTCGTCACGTCGGGGGTGAGCATCAACGAGACGCGCAAGGTGCTGGCCGCGCTCGACGAGCCGTCCGAGTCGGCCCATGAACTCATCGGAGCAGCGCATGCCGCCGTCACACCCGCCACCGCAGACGACGTCGACCCCGCCGCTGCGGAGGCACTGGCCCGTCAGCTCGGCTGGCAGCCGGGCCGGTGCGACGACCAGGTGCTCGCCGGCCTCGCCCAGGCGCTGGAGCGTGTCGCCGGCGCAGGGTTCGACATTCCCGGCGAGGTGATGACCGCCTACGTCACCGCGATGCGCGATGTCGCCCGAGCCGAGATCGCCGCGGTCCCCACCGACTCGCCCGAGTCGGCCGTGCGCTACGTCGTCCTCGGATCGGTGCTGGCCGAGCCGCTGCTGCTGGCGTTGCGTCGCGTCGCCGAGCAGGTGGCATCGTTCGAACGGTTCGAGCCGCCGACGGCCTGAGTCCCCTCAGCCGGCGAGCGCGGCAGCGATCGCCGCGCTCAGTCGCTCGGCGTTGGCCTCCTGGATCTCGAACACGGTACCGTCCACAACGAGGATCGGCACCCCCTGCACGACCTGGTCGGTGCCGGCGATCGTCCGCCCGATCCAGTGCTCGTTCGACGCGCTCACCCAGCCGGCGAAACGCTGCGTGGCCACGGCGTCGGCGATGTCGGCGCGCACCCCCGCTTCGACCGCCAGGGCGAGGATGTCATCGTCGGTGGGGGCTCCGGCATCCGACACCTGGTTCTGCTGCAGCAACGCGTACAACGCGGGCACCGCGTCGGCGTGCCCGGCGTCGACCGCCGCGGCCAGGGCGTTCGCCGCGCGCGTGGACCAGTCGGTGACGTCGCCCCGCTTTCCGCTGACGAAGTTGAGCGGGTGGATCGTGAGCGTGATGTCGCCGCCGTCGACGGCGTCGGCCAGCAGGTGGCCCGTCTCCGCTTCCAGCAGCGCGCAGTACGGACACGACAGATCGGTCCACAGCGCGACGGCGACCGGCCCTTCCCCGACGCTGAGCCCGTAGCCTTCGGCATGCGCGGGCACCGCCGCCGCCGGGGCCGTCGCTCCGGGAGCAGATGCCGGGGGCTGGGCTGCGCCCGCACAGCCGCCCAAAGAGAGCGCACCGGCCATCAGCGCCGCGGCGAACAGTACGGCAGGGGTACGGCGCATGATGCTCCTTAGTGGTCTGACCATTCAGGCTAGGCGATCCTCCCTGTATCGCGTACGCGGCGCAGCCGTGTAATTTCGCCCTCAGGTCGCGCGGAACCATGCCACCTCGGTCGGCTCGACGACATAGGCTGACGGCATGCACCGACTGTTCACGACGAGCTTCGGCGTGATCTACCCGCTGTACGTCGACAAGGTCGAGCGGAAGGGCCACACCCGGCAGGAGCTGGACGAGGTCCTCACCTGGCTCACCGGGTTCGACGCCGCCGAGCTGACCGGCCACGTCGACGCCGGCACCACCCTGGCGGCCTTCTTCGATCAGGCTCGCCTGCACCCGAACGCGGCGCTGATCACCGGGGTCGTGTGCGGCGTGCGCGTCGAGGACGTCGAGGACCCGCTCATGCAGAAGATCCGGTACATGGACAAGCTGGTCGACGAACTCGCGCGCGGCAAGAAGATGACGAGCATCCTGCGCAGCGCCTGAGCGCTCGGGTCACTCCGGCGACCGGCCGACCACCTGCCGGCCGGTGACCTCCGGCCTCGGTACGCTCGCCGTGTGGCTCTCAGTCAGACCCGGCGCGCCCGGCTGTCGCGCAAGCGCGCGCGGCGCGTGGCCGCCGCCGACAATGATCTGACGCCCGACGAATGGGAGTCGCTGCGCGAAGCCTGGGGAGGGTGCGCGTACTGCGGCGGGGCCGGGGCGGGCCTGCAGAAGGACTGCGTGCAGCCCATCTCGCGCGGCGGCCGCTACACACTCGCCAACGTCGTGCCGGCGTGCCGCTCGTGCAACGCGAGCAAGGGCAACGGCGAGGTCACCTCATGGCTGCGCCGCAAACGTCTCGACGAGCGCGCCTTCCTCCTGCGGCACGCGCAGATCCTCGCCGCCTGGGCCCGGTGAGGTCGGGGCCGCCCCGCGACCGGAAGCACCGCAACCGGGGCCGGCACCCCTACTGCACGTGCACCTCGACGGCCGCCGTGGCGGCATCCGCCGACTGGACGGGGTAGCCCGCGAGCCGGTCGTCGTCGCTGAAGGTGACGTTGGCCCGGAGGGCGTCACCGTCGGGCTGCAGCTGGTACACGGTGCCGGCGCGCAGCGGATAGCGCGTCGACCCGCCCGCGGGCACGGCCACCTCTGCCGGTTCTCCGGCGCCGGCGGCGGGGACGACCCGGACCACGACCTCGGCCGCGGTGTCGTTGGTCAGCGTCAGTACGGGAGAAGGGCCACGGGCGACCGCGAACAGGCTGGGCACCCCGATGGCATCGGCGGCGACGTGCCACGCGAAGTCGTCGCCTTCGCCATAACCGGTCGCCTCCCACAGCGCCGCTGTGACGGGCGTGTCGGCGCTGATGCGCGCCACGTACGTGCCCGGTTGCAACCCGTCGAGGTCGAGCTCCAGCGGCACCGCCGCCTCCAGCGGCACCGTCCGGGTGTCGACGATCCCGCCGCCGACCCGGCTGACCTCCACGGTCGCCTCCGCATCGGCGGCCGGCGCCAGTATCCGCAGGAGGGTCGTCGTGTTCGATGCGCCGGCATCGCCCGGCTCGCGGACGACCGTGAACCCGGGAATGACGGCCGTCTCGGCCGGCGCGGCGCTCGCTGCCACCTGGTCGAGACCGGTCGGCAGCAGCGTGCGCGTGATCGACGCCTGCAGGGACGCGCGCACCGGGGCTCCGGACGCGGTGACCCGTATCACCGGACTGCCTTCGCCCAGGGCGATGGATGCCAGGGGGATCACCCGTTGCGTTCCGGCCGGCACCAGGATGTCGCGCCCTGTGGCCGGGACGGTCTCACCCTGGGCGCCATAGACGGTCAGCTCCACGCGCGCGGGCACGTCACCGGGATTGGCCAGCGCCACGAGGTCGCTCGCCCCGGTCAGTCCGCTGCCGCCGACGAGCCACGATTCCATGAGCGGCGTCGCGCACGCCGACGCGACGAACCCGCTGAGGTCGTCATCGGAGATGTCGACGGAGCCGGCCGCGGCCACGTCGGTACGCGTCCGCCCTTCGGGGGCCGCGCGCAGCACGCCGGGCCCCTCCCCCTCGATCACGTCGGGAGCAGTCAGTCGGCTCTCGTCCGGCTCCTTGCCGCCGTCCGTCGCGGCGGTGACCCGCGGCGCGGCCGCATCGGTCAGCCCGGCCGCATCCGTGGCATCCCGTCCCAACGCCAACACCGGACCGCTGCACGCGAGAACCGACTCTTCCGGGGCAGGCACAGCGCGCACCGACAGCGGCTCGCGCGTGGCGGTCGGCCACGGTGCCGTGACGGCGAAGGCGATACCGGTGACGAACATCGCAGCCACCACGACACCCGCGATGACGCCGACGCTGCGTTTGAGGGCGGTCACGACGTCACCTTCTCTCGATCGGTCGCGCCGACCACACGTGGCTTGCCGCGTGCCTCGCGCCGCGTCGCCCCGGTGGGCAACGCCAGCAGCAGCGCGACCACAACCACCCCCAGCTGGAAGGCCGCGATGCGTGCGGCGAGGGCCGACGAGTCGGCGTCGACGGTGCGCGCACCGACATCCTGCGCAACGCGCCAGAGGCTTCCCTTGTCGGTGTCGCCCACGGCGTCGAGCCCGTCGCGCTGGTCGAGTGCCGTCTCGGCCACGAGTCGCAGATTGCGCGCGAGGTCGGTGTCGGCGGCCGGCGGCGCGAGAATCACGAAGGCGATATGGTGGCCGGCCAGCCGCGCGACCACGTCGGTGGCGGAGTCGGTCAGCAGGTCGGCGGTCAGTCGCGCCATCGCGACGTCATCGTCGGTGAGGGCCGTGCGCGCCGACTGGAGCGTCGTCTGCCCGCCGAGGGTGGCGCTGCCGCCCCACACGACACTCGTGGCGACACTGCCGTCGGGCCGCGGGTCGAGCACGATCGTTCCGCTGCCGGCGCGGCCCTCGGCGGCGACGTAGGCGGGAAGGGTGCTGACCGGACCGCTGGTCAGCGCGCTCGCCTCCCGCGCGGGAGCGGTGAGGGCGGGCACCGACACGACGCCCAGCGCCAGCACCACGAGCAGGCCCACGGCCGGCCGCGCGGGCCGCACGCGAGAATGCAGGGCCGGCAGCAGATCGAGCGAGAGCAGCGCGGCTCCGAGCAGCCCCGCCCACGCCAGGCTCAGCGCACCGCCGGGCCACAGCGTCACCGTGTCCGGGCCGGTGGCCGCCAACGCCACGCCGGCGGTGACATACGCCGTCACGAGGCCCGCGGCGGCCGTGAACAGCAGCGTCACGGCGACCAGCGGCCGAGCTGTCAGGGGCGCCAGCACCGCGCAGATCAGCAGCGGCGCGATCAGCAGCGGGACCCACCAGATGGGCACGTCTTCGAGCACGAACGCGCCCCAGCCGCCCGGGTCGACGGTCGGGAACCCGAACGTCAGCAGCACCCGTCGCGCCGCATCGACGAGCGGCTCGGCGACACCGAAGGGCACGCCCGGGTCGGCGAAGACACTCCAGTAGTCACCGGCGCGCACCCGGTGCACCACGAGCGGCGCGAAGACGACGGCGGTCGGAACGGCGAGCCAGACGATACGGGTGATGCCGCGACCCGAACGCACGGCGACGGTCAGCAGCAGCATCAGCAGCCACAGCAGCGCGAACGCGGGCGCCAGGGACGGCGCGCAGGCGATGACGCCGACCAGCAGAAGGGACGCGATGCCCGCACCCGACCACGACCGATGCGCCACCGCACCGGCGGCGAACAGCCAGGGCAGCAGCAGGTGCACGAGCACGCCGGTCGGCCGGCCGGCCATCAGGGCGCCCAGGAACGCGGGGGCGAGCATCCAGACGATGCCGCCGAGCACGCGCAGCCCTGCGCGCTCGGTCACCCGTGTCGCGGCGACCCACCCGCCCAGGGCGGCCAGGGGCAGGGCGAGCAGCCACAACACGACGACGGCGCGCGAGGGCGCGAACGGCCACAGCGAGCCGATGAGCGCGACGATCGCGCTGAACGGATCGGCCGGGCCCACCGTGTCCCAGCCGAGGGGTCTCGCGCCGAAGGCGGCGTCGGTCCACAGCTGGTTCACCGTCGCGCGCAGCGGCGCGAGAGCCCCGCCGCCCAGCGCGGGCCACGCCAGCAGCGCCGGGAACACCACCACCGATGCGACCAGCGCGCCCAGCACGAGCCAGGCGCCGCCACCTGTGAAGAAATGGAGATCGCTGCGGGCGTGATCGCCGCCGTCCTCATCGAGCCGCTGACGAAGCTCGCGTCCGGTCACCCGCAGCGGTGCGATCCGATTCCAGCCGGCCCGGCGGGTGCGCCGGATGCCGGCTCGCGCACGGCCGATCGACGCGAACTGCAGCAGCACCAGGATCGTCGCGGCCCATTCCGGCGCGATGAGCGCCGGCTGCTTGGCGAGCAGATGCCCGACCGTGCGCGCGAGCGCAAGCGGCAGCAGCGCCAGCCAGTGCAGCACGACGGTCACCGCCGGCGCGTAGACGAGCCGGCGGTGCAGCTGTGCGGTGCGCGCGGCGTACGCGCGACGCACACGGCGGGAGAACCCGTCACCGACCGGCGTGCCGGCCACGCCGTCACCGGCCACGGC
>JAEXHA010000078.1 GCA_023450335.1 Actinomycetes bacterium | reverse complement strand
CGGGCGCGACCGACCGTGCGGATGCCGGAGGCGACGCGGGCGGGGCGCCGGCATCCACCCCGGTCGCATTCGACGACGACGGGGCCGTCTGGGTGCAGGCGGACGGGCGGGCCTGGCGCCTGCGCCCGGTGACCCGTCGCCAGGCGATGGATGAGCGCCACGCGGCCTCCCAGCGCGCCACCGGCGCCGTCGACCCCGAGCTGCGCGCGCCGATGCCCGGCACGGTCGTGGCCGTGCACGTCGCGGACGGCGCGACCGTGGCATCCGGCGACCGGCTCGTCACGATCGAGGCCATGAAGATGGAGCACGCCGTCACGGCGCCGCACGACGGCGTCGCACGGGTGCACGTCGCCGTCGGCGCCCAGGTGCGTCGCGACGAGGTGCTCGCCGACGTGCGTGCGCAACCGGGAGGAACCCCATGATCGACCTGTCCGCCTACGACCTCGACGACGAGCAGCTCGAACTGGCTCGGCTCGTCCGCGCGTTCGCCGACGAGGTCGTCGCTGCGCACGCCTACGAGGCCGACCGCACGAAGACCCTGCCGCTGGAGGTCGTCGCCCAGATGGGGGAAATGGGGCTGTTCGGCCTGCCGTTCCCCGAGGACTACGGCGGCCAGGGCGGCGACTACCTGACGCTGTGCCTGGCCATCGAAGCACTCGGCCGCGTCGACCAGTCGATCGCGATCACCCTCGAAGCCGGCGTGAGCCTGGGGGCCATGCCGGTCTTCCGGTTCGGCTCCGAGCAGCAGAAGCAGGAGTTGCTGCCCGACCTCCTCGCCGGGCGCGCGCTGGCCGGCTTCGGGCTCACCGAACCCGAAGCGGGGTCGGATGCCGGGGCCACACGCACCACGGCGCGTCTCGAGGGCGAGGAGTGGGTCATCGACGGCGCCAAGCAGTTCATCACGAACTCGGGCACCGCCATCACCCGATTCGTGACGGTGACCGCCGTCACCGGGCAGGACGGCGACCGCAAGGAGATCTCGACGATCATCGTGCCCAGCGGCACGCCCGGCTTCACCGTGGAGCCGGCGTACGACAAGGTGGGCTGGCACGCCTCCGACACCCATCCGCTCACCTTCCAGGGCGCACGGGTGCCCGCCGGCAATCTGCTGGGCCAGCGAGGACGGGGATTCGCGAACTTCCTGCACATCCTCGACGAGGGGCGCATCGCCATCGCGGCGCTGTCGACCGGCGCGGCCGAGGGGTGCCTTCAGGCCGCGGTCGACTACGCGAACGCGCGTACGGTGTTCGGCCAGCCGCTGGCGTCACGTCAGGGCATCCAGTTCATGCTGGCCCGCATGCAGCAGCGCGTGCACACGGCCCGACTGGCGTGGCTGCACGCCGCACGCTTGCTTGTGGCGGGCAAGCCCTTCAAGACCGAGGCGGCGCTGGCCAAGCTCACCGCGAGCGACGCGGCCATGGACAACGCCCGCGACGCGACCCAGATCTTCGGTGGCAACGGATTCATGAACGAGTTCTCCGTGGCGCGGCATTACCGCGACTCGAAGATCCTCGAGATCGGTGAGGGAACGACCGAGGTGCAGCTGCTCGTGGTGGCGCGGGCATTGGGTGTGGCGCAGTAGCGTGGTGGTGTGACCGAGATCGTCCAGCGCGGCCTCTACTACGAGGAGTTCGAGGTCGGCGCCGTCTACGCACACCGGCCGGGCCGTACCGCCACCGAGGCCGACAACGTGCTGTTCTCCTCCCTCACGATGAACGTGCAGCCGCTGCACCTCGATGCCGCGTACGCGGCGACCCAGCCGTTCGGGCAGCGCCTCATGAACTCCATGTGGACGCTCGCGACGATGGTCGGGGCGTCGGTGGCCCAGCTGACCCAGGGCACCCTGGTCGCGCAGCTGGGACTCAGTGACATCGCCTTCCCGGCGCCGCTGTTCCACGGCGACACGCTGTACGTGGACACCGAGGTGGTCGACAAGCGGCTGTCGGACTCGCGTCCGGGCCAGGGCATCGTCACGATGCGCCACACCGGTCGTAACCAGGACGGCACAGTGGTGGCCACGGCATCCCGCGTCGCCCTCATGTGGTGCCGTGACCGGGCCGGGCAGGCGGCATCGTGAGCGTCGTGCCGCCGGCACACACCGGCCCCGTCGACGTGCGCACTCTCACCGACGCCGATGCGCGGGAGCGGGATGCCGCCCTGGGTGATGTGGCGTGGCGCGACCTGCCCGCCGGAGTCATGCGCATCGAGTACTCGGTGCCCAGCGGCCGACTCGCCGGGCTGGTGGCCGGGCAGCCCGATGCACCTCGCGTCGTGCTCGTTCCCGGCATCACCGGGTCGAAAGAAGATTTCATCGTCATGCTGCCGCTGCTGGCGGCAGCGGGCCTGCGCGTGGAGACCTTCGACATGGCGGGTCAGTACGAGTCGCACCGGGCCGGGCCCGAGAACCTGCGGCCCGTGCGCGGTGCGTACGATCTCGACCTGTTCGTCGAGGATCTGAAGGCCGTGCTCGCGATCGGACCGGTGCCCGCGCACCTGGTCGGGTACTCGTTCGCCGGCACCGTCGTGGCGCAGCTCGCCGCGCGGTTCCCCGAAGCGATCGGATCGCTCACGCTGATCTCCGCACCGCCGGTGGCCGGGGCGGCGTTCGGTCGCATCAGGGGGCTCGGGCCGCTCGCGCGCGTCATCGCGGCACGCAAGGCCGCGCCGCTTGTGATGTGGGGAATCGGGCGCAACCTCAACCGCGCGCCCCGACACCGCATCGCGTTCGTGCGGGAGCGCTTCGCGCTCACCCGGCGCGACAGCGTCGCGGACATCTTCGAGATCATGTCCGCCACGCCCGACCTCGACGAGGCTCTTGCGGCGATCGATGCGCCCAAGCTCGTGGTCACCGGCGCGCGTGACCTGTGGCCCGAGCGACTGCACCGTGCGTACGCGGCGCGGATCGGGGCCGACGTGATGGTGACCGCCGGCGGCCACAGCCCCAGCGAAGACGCACCCCATGCCCTCAGCCGTGAGATCGCCCGGCGAGCGGGGCTCGACGGGACGTGAGGTCCCGCGCGATACCGTGAAGACCATGATCGACATCGACGCGTTCGGCCTCGGCCCCGCGCTGCTGTTCTGCCCGGCGGACCGCCCCGAACGCTACGCGAAGGCCGCCGCGCGTGCGGACACCGTCATCCTCGATCTGGAGGATGCCGTCGCCCCCGACGCCAAGGCGTTCGCACGGGGCGCGCTGATCGACTCCGACCTCGACCCGCGGCACGTCATCGTGCGGGTCAATCCTGTCGGCACACCGGCGTTCGACGCCGATCTGGCGGCCCTGTCGCAGACGGACTACCGCACGATCATGGTCGCCAAGGCGCAGTCGCCGCGGAAGACCGGCCGCATCGACCAGCGCTTCGCCGTCGTGGCGCTGTGCGAGACGGCGCGTGGCGTGGCGGCCGCTGAGAAGCTCGCTGCGCTCGACAACGTCGCCGCGCTCATGTGGGGTGCCGAGGACCTCGTCGCATCGCTGGGCGGCACATCCAGCCGCAAGGCCAAGGGCGGGTACCGCGACATCGCCCGGTATGCGCGAGCACGGGTTCTGCTGGCGGCAGGCGCCCGCGGAAAGGCGGCCATCGACGCGGTCCACCTCGACATCGCCGACCACAAGGGCCTGGCGCGAGAGGCCCGCGATGCCGCCGCGAGTGGCTTCGCGGCGACGGCGTGCATCCACCCCGACCAGGTCGTCGTGATCCGTGAGGCGTATCGCCCGGATCCGGAAGAGGTCGCGTGGGCGCGCGAGGTGTTGACCGCTGCCGAGGGCCAGCCCGGCGTCTTCCGCCATCGGGGCCGCATGGTGGACGAACCGGTACTGCGTCATGCGCGCACGCTGGTGCGGCGCGGCGGGGTCTGAGGGTGGGACTCTGAGCGCGGGGAGTGGGCGCGTTTCAGTCGGCCGCGACGCCGGCGTATGACAGCAGGCGCAGCCTGTCGCGTTCGACCAGGAAAGTGTGCGCCGAGCCGTTCGCGAGTCGTTCCCCCTCGCTCGGGTAGGCGCCCGCCGTCGCGTGCCGGATCAGCTCGCGGATGAGTGCGCCGTGCGAGACGACGATGAGCGCGGGGGCGGCCGGAGCCGTGGCTCGTCGGGCATCGCGGATGACTTCGCGCACGCCGGCCACCGCACGGGTGCGCACGTCGGCCCACAGTTCGGCCTCGGGCACTTCGGCGGTGTGCCAGTCGCCGTAGTGCGATCGGAACGCGTGGACATCCATCCCTTCGGCCTGACCGTAGCCGCGCTCCCGCAGGGCCGGGTAGCGGAGAGGCTCGGCGACGTCGAGCTCGGCGGCGATGATGCTCGCCGTCTCGTGGGCGCGCGACAGGTCGCTTGCGGCGACGACGATCGGTCCGGCGTCGGCCAGCTGCTCCTTGAGGCGCAGTGCGGCGGCGCGCGCCTGCGCACGGCCGGTGTCATTGAGGGGGATGTCGGTCGAGCCTTGGATGAGCCGATTCAGGTTCCAATCGGTCTCGCCGTGGCGCACCAGAGTCAGGGTGGTCACCCCTCGAGCCTACGGCCCCGCGGACGAGAGAAGGCGCGGGGCCGGGTCGCGGGGAGGCTCAGCGCGCGAGGCGTTCGGCGAGGCTCGTGAGGACCTCGGAGGTGCCGGCGTCGATCTTCACCGTCGCGCGGGCGTCGGCGCGGGTCTGGCCGCGGTTGACGATCACCACGGGCAGGCGCCGGCGGCGGGCGCGTTCGACGAGCCGGATACCGGAGTTGACGACGAGGGACGATCCGGCCACGACGAGGGCGTCGCTGAGCGCCACCAGCTGCTCGGCCTGGCGGAACCGTTCGGCCGGCACGAACTCGCCGAAGAACACGACATCGGGTTTGAGCACGCCGCCGCACACGCTGCAGTCGGGGACGACGAACTCATCGCTGCTCTCGGGCAGGACGTCGCCGTCGGGGCCGAGCGCGACCGCGTCGGGCACGGTGATCCAGGGGTTGTCGGCCTCGATGCGCTGCGCGAGGTCGCGGCGGTCGAACACCTGCCCGCAGTGCAGGCATCCCACGCGGCGCATCGTGCCGTGCAGTTCGACGACGCGGCGGCTGCCGGCGCGCAGATGCAGCCCGTCGACATTCTGGGTGATGACGCCGGTCGCCGCCCCGGCCTGTTCCAAGACGGCCAGCGCCGCGTGGCCGGCGTTGGGTCCTGCGGCGGCGAACGCACGCCACCCCAGGTGGCTGCCGACCCAGTAGCGCCGGCGGAACTGCGCACCGGAGAGGAACTGCTGCACGGTCATCGGCGTGCGCAGCCGGGACCCCTGGCCGCGATAGTCCGGAATCCCCGAATCGGTTGACACGCCCGCGCCGGTCAGCACCGCGATGCGGCGGCCGGCCAGCGTGCGGACGGCCTCGTCCAACGCGGCCGCGGCCGTGGCCTCCATCTGCTCCGCTTGCCGCACCGACGTCATGCGCAGAGCCTACGCCCGCCGCGTTTCGCGCATGTGTCCACCGCCTCCGAGCGCGTATCGCCGCCCGGAGCGTGTGACAGTGGCATCCCGTGCGCCTCTCTCGCACTCAGCGCGTACTTCAGCGCAGTGCCCACAGCGCGACGGCCGCCGCCGCGGCGACGTTGAGCGAATCCACTCCGCCCGACATCGGGATCGTGACGACGGTGTCGGCGGCCGCCAGCGCGCGCCGTGACAGCCCGTCACCCTCGGCGCCCATGAGCACCGCGACGCGTTCGGGGCGCGATGCGGCGAAGACATCCAGCGGCACCGCGTCCTCGGCGAGCGCGAGCGCGGCCACGTGCAGACCCGCATCGTGCAGAATCGCGGCGCCCGATGGGCCGTTTGGCGCGTGCCACTCCGGCAGGCGCGTCCACGGCACCTGGAACACCGTCCCCATGCTCACGCGGACGCTGCGGCGATACAGCGGGTCGGCGCACCGGGGCGTCACGAGCACCGCGTCGACACCGAGTCCGGCGGCGGCGCGAAACGCCGCGCCGACGTTGGTGTGGTCGACGATGTCCTCGAGCACGAGCACCGTGCGCGCCCCGGCCACGACGTCGGCGGCGGGCGGCAGCTCGGGGCGATGCATCGCGGCGAGCGCACCCCGGTGCACCGCGTAGCCCGTCACGCGCTGGGCGATCTCGTCCGTGACGACATACACGGGAGCGACCCCCGCGAGCGGCTCGACGTCGGCGAGCCATTTCTCCTGCACGAGCACGGAGCGCGGACGGTGCCCCGCGGCGATCGCCCGTGCGATGACCTTTGCGGATTCGGCGATGTACAGCCCGCCGGCGGGTTCGAGCACCCGGCGCAGCGCGATGTCGGTGAGGTCGCGATAGTCGGCCAGGCGCGGGTCGTCCGGGTTCTCGATGCGCTCAATGGCCATATGCCCACTCTTCCATGCGGTGGATGCCGGAGATGCGTACGCGGTGCCGGAGATGCGCACGGGATGACGGAGATGCGTACGGGATGCCGGAGATGCGTACGCGGTGCCGGAGATGCGTACGCGGTGCCGGAGATGCGCACGGGATGCCGGAGATGCGTACGGGATGCCGGAGACGCACACGCGGTGCCGCTGATACGCGCTCGGTGCGGGAGATATGCGCGCGGCGAAGGCGCCGCGCTCAGTCGGGGGTGTCGAGGATGACGGGCGTCGGCTCGGGGCGCTTCGCGGTGATGTTGTCGCCGGAAGACTGGTGGCGCAGACGGCGCAGCACCCACGGCACGAGGTGCTCGCGTGCCCACACGAGGTCGTTGACGCGTGCGGTGCGCCAGGGCAGCACCGGCAGCGGGTCGGGCTGCATCGGCTGCAGGTCGTTGGGCACGTTCATCGCGCGCAGCACCATGCGCGCCACCTCGTGGTGACCGAGCGCGTTGTAGTGCAGCCGGTCGTCGTCGAAGAACCGCATGTCCTGCACCGTCTTCAGCGCCCACTGGTCGGCCACGATGCAGTCGTAGCGGTCGGCGATGCCGCGGATGTTCTCGTTGTAGATCGCCACCCGGCCGCGGATGCCGCGGAACACGGGCGTGAAGGCCGTGTCGATGCCCGTGAACACGACGACGGTCGCGCCCTGCGACGACAGCCGCGCCACGGCACCTTCGAACTGCTGGGCGACGGCGTCGGGGTCGCCGCCGGGACGGATGACGTCGTTGCCGCCGGCTGAGAACGTCACGAGGTCGGGGGCCAGCTCCAGAGCCGGTTCGACCTGATCGGCGATGATCTGGCCGATGAGCTTGCCGCGCACCGCCAGGTTCGCGTAGGCGAAGTCGGGCACTTGGGATGCCAGGACCTCGGCGACCCGGTCGGCCCAGCCGCGGTGACCGCCGGGCAGTGACGGTTCGGGGTCACCGATCCCCTCGGTGAACGAGTCGCCGATGGCGACCATGCGCCGCCACGGGTGCACGGTCTCGTTCGCCACGAACGGGGTGCGGTGGCTGTCGGCGTCGCGACCGGTCATTCTTGCTCCTTCGATTCCCGGCCGCCGCGTGGGCGACCGGCCGGTACGAGGCTACCTGTCGGCGGCAACGTTTAGGGTGGTCAGTCGTGGCAGTCGGGCAGGAGGCGGAGCAGGCGGTGGACCAGCAGACGCATTTCGGCAGCTTCGCCGCCGAACAGCTGTCACCCGCCTTCCCGCAGCGCGCCCCGTGGGGCACCGCCCAGAATCTGCGCGCGTGGCAGGCCGAGGCGCTCGACCTGTACTTCCGCATGGACGGCCCCGAGGGCCCCGGCAAGGGCCCCCGCGACTTCCTCGCCGCCGCCACCCCCGGCGCCGGTAAGACCACGTTCGCCCTCCGCCTGGCATCAGAACTGCTGCGCCGGGGGGTCATCGACCGCATCGTCGTGGTCGCCCCGACCGAGCACCTGAAGACGCAGTGGGCCGACGCCGCCGCGCGCGTGTCGATCCGTCTCGACCCGCGTTTCAGCAACCGCCACCACACCCCGTCACGCCAATTCCACGGCGTCGCGGTGACCTACGCGCAGGTCGCCGTGAAGGCGTCGGTGCATCAGCGCCTCACGATGGACGCGCGCACGCTCGTGATCCTCGACGAGGTGCACCACGGCGGCGACGCGCTCAGTTGGGGCGACGCGCTCCGCGAGGCCTACAGCCGGGCGACGCGACGCTTGCTGCTCAGCGGCACGCCGTTCCGCTCCGACACTTCGCCCATCCCGTTCGTGGAGTACCACCCGAACGCCAAGGGCATCCGGCTCTCGAAGACCGACTACGACTACGGCTACGGTCGCGCGCTGGCCGACGGCGTCGTGCGGCCGGTGCTGTTCCTCGTCTACGCCGGCAAGATGCGGTGGCGCACCCGCGCCGGCGACGAGCTCGAGGCGCAGCTGGGGCAGGACAACACCAAGGACGTCACCGCACAGGCCTGGCGCACAGCGCTCGACCCCGAGGGGGATTGGATCCCCGCGGTCCTCCGTTCGGCCGACCGGCGCCTGAGCGAGGTTCGGCAGGACGTTCCGGATGCCGGAGGCCTGGTCATCGCGACCGATCAGACCGCCGCCCGCGCGTACGCCGCCATCCTGCACCGCATCACGGGCGAAGCGCCCACGGTCGTCCTCAGCGACGACAAGGCCGCGTCGGGGCGCATCGAGACCTTCGCCCAGTCGACGACCCGCTGGATGGTCGCGGTGCGGATGGTGTCGGAGGGCGTCGACGTGCCTCGGCTGGCCGTCGGGGTCTATGCCACGAGCGCCTCCACGCCGCTGTTCTTCGCGCAGGCCATCGGCCGGTTCGTTCGTGCCCGACGGCGCGGCGAGTCGGCATCCGTCTTTCTGCCGAACGTGCCGCAGTTGCTCACCCTCGCCGGCGAGCTCGAGCGGCAGCGCGACCATGCCCTGGACCGCGACACCGATGGTGACGGCGACGGGCTCGACGACGACCTGCTCGATGCCGCCGAGCGCGAGGAGAAGGCCTCCGACGAGCTCGAGCAGGAGTTCAGCTATCAGGCATTGGAGTCCGAGGCCCACTTCGACCGCGTGCTGTACGACGGCCGCGAGTTCGGTCAGCTCGCCGTGCCGGGCACGCCCGAGGAGGAGGAGTTCCTGGGGATCCCGGGGCTGCTCGAACCCGAGCACGTGCACGACCTGCTGATGCACCGGCAGTCGCGGCAGTCGCGGCACCGTCGCGTGCGGGAAGCCCGCGAGGCCGGTTCCACGGACACGGGTGGGGAGGCGAACTCCGACGCACCCGCGCTGCCACAGGCTCTGCACCGCTCGCTGCGCGAACAGCGGCAGCTGCTCAACAGCCTCGTCGGCCTGTACGCCCGGCAGAGCGGCGAGCCGCACGGCGCCGTCCACGCCGAACTGCGGCGCGTGTGCGGCGGCCCCGAGGTGGCCCGCGCCACCGTCGCGCAGCTGCAGTCGCGCATCGAGCTGCTGCGCGCCCGCGTGCGCTCCTGAGAGGGGTGGATGCCGGGGCTTCGGAGATCCGAAATGCTGGCAATGCCTCGGTTCGGGACGCACCTGCGGTGCCGCGCGGCTACGGTGGATCCACGTGAACACCCCTGCTGATCCGACCGCGCGCGACCGACGACGCTGGGCCCGATACCTCGTCGACGAGCGCGCCGAAGCCCGCGTGTACCGCGAACTGGCACAGCGCAAGCAGGGGGAGGAGCGCGAGATCCTCGAGGCCCTCGCCGACGCCGAAGGGCGCCACGAGGCGCACTGGCTCGAACTGCTCGGCGGCGAGCCTGCCCGTCTGCCCGCGCCCGGTCTGGGCACGCGCCTGCTGGGCTGGATGGCGAGCCGGTTCGGATCGATCTTCGTGCTCGCCCTGGCGCAGAACGCTGAGGGCCGCTCGCCCTACGATGCCGATCCGCACGCCCCGGCGAGCATGGCCGCCGATGAGAAGATCCACCGCGAGGTCGTGCGCGGGCTCGCGGCCCGCGGGCGGCGCCGATTGTCGGGGACGTTCCGCGCGGCCGTGTTCGGCGCCAATGACGGCCTCGTCTCGAACCTGGCACTCGTGATCGGCATCGGCGCCACCGGCGTCGCGCCGCAGTTCGTGCTGCTCAGCGGCATCGCGGGACTGCTGGCCGGGGCCCTGTCGATGGGCGCCGGCGAGTTCGTGTCCGTTCGTTCGCAGCGCGAGCTCCTGGCATCCACCGAGCCCAGCGGCGACGCCGACGCGGCCCTGCCCGATCTCGACCTCGACGCCAACGAACTCGCCCTGGTCTACCGCACGCGCGGCGTGCCCGCCGACGAGGCGCTCACCCGGGCACGCAGCGTCATCGCGACCGCACAGAGCGCCGACCGCGGCACGCCGTATCGCCTGCCGCACGCGAAGGGCGCCGACCATGAGGTGGTGGGCGGGGCGTTCGGTGCGGCGGCGTCGAGCTTCCTGTTCTTCGCGTCGGGAGCGATCATCCCGGTGCTGCCGTGGCTGGTCGGCATGAGCGGGCTGCCGGCAGTCATCGTCGCGCTGGTCCTGGTGGGTATCGCCCTCCTGGCGACGGGAGCGATGGTGGGGCTGCTGTCGGGCGGTCCGCCCCTCAGACGCGCCCTGCGTCAGCTCGCGATCGGGTACGGGGCGGCGCTGGTCACCTACCTTCTGGGCCTGGCGTTCGGGGTGACTCTGGGGTGACCGTTCGCAGTCTTGGTCGGTGATGCCGGCGGGTGGCGGCGGCGGCGTCTCGGTTTCGTGGTGGGGGCGCGGTCGTGGTAGTGTCGATCTTCGGTTGGCGACAACCAGACACCCATGCGCGGGTGGCGGAATAGGTAGACGCGCTAGCTTGAGGTGCTAGTGCCCGTATAGGGCGTGGGGGTTCAAGTCCCCCCTCGCGCACGCGAATGATATGGCCCCTGATCAGGAGTTTCTAGGCTCCGGATCAGGGGTCATTTGCGTGAGCGGTGCGGCCAGCCACAACGCCGGGTTATAGGCGAGAACGCCTCTCCGAGGTGGCGGTGGGGGTTCATCGGTGCGCTTCCACCGGAAGCTGCACGCTCTTCGGTGCGGTGACCTGGCGACGTGCCTCGACATCGTCCTGCAGATCTTCGGATCCTTCCCGAACGTGCGGGTCGTCACCCCTCGGTCGGCCCGACGCCTGCATCGGCCCGACGCCTGCGTCGGAGAGCAGTGACTGGCGTGCCTCCGCCACGTCGGCGAACGGGGCGTCCGGCGGGTCTGGCGTCGGCGGCGTGCGCCACCCGGGTGTGTCCGGTGGCGGGTCCCACGCCCAGCGCACGGCCGACTTCGAGCGCAGTCTGGTCTGCGTGCCGGTCGGCGAGTGGAGGATGAAGTCACCTTTGTCCGGAGAGCGGGTGATGCGCCACCCTTCGTTGTGGAGCAGCAGGTGGTGAAAACGGCAGAGAAGGATGCCGTGGTCGGTGTCGGTCGTGCCGCCTTGCGACCACGGGATGATGTGGTGCGATTCGCAGTAGGACGCGCGCGCGGAGCAGCCGGGCCACATGCAACCCCCGTCACGGACCGCGAGAGCGAGCTTCTGCGCCGGGGTGAACAGCCGCTGGCTGCGCCCCACGTCGAGGGGGTTGCCGCACGCCGACACGGTCACCTCGACGTGTCCCACCTCGCACAGGGTGGCGTCGAGAACCGAGCCGGGCAGCGCCTCGCCGCCGTCTTCGAGGTATGTGGTGGCCATCAGCCGCCCGAACAGGTCACGCGGGCCGACGAGGTCTTTCACTGCGACCATGCGCACGCCAGGTCGCCGTGCCCCGTACACATCAGCGGCCGAGGCGAGGGAGCCGGCGCGGATCACGCTCATCATGAGGTCGTAGGTCAGCTGTTCGTTGCTGCGCGGATCGTCGCTCAGCGCTTCGGCCTCGGCGCGCTCGGCGTCGGTCATGAACCGGGGTCCGCCGCGGCGCGGGCGCAGGGCCGCGCCGATCAGGTCATCGAGCCATGCCCCACCCTCGTCGTCATGCACGATGTGCGAGTGCCGCTGCCCGTGCTCGTCGGTCCAGGTGCGCCAGGAGCGCTTCGCGAAGCGCTCGGCGAAGCGCTCTTCAGCCCCCGCCGGATCCAGCGCATCGCGCATGGCGCACGCTCGCTTGCGCAGATCCTCGACCGTCATCCGCGCGCACTCGTCCATGAGCTGCCGTGCCGCGATCGCCCACACCTCGCTGCCGCCGGTGACTTCTGGAGGGTCGCCGAGGCCACGCCGGATCGCATCGTGCTGTGCGGTGGTCAGTGACCCCGACAGCATCGCGTCGCGCAGTTCGTCGTGCCAGATGACGCGCGCTTCGTCGGGCTCGTCGGCCTTCGCCGGACCGGCGTCGGGGGTGGCCGGAGCCCCGGCATCCACCTCCTCGTCGAGAAGCGAGGTGCCGACCCGCACTGTGCGGGACGCGTCACCGCGGGTGCCGCCGGTGATGTCCTGCACCAGCTGCACCGGGGTGCGGAACCCCCGCGACCTGGCCAGCCCGCCCCCGGCAGCCGTGGACCTCTCTGTGATCACCGCTGCTCCCACGACCTTCAGCCGGTCTGCGCACGCGCCGATCGCCGCGGCCTGCTCAACGAGAGCGACCACAGCATCGTCGTCCATGCCCCGCAGTGCTCCCAGCAGCTCACCGGGCGCGACATCGAGCTCGGCCCGGCCGGCGACGGCCCGCAGCTTCTCGGTCAGGTCGGCGAGGAATGTCATAGCTCAACTGTGCCACTAGCATCGGACATTACTACGAATGAACGGCCCATCTGGGGAGAACTTCGGGGGATCTCCTTCTGGGGAGGAGACGCTACATTCGAATAGACATACGCGTTCATAATGCGCTGCGCGACGGCCCGAAGCATGACCGACGTGACCCGCTCACCGTTGTCATCGTCATCGCCGCGGCATTCAGCGCGCTGTGCCGGGTGCTCTCCCTGATCACCGGTGACACCTCGTGGGTCGACCGGGCAGGCCCGGTCGACGATCTTCACCAAGTCCATCTCGGCGTCGAAGTACCCCGCCCGCGCGATCTACCGGCGCCCGCCCTGCTGCTACCGCGGGCGCCGCGCCGCGTGAGCGCCCGGTCATCGTCACGTGCGGGCGGTGCCGGCGATCACCTGTTCGTCGATGGCGCGCAGCGCCTGGTCGCGGTACTCCTTCTTGCTGAGAAAGTGCGCGTAGTGCGGCACGCGCGCCATCTGGAACCCCGTCAGGTGCTCGCGCAGCAACCGGAACAGTCCGGCGCCGAACACGACCAGCAGCGGGTCGTCGCCGCCGACTTCGGCCAGCTCGCGGCGCAGGTCGTCGAGCTGCTCGGCGACGAGCCCCGGTCGCTCACGCAGGTACGCGACGGTACGCGCGGCACCGTACGCCGGGATGCCCTTGAACGCGTCGGTCAGGTAGGCGCCCCAGAACGGGGTACCGCGGTACGCGTGGCGCAACTTGAAATGGTTGGCGCGCGGTGACGGATCGTGGAAGTTGCCGAAGGGCTCGCCGGCGAACTCCGAACAGTTGATGCCCAGCATGACGACGTCGGGTGTGAGCGTCGCCAGCAGCCCGGGGTTGGACTCGGGGTCGAGCACACTCAGGTCGCCGATGCCCGACTTGACCCCGGCATCCGGTACCGCGTCGGCCCATACGGCCCAACTGCCGACCGCGCCCCATGCTCGACGGATCTGCTCGAATCGTTCGCGTGATATGCCCCTGCCGATGGTGTGCATCATCGTCAGGGTAGACGGCGGTGCACGTCGCCCGTGCGCGCAGGACCGGAGATCGCCGATTCTGCGACCGCGGGCGCATAGACGTCAGAATGTTCGGATGAGCGAGTACGCGCGGCCCGACGTCGACCCGATGGTGTTCCGCGACGACGCGGGCAGGGTCATCGAGTACGGCTCCCACTGGGCGGAGCGGGGCGGATCCCCGCCCGAGGACAGCTACTCGGTTGTCAGCCATCCGGAGCGGTTCGCGCCGCTGCACACCGTGGCGACGGCGCTCATCGACCATCTCACGGCCACGTACGACGTCGAGGTCGAAGAGGGGTACGAGGTGACGGCAGACCTGCTCCATCCGCCGACGGCTGACGAGACCGTGCGGGCGGTGCGGCTGACGCCGCGCGCGACGGCCTGCGCGCCCCTCGTCGTCGTGCTGACGGCCTATCCGGGCGTGCGCATCCATGCGGGTGTGCTGTTCAACGAGGCATTCCCGTCGTGCGGCTGCGACGCGTGCGATGAGTGGTGGGATGCCGTGGCTGACGACCTCGAGTGGCAGGTCTTCGCGATCGCGGGTGGTCGGTTCGCCGAAGCGGTGAGCGAGCCACGTCGCCCGAAGTGGAGCTACGACGCCGGCCACGGGATCAGCCTGGGTATGGGGCAGACCGTCTCGTACGATCTGCGGGGCGTCGACGGCGTCTCGGGGCGCAGCGGGCAGTCGCGGGCCGAAGATGTGCCCGCGGTTCTGCTCGAACGCGCCCGCGCGACGCTCGATGCCGTGGGACCGGTGAGCTCCGGCGGCGGCTGGATGCCGTGGCCTCGACGAGCCTGATCTGAGACGACGGTCGACCCACTCCAGAACGCCCCCGGCCCAGTCAGCCGGTGGCCTCGAGCGCGGCGAACAGATCGTCGGCGAGGTCGTCGACGTTCTCGATGCCCACCGACAGGCGCAGCAGGTCGTCCGGCACCGAGGCGGGTTCAGAGGGGAGCCGACGGCGGCGCTCGATCAGCGACTCGACGCCGCCGAGGCTCGTGCCCGGCACCCAGAGCCGCACCGACTGCGCGACGGCGACGGCGGCCGCGACGCCGCCGGCCGGGCGCACGGTGATGATCGAGCCGAACCCGGTCATCTGCGCGCGGGCGAGGTCGTGCTGCGGATGACTCGGCAGTCCGGGGTGGCGCACCTCGGCGACAGCCGGGTGCGTCTCGAGCCGGCCGGCGAGGTCGAGCGCGCTGCGCTGCGAGCGCTCGACGCGCAGCGCGAGGGTGCGGATGCCGCGCAGCGCGAGCCAGGCCTCCCAGGGCCCCGGGATGGCGCCGTGCACATCGCGGTGCGTCTTCAGCGCCGCCCACAGCTGCCGGTCGTCGGTGACCACGGCGCCCATGACGAGGTCGGAGTGCCCGGCCAGATACTTGGTGACCGAGTGCACGACCACGTCGGCGCCCAGCGCCAGCGGCTGCTGGGCCAGGGGAGTGGCGAAGGTGTTGTCGACGATCACGCGGCCACCGCGCTCGTGCGTGGCTGCCGCGAGCGTGCGGATGTCGGCGATCTCGAGCATCGGGTTGGTGGGCGACTCGATCCACAGCACCGGATTGTCGGCGTCGGCGATGTCGGCGCTCACGGCGGCGGTGTCGGCGATGTCGACCTCGACGAGTGTGATCCCGCGCTGCTCGGCGTGCGACCGGGCCGCGACCAGCGAGGTGTTGTAACTGTGCCGCGGCATGATCAGCGTGCCGCCGCCCGGAACGAGCGTCAGCGCGGCGCTGATGGCGGCCATGCCCGACCCGAACACGAGTGCTCGCTCGGTCGATCCTTCGAGCGCGCCGATCGTCTCCTCGAGCGGCAGCCACGACTCCGTTCCGTAGCGTGCGTACAGGAGATGGTCGGGACTCGGCTCATCGACGCCGATGTAGGTCGATGACAGGACGACGGGCGCGTTCACGGGTTCTCCCGGCACGCGTGACGGACGCCCGGCGGCGACGACGAGGGAATCGGTGCGAAGGTGCTCTGCGCTGCTCACCGTTCGAGCGTACGACTGTGCGGCCCCTCATCCGGCTCAGATGACGCTCCGGCGAAAGATGACGCGTCCTGCTCGGACGACGGCATGCACATCGGCGAAGTCGGTCGCCGCCGGCGCCTCGCTCCGCACGTCGAGTACCGTGAGGTCGCCGCGCATGCCGACGGCCACACGCCCCTGATCGGCACGACCCAGGAACGCCGCCGGCTCGACGGTGAGCGAACGCAGGATGTCGGCGACCGTCATTCCGCAGCCGGCCATCGCGGCGAACTCGGGCCGCGTGTCACGATCAGGCAGGTAGCCGACGTCGGTGCCGAACAGCACGCGGCCGCCCGCGGCGAGGAACGTGCGCAGCGCGGCGCGGATCGGGTCGAGGTAACCGTCGTCGGTCGTGACGGTCGCGGCAAACATGTGCAGCGTCGGCACGATCCGTGTTCCCCGTGCCGCGGCGTCGCGCAGCAGCGACTCGACGCCGGCGGCGCTGTCGGGCACGTGCGCGAGCGCATCGACGCCGGCCTCGATCGCCACGCGGGTGCCGGCGCGGTCGGACGGATGGGCGAGCACCGGCATCCCGCGCTCGTGGGCCGCGCGCACCGCCGCGCGTGCGATCACCGCCCGCATGGGCTTGACTCGTCCGGGCGCCGTGTACGACCCGGTGAACAGCTTCGTGATGCCCGCGCCGTGCCGGTGCTGCGCGGCCACCACGCGGCGCGCCCCGGCAGCGGTGAGCGGCATGGGCAGCATCCAGCGCAGGTGCCAGGGGATGGCGGGCCGCACGTAGAACGGGATGCCGGCCCACGGGTACAGGGCTCCGGCCGCCGTCACGATCTCGGGGCCACGCAGCTCGCCCGCGTCGATGCGGCGCGCCAAGGGCACCGTGTCGCGCCGGTTGGACGCGAGGTCGAGCACCGTGGTGAAGCCGCGGCGCAGCAGCATGTCATCGAGCGCCGGCTGCAGGTCGTCGGCCGCAGCGGCCCCGGCGCCCGCCCACACCGGTTCGGTGAAGTGCACGTGGCAGTTCCAGAATCCGGCGGTGACGACGCGGCCACCCACATCGAGATGCGGCAGATCGGCGGCGGCGTCACCGATCGCGGCGATCACCCCGTCGCGGATCGTCAGCGACTGCGGGTCGGAGATCTCGGCATCCGGCCCCGCCCACACGCGGGCATTCGTCATCACCAGATCGCCGAGGGCGGGGGAGGCGGCGGTGCTCACGGCCGCGAGTCTATCCAGGCGGGCTACCCGCAGCCGGACCGGTACGGTGGAATCCATGTCCGAGACCGACCTTCCCGAGGTCGCCCGCATCGCGCGCGACCTGATCCGGTTCGACACCACCAACTACGGTGAGGGACGCAGCAACGGCGAGCGCGAAGCCGCCGAGTACATCGGCGCCCACCTCGAGTCGCTGGGCCTGAGGCCCGAGTACTACGAGCCGATCCCGCGCCGCACCAACGTGATGGCGCGCGTACCCGGCCGCAACCGCGACAAGCCCGCCCTCGTGCTGCACGGTCACCTCGACGTGGTGCCCGCCGTCGCCGAGGAGTGGAGCGTCGACCCGTTCGCCGGCGTCGTCCAGGACGGCATGCTCTGGGGTCGGGGTGCGGTCGACATGAAAGACATGGATGCCATGATCCTGGCATCCGTCGCCGACCTCATCCGTGCCGGCGAGCAACCCGAACGCGACCTGATCGTGACGTTCTTCGCCGACGAGGAGGCGGGCGGTGTCGAAGGCTCGCAGCTGGTCGTCCGCGACCGCCCCGAATGGTTCGCCGGCGCCACCGAAGCCATCAGTGAAGTCGGTGGGTACTCGATCGCCGTCGGCGACCGCCGTGCGTATCTGCTGCAGGTGGGGGAGAAAGCGCTCGTGTGGATCCGGCTGCACGCCCGCGGCACCGCCGGCCACGGCAGCCGCTTCCACGCCGACAACGCCGTGACGCGCCTTGCCGAAGCCGTCGCCGCCCTCGGCCGCAGCCCGTGGCCGATCGAGCTGACCGCGACCACTCGCGACCTCGTCGACGCGCTCGCGCTCATCTCGGGAGGGGATGCCGGCGACCCCGACGCCGTCGCCGCCGCGGCCGGACCTGCCGCCCCGTTCCTGCAGTCGACCTTCCGCACGACGACCAACCCCACGGGGCTGACCGCCGGCTACAAGCACAATGTGATCCCCGACTCGGCGGTCGCCGCGATAGATATCCGCACCCTGCCCGGCCAGGAGGACGCCGTCCTCGCCGAGGTGCAGCGCATCGTCGGCGACGACATCGCCATCGAGGTGGTGCACCGCGACATCGGTCTCGAAGTGCCCTTCGCCGGGTCGCTCGTCGACGCGATGGTCGCCGCCCTCGGCCGCCACGACCCGGGTGTGCCGGTGCTGCCGTACCTCATGGGCGGCGGCACCGACAACAAGGCCCTCGCCGCGCTCGGCATCGCCGGATTCGGCTTCGCGCCGTTGCGGCTTCCGGCTGAACTCGATTTCACCGGTATGTTCCACGGGGTGGACGAGCGCGTTCCGATCGACGCGCTCACGTTCGGCCAGCGGGTGCTCACCGACCTGCTGCGTTCGTACTGACACCCGGCACCGAAAGGCACCCATGCACGCCATCGAGGCGATCATCCTCGGACTCATCCAGGGTCTGACCGAATTCCTGCCGATCTCCTCCAGCGCGCACCTGCGCATCGTGGGGGAGTTCCTGCCGTCGGCCACCGACCCCGGCGCGACGTTCACCGCGATCACCCAGATCGGCACCGAGGTGGCCGTGCTCGTCTACTTCCGGAAGAAGATCGTGCGCATCATCGCGCAGTGGTTCAAGTCACTGACCGGTGCTGCCCCGCGCAATGATCCCGATGCGCGCATGGGCTGGATCGTCATCATCGGCACGCTGCCCATCGGGGTGCTCGGTTTCCTGTTCCAGGACGTCATCCGCGACACGTTCCGCAACCTGTGGCTGGTCGCGATCGTGCTGATCGTGTTCGGCGTCATCCTCGGCATCGCCGACGCGCTGGGCCGGCGGGTGCGCCAAGAGAAGGACCTCACCTACCCGCACGGTCTCGCCCTCGGCTTCGCGCAGGCGCTCGCCCTCATCCCGGGGGTGTCGCGCTCGGGCGCGACCACCACGATGGGTCTGGCCCTCGGCTACACGCGCCCCGCGGCCGCCGAGGTCGCGTTCCTGCTCGCGGTGCCCGCCGTGTTCGGCAGCGGCCTGTACGAGCTGGTGCAGGCGATCCGCGAACCGGGCACCGCCGTGTTCACCCTCGCCGAGACGGCGCTGGCCACCGTGGTCGCGTTCGGGGTGGGCCTGGCCGTCATCGCCTACCTGATGAAGTACCTGCGCCGCGGCAGCTTCCTGCCGTTCGTGATCTACCGGGTCGCGCTGGGCATCGTGCTCATCATCCTGCTGGCGATGGGCGTGCTGCAGGCGTACTGACCGGACGCCGTCAGCGGCGCCCGTCGCCCGGGTGGCCCTTGGGGCCGTCGCCGCCGCGGCGCAGGTACCGCTCGAACTCCTGCGCGATGGCGTCGCCCGACGCTTCGGGTGAGTCCCACGTGTCGCGCGTGCGCTCGAGCTGGCGGATGTACTCGGTCATCTCCTCGTCATCGGCCGCGGCCGCGTCGATCGACGCCTCCCAGGCGAGCGCTTCGGCGGGCAGCTCGCCGCGCGGCATCGTCGCACCGGTGATCTCGGACAGGCGATCCATCAGCGCGAGCGTCGCCTTCGGCGACGGGGTGTGCCCGGCGACATAATGCGGCACGCTGGCCCACAGGGTGGCGGTGGGGATGCCGGCATCCGCCGCCGCGTTCGTGAGCACACTCAGGATGCCCACGGGCCCCTCGTACGTCGTCTTCTCGAGGCCGAGGGCCTCCCGCACCTGTTCGTCCTCGCTGCCGCCGAACACCGTGATGGGGCGCGTGTGGGGCACATCCGACATCATCGACCCCAGCGCGACCACACCCGTGATGTCCTCACGCAGCGCCGCGTCGACGAATTCGGCGGCGAACGCCTGCCAGGCGCGGGCCGGCTCGACGCCGCTGAGGATCCACAGGCGCGCGGGATCGTCGCTGGGCCCCGGACGCCACAGCGTGGCATCCGGCCACACGAGCGTGCGCGCGCCGGTCGCATCCATCTGGATCTGCGGACGCGTGTACTGATAGTCGAAGTACAGCTCCGGGTCGACGGCGAACACCGGTTCATGGGTGCCGGTGGCGCGCAGTCGTGAGACAGCGGCCGAGGCGGCCTCGCCGGCGTCGTTCCAGCCGTCGAAGGCGATCACGAGCACGCGCTCTCCGAGAGGTGTCACCGCGCTCCCTTCCGGTCCGTTGCGGGTTCCCCCCACGATACGCCGGGCGCGCGCAGCGCGGGCGACCGGCCGGGACTGTCGCGCCCCCGCCGGTAGGATGGCATGATGCCCGCCCTCCCCGCCGCAGTCCTCTGGGACATGGACGGCACGCTGATCGACACCGAGCCGTACTGGATGGCCGCGGAGACCGCTCTGGTCACCCGGCACGGCGGCACCTGGTCGCACGAGCAGGCGCTGGCGATGGTGGGTATGGGCCTGGAAGATGCCGCACGCGTCTTCCAGGAGGCCGGGGTGCGCATGGCCGTGCCCGCAATCGTCGACGAGCTCACCGCCCAGGTCACCGCGCAGCTGGCAGCTCAGGGCAACCCGTACCGCCCGGGCGCGGTCGCGATGCTCCGCGCACTGCGGGACGCCGGCATCCCCACGGCACTCGTGACCATGTCGATGCGCAGCATGACCGAGGTCTTCCTCACCCAGCTCGGGTTCGACGCTTTCGACGTCGTCGTCGCC
>JAEXHA010000077.1 GCA_023450335.1 Actinomycetes bacterium | reverse complement strand
CCACCGACCCGCGGACGGCCCGGGTGACTGCGATCCTGTCGGCGCCGACGGTCAGCCCGGCCCTGCTCACCGGCGCCGACGTCTTTGCCTCCGGCGCCGGCACCTCGGTCTCCTCGGAGCTGATGGCGCGCGTCCTCGAATCCGCAGATGCCCCCACGATGGCGGCGCCGACTCTGGCCAGGGTCGCCGCGGACCTGGACACCGCCGTGCCCACACGTCTCGTGCGCACGGGCACGGCACCGACGACGACCGGCTCCACCGTCCTCACCGCGGCCCGGGCCCGGCTCGGCGCGGACTTCAGCGGCGGCGTCACTCACGCCTCGCGGCTCGCCGCCCCGACGACGCTGCGGACGCTGGCAGCCGACACCGCGCAGCTCACCGGCAACGGCCTCACGCTCGCCGAGGGTCGCGTCGCCCTGCTCGAACTGCCCGACGGAGCGCGCGACAACACGCCGCAGCGGCCGGTGCTGCGCTGCGTTTCGGGGGCTGCGCGGGTGGTCGTGCTCGGCGCCGGACGCGTGCTCGCCGACGTCGACGTGAAGGGCAACGGCCGGGTCGACATCCCGGTCGGCACCCGAGAGGTCGCCGTGGTGGCGGGCCCGACCGCCGCACCCGCCGCCGGCATGGCGATCGTCGGTGGCTGGCACGATGCGAGCCTGCTGCCCTCCGCGGGTCTCGGGGTGCTCATCGGCGCAGGCTGCGTCGTCTCGGCCGGTGGGTTCGCGGCCCGCGAAGCCGACGTCGCCGTGGCCTGGACGACACCGGCCGCCCTCACCCGGAATGTCGCCCCGACCTCCACGACCTTCCGGCCCGCCGGCGAGGGCCGCACCGTGCAGGCGGTGGCGGTGGGGGTGACCGGCACCGGATCGGACGGGCTCGCCATCGGCCTGGAGAACGCCGAACCGGTCGGCGCGCCGCAGGTGACGACCGACTCCGACGGCGCGAGTGTCGTCGTGATGGCCGTACTGGCGACCGGCACCGGTCCGGTCGTCGTCAACGCGGCCGTCGACGCCGCCCGCGACGTGACGGGGGTGTTCGCGGCCTCCGCCCCCGACGGCGATGACCCCATCCAGACCGCCCGCCTGCTTGTGAAGGCCGTCGCCGCACGCGGACTCGCAACCCTCGATCGCCCCGTGGCGGCGGCGGGACCGGCCACCACCCGACTGCGCTGGAGCAGCCCATGAGCCTCGAACCGGGATTCTTCCGCCTCTACCCGTACGCGCAGCCGCCGCTGGGCATCGGCCGGTATGTCGTCCAAGGCGACGTATCGATCCCCGGCGGGTCGTTCGAGCAGCTCAACGCCGCCGTCGACGTGATCGGCCCGCGCTACCAACTGCCGCCCGACCAGGTGCTGTCCACCTACCCGCCGTCGGGATCGCGCGGGGCGTACAGCCGCCGGCTGCCGCAGATCGTGGTCCGCCGCCGCACCCTGCCGTGGGAATGGTCGACGTTCGTCGAGGGCGACACGCCGACCCCGTGGCTGGCCCTCGTGCTGATCGCCCCGGGTGAAGGCACCGTGAAGGTCGACCGGCCGGTCGCAGAGTGCGTCACCCCGGGCACCGAGCTCAGCGACCCCGATATCGCCGACACGCCGAAGGGGAGCTACCTCGAAGTGCCGCAGTCGGTCGTCACGAAGACGTTCCCGACCGCGGTGGAGCTCAGTCACCTCGTCCACGTGCGCGAAGTCGACCTCGCCGATACCGAGCTGGCCGCCGGCGACGACGACGGCTGGCTCTCGGTCGTGCTGTGCAACCGGCTCCCCCAGGACGGGGTCACCTACACCGCCTGCCTCATCAACGTCGAGGGGCAGACGCACCGGCTGCCGGTCGACCCGGATTTCGAGGCCGAGTTCGACGTCGCCGTCCCCGTCTTCGACGTGTCCGCTTACACGACCTACCTCGCCGGTGACGGCGTGCCGGCCAGCAGGGACGCAGTGACGATGGGAGACACCGAGGTCGCGATGACCGGCTTCGCCCAGAACACCGCCGCGCACTCCTCGAAGTCCGCCGGCATCGCGTGGGCCGCCGGCACGACAATGGATGCCGCGAGCACGGTCTCCGTCGACGCGACCGGCGGGCAGGCGGTCGCCGATCACAGCGCCCTCCTGGGCATCTTCGACCTTCCCTATGCCGTGCTGTCGCCGACCTACCGGTTCCCCGTCCTGACCTCATGGTCGTTCACCTGCGAAGGAGACGGCGACTTCGCGACGCTCGCGAACCGCGTCACCTCGCGTTTGCTGGGTTATGTCCAGGACGGTCCCGAGGACCCGGACGGCGGACCCACGGCATCCCCGCCCGCACCCACCCTCACCGAGCCGCCGGCCCATCGGCCGCTGCCCCTGGTGACCGAGTCGGGTCACGTCGTCGCGCCGTACCGCTCGCGGGTCGGTGACGACGCCCAGGCATATTTCCGGGGACCGTTCACCCCGTACCCGACGGTGCGGCCGACCCCCGACGACCCGGACCGTGTCGTGATCGCCCACCACAGCGACCAGCTGCGTCGGGTGGTGCCCGACGGCATGCAGGACCTCACCTATGCTGCGGCGTTCGAGATCGGGCGCCTCCTCGCGCTCAGCCGTCCCGGCGTGGTCGCGCTGCTGTCACAGTGGCGACGGCAGCGGTTCGCGGCGGCCGCGGCAGTGGCGGCGCACGACCACGTCCTCGCACATCTGCCGGACAAGGTGAAGCAGCACGTCGAGCTGCCCGACCCGTTGCGGCGCGAGGTGCGCGTGCTGCCCGAGGACCTGCCCGGCCCGAAGCCGGACGAGCTGATCGCTCCCCTGTCGGGGCGGCAGTTCGTCCGCGGCATCCTGTCGATGCTCGGCGAGACCGATGTCGCCGGCCGCCTGCCCGACGCCTCCCCCGGCTTCGCCCGCGACGACGCCGCGACGCTGTCGCGCGACCGGGCCCGCCGGCTCGCGAAGGGGCTGGCGATCGACGCCGACCTGACGATGGATGCCGCGGACCTGGCCGTGCGGCTGGCCACGATGCCCGTCGCGCACGCCGACAACGACCACGACGCCGATCTGGCGCTGGCCCGGGCGGTGCTCGAAGACACCGCCGGCACGCTCGCCGCGGCGGCCGAGCAGTTGCAGCAGGGCGAGATCTTCAGGAGGCTGCGATGACCCTCGCGAGCTCGACACGGGCACTGCTCGATACGACGGTCGCGGCCGTGCGCGACTACGTGCTCGCGACGATGCCGACAGACCAGCCCACCGGCGACGCTCCTGATCCGGGCCCGCGCCGCACCCCCCGGGAGCTGCGGCTGTGGCTCGCGCGGCTGCGACTGCTCGAATCGGTGCCGTTCAGTCACTTAGGGCGTGTCTCCTAACCTCGGGGGTTGATAGCGGGCAGGCTTGAGTGGTGTCGCGGACTTCTCTTCTCTCGGATGCTGAGTGGGCTCGGATCGAGCCGTTGATGCCGGCCGCGTCGGCCAAGGGCGGCCGGCCGTTCCAGGATCACCGGCGGGTGCTCGAGGGCATCATCTGGCGGTTCCGGACGGGCTCGCCGTGGCGCGATCTGCCAGCCGAGTTCGGGCCGTGGCAGACGGCATGGAAGCGCCACCGCCGGTTCTGTGGCGACGGCACGTGGGATCAGATCCACGCGGAGGTCCTCGCCGACGCGGATGCTGCCGGCGAGATCGACTGGGCTGTCAGCGTGGACTCCACGATCAATCGTGCGCACCAGCACGCGACCAACCTCCCGCGCGACACAGGGGGATCTGTCGAGTTACAAGAATCTGCGCGAGGAGCCACCTGACCACGCAATTGGCCGGTCGCGTGGCGGGTTGAGCACGAAGATCCATCACCTTGTCGACGGTCGCGGGCTGCCACTGGTCGTGCTCGTCGGCCCCGGCCAGGCCGGTGACTCGCCGATGTTCCCGATGCTGATGGAGCACCTGCGCGTTGACCGACGCGGACCTGGCAGACCCCGCACCCGCCCCGACCGTGTCCGCGGCGACAAGGCATACTCGTCACGAGCGATCCGCACCCACCTCCGCGACCGCGGCATCATCGCGGTCATCCCCGAGCCCTCAGACCAGCAAGGACACCGCAAGCGTCGCGGCTCCAAGGGCGGACGGCCCGTCAGCTACGACATCGAAGACTACAAAGGCCGCAACGTCGTCGAACGCGGCTTCAACGAAGACAAGCAATGGCGAGGCCTGGCCACCCGCTACGACAAACTCGCCCTCACCTACCGCGGCGGTGCCGTCCTACGAGCCATCACCCTCTGGCTCAAACGGTTAGGAGACACGCCCTAGCTCCTCGCGCCACGGCAGGTCCGCGCCCGGCCTAGTCACTGTGATCGCCGCCGCCTGGACGCACCGAGCCAGCAGCCCATCGAGCGCCCGGCCAGTGAATGTCCAGTCATCGAGCCCCGCGAGGGAAGCGACAAGGCACGCCATGAAGGTATCGCCCGCCCCGACCGTGTCCACGACCCTTACAACCGGCGCCGTCACACGCACTCGGCGCTCTGGGACGGCGATCACGGCACCAGCGCCACCCTCTGTGACTGCGACGATCTGTGGGCCAAGAGAAAGGACCTGGTCGATGACGGCGTCGAGCGGGTGGTCTGGATAGAGATACGCGGCATCCTCGTCACTGAGTTTCACCGCCGACGCGACCTTCATCACTTCCTCGGCGCGTTTCCGGGCATCCACCCCTTTGAGGAGCGCCGGACGAATATTCGGGTCGAAGGTCACTCTCTTACCGCTCGCCGTGGCCAAGCGGGCGCGCTCGGCCACGTCGCTTCCTCCGGGCTCTAGGAAGCATGCGATCGACCCGACGTGGATGATGTCGTGCCCGTCGGCCGCGGATGTTGGCAGCCTCCACTCGATGTCAAAGTCGTACCTGGCGCTTCCGTCCGAATCGACTGTCGCCCGAGCGGTGGAGGTCCGGCCCAGACACACCGACTCAGCCAGCACGCTGACTCGCGATGCCTCAAGGTGCTGCCTGATGCGTTCACCGCGCTCGTCGGCGCCGATCGCGGTAAGCAGATCGACATCGACGCCGAGTCGGCCGAGGCCGAGCGCTACGTTGGCTGGCGACCCCCCGACGATCTCCGCGCCGTTCACGATGTCGATGAGCGCTTCCCCGACGACGAGGACGCGTGGGACCCTCATCGGGCGAGCCCGAACACTGAACACGTTCCGGCAGCAGCGCTCACTGTCAGATCCTCGCCCAGCGGGTTTACGGCGCACGCGTAGATGCCGCCGTCGGAGCACACTTCGAGAATCGGTCCGTCGACGATGATCCTCACCGGACCCGCAACAGGGACGTGCACCGTCGCGTCGTTCGCTTCGACCGCCAGCTCATCGTGGGACCTCCGCAAAGTTGCGACGATCTGCTCTCCCGATCGAATCTCGAGCGCACTGTCGGTGGCCACCCATTCGATGTCGGCAGCCAAGCCAGATACCCTGCCATCGTCGACGCGCTGCGTACGATGTTCGGCGACATCGGGGTGCGGGCGCGCGATGAGCGCGCCGCCCTTCACGTGAAGGCGGTATGGGATGCTGTGCGCGCCCGCCCATCCCTCGCCTTTGACGTTCCGAAGCCAGAACGTGAGGGCCTCCTTCCCGTTCTTGTCGGTGAAAAGCGAGGGAGCGTAGAGACTCGACCCCCACGTGAGCTGGCCCCACCGCTCGGCATCGAAGCGCCCGTCGCGAAAAGAACCGGCAGCGTACCCGACGTGGTGCAACTCGTCCGCATTCCAGATCGATGACAGCATGACGTCTTGGTCGTCGATCGAGAACACCTGCGGACACTCCCAGAGCGCTCCCATCCACACCGGCTCGCGCTGGCCGGTGTGCCGCTCGAGCGCCACCCCGTCGTACTCCCACGTGTCGAGGTCGTCGGACACGTAGGTCAGCGCCATCGCGGTGCCGTCGACGCCGGCGGCACCGACGAACATGCGCCAGCCGTCCCCCTCCCTGCGGATGAACGGGTCGCGGTAGGCGACGAGGTCGAGGCCTTCGGGCGCCTCCACGACGACGTCGCCCTTCTCCCACGAGTTCCACGACGCATCGACCGGCCGGGCGACACGGATGCGGCCGATTCCGAAGTCCGGGGTGGACACCGCGGTGTAGAACGCCCGCGCCTCACCGCCGTCGTCGACGATGCACCCCGTCCAGATGCCGTCGTCGCCGTCACCGGGCGCGAGGGCGACCTCCCGCTCCTGCAGGCTCAGAAGGTCCGCGCCGGTCGCGTGCCCCCAATGGCAGTTCGGCGCCCAGGCCGTGGCGCCGGGCACGTACTGGAAGAACACGTCGTACCCGCCGCTGCGAGCGGTGATGCCGTGGGGGTCGTTGATCCAACCGGACGCGGGGGTGAAGTGGACAGCGGGACGCATGTGCTCTCTTTCGGCGAAGAAGGGTGCGAGAGGGCCCGGGCACGAGTCTGCGGAAACGTCTCGGGCCCTCTCGCGGTCGTGAGGTCTAGGACGGCGGGGCGACGGACCCGCGGTGGATGACGGGTCCGCGCAGCAGCGCCGTGGGGGTCGCACCGGTCGTGCCGTCGATCTGGTTGAAGAGCTGCTCGGCGGCCCACACGCCCATGTCGTAGTGGGGAAGTTCGATCGTCGTCAGGCCGGGATGGATCCCGTCCGCGACGAACTCGTGGTTGTCGAACCCCATGATCGACACGTCACGCGGGATCTGCAGCCCGAGCTCGGCGGCGGCGCGATACGCGCCCATCGCCAGACGGTCGTTGAAGCAGAAGATCGCCGTCGGACGCGGCGAGCGCGTCAGGAGCTCCATCGCGGCCGCGTAGCCGCCGGCCGGATCGGTCTCGGCCGCCGTGACGGCGAGCGACCCCGGCGCGATGCCCGCTTCCGCCATTCGGGCGGTGAAGCCCGCGAGACGCCCCGCGGATGCCGGGATCTCGTCGATGTTGTCGATGAACCCGAGCCGCGTGTGGCCTGCCTCGATGAGGACTTCGGCGGCATCCCGTCCACCGGCGACCTCGTCTGGGGCGACCCAGGGAACGCCCAGGGTGGTGCACTCCCCGTTCAGGATGACGGTGGGCACGGAAGCGAGCTGCTCGGGGAGGGCGAGCTCGCGGTGGAACATCGAGGCGTACAGGATGCCGTCGACCTGCCGGCGCAGCAGCTCTTCGATCTCGCGGGCTTCGACGTCGCGCTGGTATCCCGTGGAGACGACGAAGAGCACCGCGTCGCGCGCGATGGCCACTTCCTGGGCGCCGAGGACGAGCTTGCCGGCGAAGGGCGTCGTGACGATCTCGTCGCCGATGAGCCCGATCGAGTTCGAACGCTGCGTGCGCAGGGACTGGGCGATCCCGTTGGGGACATAGCCGAGACGCGCCGACACCTCCTCGATGCGCTGCCGCGTCGCGGGGTTCACACGCAGCCCGGGGACGTTGTTGAGCACGTGCGAGACCGTGGTGATCGACACGCCCGCCTCGGCGGCGACCTGCTTGATCGTGACTCGCTTCTGTTTCACAGTCTCATCTCCCTTGAGGGTCGGCGGCGACCCGACGGCTTGCTACGCACCGATGGACGGTGTGGGGCGGAAGGCGTTCGCTGACCTGTCTACGGCAACCTCCGACTCGGCGCCCGAATCCAGGACGGTGTTGCCGGTCGAGGTCCCGTCGATCCGGACGGTGGTGACGGCGAGCCGGCGCGCGGTCCCCGTGTCGAGGAGGGCTCCCACCTGCGCCTCGTAGCAGGAGTCGTTCGCCGTGGCGCTGACATCCCGTGCCACCGTGTGGTTGTTCGACACGAAGTTGCCCGTGCCCTCGGCGATGCGGATGATGACGGGCGGCGCGCCGGCCGGCGCGACCCTTCCGGAGTCGACCACCTCCGAGACGTGGTTGCCGACGATGCTGTTATCGCTCCCGCTCACGTGCACCAGGCCGAAGTCGTCGGCGGTGCCGTTGTCGACGCCGAAGAACGGCGTCCAGGGTTCGTGGTCGCGCAGCAGGTGGTTGGCGGAGATCAGGTTCTCGGAGCTTCCTCCCGTGAGGCGCACCATCCCCGGATAGAAGGAGTGGAGCCTGTTGGCGGTGACGGTCGAGCGGGTGACGCCGCGAAGGTGGACGCTGCTGCGGCCGCGGGGAAAGACGTTGTTCGCCGCGATCAGGAGCCCGCCGTGGTTCTCGGCGTAGATCGAGTGCCCGGCGGGTCCCGCGCCGATGAGGTTGTCGGTGATCTTCGACGCCTGTCCCCAGCCACGCAGCTCGACGCAGCTTCCGCATTCGGCGATGAAGTTGTCGTGGATCGAGAGCGCGTCGGCGTTGCACATGACGAGCGCGTTCTCGAGGTACACGAAGCCCATGCCGTTGATGCGGATGGAGTCGTTGGCGGTCGCGGCGTAGATCCCGGTCTTCCCGTTGACGTAGGAGTTCTCGGGGTTGCCGTCTGCGGCCTCGCCCGTGAAGTGGAGGCCGTCGAGGCAGAAGCCGGAGAACTCGATGGAGCTGATGCGGGGATCGCCGGCCCGCTCGATGAGGAACGCGGCGCCCGCAGCGGGGTCCGCGTCGTCCGTCGGCGGCAGATCCACCAGGATGCGGCTGCCGCCGGGCCACAACTCGTGCAGGCTGTCCCACTCGTCGACGGGCACATTGAAGCGGATGCTCGACGAGGTGAAGCCGTGACCGGAGCCCTGGATCCTCACGAAGCTGATGTCGAGGCGCACCTGGGTGCGAAGGCGGTAGTCGCCCGGCGGGATGTGGATCACGGCACCGGGCCTGCCGCCGTCGCGGACGTCTCCCCGCCCCTGCCGCCGTTTGACGTCGTCCAGGATGCCGTTGATCACCGCGCCGATGTCGTCGTGCGGGTCGCCGTGGTCACCGGCGGTGACGTCGAACGAGTACGCGTTGCTCATGTCCGGGGTCCGATCGTGTCAGCCCTTCACCGCACCGAGCGTCAGCCCGGCGACGATGTGGCGTTGGAGGAAGAGGGTCAGGATGATGACCGGGATGGAGTAGACGGCGGCCAGGGCGGTCATCCCGCCCCAGTCGAGACCGAACTGGCTCTGGAAGTTGGCGATCACGACCGGGGTGGTCTGCGCGCGCACCGAGGTCAGCAGGAGCGAGAAGAGGAACTCGTTCCACGAGGCGAGGAAGGCGAAGATCGCGGTGACCGCGAGCCCACCCGACACCACGGGGAGCACGACGCGCACCATCGCCTGCAGCCTGTTGCAGCCATCCATCTGCGCGGCCTCGCTGAGCTCGTCGGGCACGGCTTCGAAGAAGCTCGTCATGAGCCAGATCGACAGCGGCAGCGAGATCGTGGTGTGCGCCAGCGCCAGCCCGAAGGACGTGTCGGTCAGCCCCATGTTCCGCATGATCTCGACGAGCGGGGCGCCCACCGCGATCGTCGGCACCATCCGGGTCACGAGTGCAGCCAGGATGAACACCCGTCCCGACGGCGTGCGGAACCGGGTGATGGCGTACGCCGCGGGAACGGCGAGCACCAGGCTGAGCACCGTGGAGATCAACGCGGTCACGACGCTGTTGATGAGAGCGGCGCCGACCCCCTGGCGGGTGAGCGCGGAGACGTAGTTCTCCAGCGTCCACACGGTGGGCATGACGCTCGGCGGCACCGAGATCGCCTCCAGCGGAGTCTTGAACGACGTGAGCAGGAGGTAGACGAAGGGGAATCCGTAGATCACGAGGGCGACCGCGAGCAGCAGCCAGAGCAGGATGCGGCTTCGTCCCCGGGTTTCCAGAGCGTTCATCGCGCACCCGCTCCCGGCCGCCAGATGAGAAGGATGGCGACGAGCGAGACCGCGAGCATCGCCACGAGATAGACGGTGCCCATGGCACTCGCGAGGCCCGGGTCACCGAACCGCGTCATCGTCCGGTAGATCAGGAGGCTCAGCGTCGTGGTGCTCCCCTGCGGCCCGCCGTCGGTCTGGATGAGGATCACGTCGAACGCCCGCGCGGCGTCGATCCCGCGGACGATCAGCGCGACGGCGATGACGGGCCGAAGCAGCGGGATGATGATGTTGAAGAGGATGCGCGGGTAACGCGCGCCGTCGATGCGGGCGGCTTCGATGACGTCGCCGGGGATGTTCTGCAGCCCCGCGAACAGGACCAGGGTGATGAACGAGGTCGTGAGCCAGATGTCGGGGATCGCCACCGAGAACAGCGCGAGGTTCGGATTGCTGAGCCACTGCACCTGGTCTGGGCTCAGCAGGATGCCTGCCCGGAAGAGGAGCTCGTTGATGATCCCGAAGTTGTCGATGAGCAGGAACCGCCACAGCAGACCTGCCACGACGGGCGCGATCATCAGCGGGTAGAGGAAGAGCGTGCGGAACACGGTCGAGCGCTGGCCGAGCGCCGTGAACAACAGGGCGACCGCGAGCCCGAGCACGAACTCCATCGCGACGACGAAGACGGTGTATACGACGGTGCGCACCGAGGCGGAGGTGAAGGCATCCGACGCGAATGCAGCGACGTAGTTGTCGATACCGACGAACGTCCGTCCCGCTCCCGCGAACGGGGAAATCTCGAAGAAGCTGTCGTAGACGAACCGCACCAGCGGCCAGAGTACGAACGCTCCCAGGAACAGGGCTGCCGGCAGCATGAGCAGCAGCGCGAACCGGCGGTCACCGCGCTCACGGCGACCGATGCGCCGGTTCTTTCCGGCCGCCGCCCCGGGGGGGGGCACCCCCCCCCCCCCCGGGGGAGGAGATGTT
>JAEXHA010000068.1 GCA_023450335.1 Actinomycetes bacterium | reverse complement strand
CGGCACGCGGGAGACGCTGCGGGGCGCGGCACGCGCGGGGCGGGCGGCGGCGCGGGAGTTGCTACGCGGCGTTGTCGGCGTAGCCGGCGGCCGACAGCGCGCGACAGAGTGCGGTGGCGGTGAGACGCACGAGCTGGATCATGCCCTTCTCATGCACGGCACGGCTGTGCACATCCTTCTCAGTGAGCGCGAGCGACAGCGCGGCGACGACCGATCCGTCGGCGCCGCGCACCGGTGCCGCGACGCCGACGTGCGCGAGGTCGACCTGTCGGTCGCTGACGGCGTAGCCGTGGTGACGCACCTCCGCGAGCACGCGTCGCAGCCGCTCGGCGTCGGTGTAGGTGTTGGGCGTGTACGCGGTCAGCTCGCCGCGCAGCACCTCCTCCTGCACGTGTCGCGGCGCATGGGCGAGCAGCACCTGGCCGATCGCGGTCACATGCAGCTGGTAACGGCCGCCGATGACCGGGCGTCGCACCTGGTGGCGCGGATTCTGGAATCGTTCGATCGACACGAGCTCGGTGCCCTCGCGGATCGCCAGGTGGGTCGCGTAGCCGGTGGTCTCATAGAGGTCGAGCAGGTAGGGCCGGGCCAGCCGCTGCAGGCCGACCGACCGCGGCGCCCGCGAAGCGACCTCCCACAACCGCAGCCCGATGCGATAGCGACCCTCGTCGTCACGCTCGAGCGCGCCCCACTCCACGAGCCGCTGCACGATGCGGTAGCAGGTCGCGATCGGCAGTCCGCTGTTCCGGCTGATGTCTGACAGCGCCTGTCGCGATCGATTGCCCTGGAACGTGCCGAGGATCGACATCGCCCGATTCACGACCGAGCGCGATCCGTCGTTCTCGATGACTTCCATTGACGTCAGTGTCACGCCGGTCAGGCTACTCCCGGTTGTACGCTCTGTCATCCACTTGTACGCATAGCGTCCAGGTAGGAAGCCCGCACGTACGCGACCCGCCTATCTCCGTCCGAGCCGCCCATCTGCGTACCGTCCGTATGTAGGCGGCTCGTCCACATGTAGGCGGCTCGCTCGCACGTGGGCGGCTCGCTCGCACCTCACCCGGCTCGGCCACGCGTAGGCGGTTCGCCCGCACGTTCGCGACCCGCCTATTTCCGTCCGAGCCGCCCATCTACGTACCGTCCACATGTAGGCGGCTCGTCCACATGTAGGCGGCTCGCTCGTACCTCACCCGGTTCGCCCGCACGTAGGCGGCGCGCTCGTGCCCAGCCCGGCGCGCCCACCTAGCCGGCGCGCCCACCCAGCCCGACTCGCCCGCACGCGACCGGCTCGCCGAAGGTGGGGCTATGTCAGGCCAGGGGGCCGGCGGCGAGGTACTCGAGCTGGGCCCGGACGGAGGCCTCGGCAGCGAACCGGATGGCGGGGTCGACATTCCCGTAGACATCGTCGACGACGGCGGCGACCACGGCCGCATCTCCCGACGGTTCGAGCTCTCGCACCGCGAGCACGTCGCGCACCTGGCCGAGGCGCACGCGCCGATGCCCGGCATAGGTGCGACACACCTCGGCGAGACTGGGCAGCACATCGCCGTGCGCCGGCAGCACCGTGAGGTCGCCGTATGCGGCGAGCCGGTCGAGCGACGCGAGGTATCGGCCCAGCGATCCGTCGGGGTGCGCGATGATCGTCGTGCCCCGGCCCAGGATCGTGTCGCCCGTGATCATCGAACCGTTCGACAGGGATGCCGGTGCGGCGCCGTCGCCGCGGCCTGAGGTGCCTGGCACCTCGGCATCCTCGGGCAGGAACAGCGACACCGAGTCGGCGGTGTGCCCCGGCGTGGTGACGACCTCGATGCGCGTGCCGCCGGCGATGATCACCTCGCCGTCCTCCAGCGGCGGCGAGTCGATGCACAAGCGCGGGTCGAACGCGCGCACCGGCGCACCGGTCATCGCGGCGAAGCGCGCGGCCGACTCGGTGTGATCGTGATGATGGTGCGTGAGAATGATCAGCTCGACCGGGCCCTGCGCCTGCAGTGCGGCCAGGTGCGCGTCGTCATCCGGCCCCGGGTCGACGATGACGGCCGCGGCGGCGCCGGGCGCCCGCACGACGAGCGCGTTGGTGCCGTCCAGGGTCATCGGCCCGGCGTTGGGCGCGAGGATCCGCGTGACCAGCTTCGTCCAGTGTTCGGCGTGGGTCATGGCGGCTCCTCGAGAAGGCGTCAGGCGGCGGTCACCGGCATCCACTCACCGTCCGCTGACGTTGCCGAACAGGCGGGCGATGGGCGCGATGGTCAGGGGGCGCGCCGCCACCCACGCGGCCGCGATGACCACGAGCGAGGCGACGAACATCCAGAACCCGGTCCAGTTGTCGGCATACGCCGTGGGATCGACCGACCCCTGGGCGGCATACATGTGGTTGAGGTTGCGCAGCGCGCCGGTCGCGAACACGAGCAGCACGTGGATCGCGATGAACACCACGAAGTACAGCATCACCGGGAAGTGCAGCGTGCGCGCCCACTCCACCGGGTAGAGCTCGTTCAGCTTCTTCGCGTCCCTCGGCCACATGCCGCTCATGCGGTAGCCGGTGATCGCGGCCAACGGGGCGGCGATGAAGATCGTCGTGAAGTAGGCGATCTGCTGCAGCGAGTTGTAGTTGACCCAGCCGTTCTCGGTCGGCCAGTCCAGCGACACGTATTGCAGCGCGGCCGACAGGGCGTTGGGGATGACCTCCCAGCTGGTGGGGATCACCCGCATCCACTGCCCCGTGATGAACAGCAGCACGATGAACACGACGCCGTTGACCAGCCACAGCACGTCGAGGGCCTGGTGGAACCAGATCGTCAGGCTCGTCTTGCCCTTCGGGTTGTTCCGCGGGGTCCAGAACGCGGTCGGCCGCTTCTCGGTGCGCACACGCAGCCCCGACCGGATGATCAGCACCATCAGGAACACGTTGAAGAAGTGCTGCCACCCGAGCCACGCGGGGAATCCGACCGGCGCGGACTCGGGCAGGTGGTATTCGCCGGGGTAGGTGGCGAGGAAGTCCTGCATGAACTCCAGGCTCAGGAAGAACCGCACGAAGGCGACGGCCATCGCGGCGGCGACCAGCAGTCCGAAGCCGCCGACGACCACGGCGCCGGCCCACTGGCCCTTCGTGAACGGGCCGATGCGCGCGGGTTCGGGCTTGGGTGCGGGGCGGTGGGTCGCCGAGCGCCCGGCCCACACCGACGGCGTGAACGGCAGCGGGGCCTGGGGGCCTTCGTCGGTCGCAGCGATGGGGGTGGATGCCACGGGCTCGACGCCGGCGGCAGTTGCGGCGGCCGGGGCGACGG
>JAEXHA010000047.1 GCA_023450335.1 Actinomycetes bacterium | reverse complement strand
GTCAGCAGCACCGCGACGTGGCGTGGCTGCGGCGGGATCGCGGCGTCGAGCGCGGCGAGGGTGGCCGCGTCGGGCCGCACGGCCGCGGCCGGCACGGTGGCCGTGCCGTACTCGACGCCCGGTGCGGGCAGGAACACGGTGCCGGTCTCGAACAGCGCCAGGTCGGTCAGGCCGCGCGAGACGTTGCGGTGCGCGACCTGCAACAGGCCCGGTACGAGCGAGCGGCGCAGGAACGGCGCCTGGCCGTCGAGCGGGTTGGCGAGCTTGACCGAGGGCAGCTTCTCCCCCGATGCCGACCCGTGCAGGTCGTTCTGCTCGGCTGTGGTGAATCCGAACGACGGCGTCTCGACCAGCCCGGCCGCCGCGAGCGCGTTGGACACCCGCCGGCGGCCCTGCTGGGACGGCGTGAAACCGCGGCCCGAGGGCGGCACGGGCAACACCGATCCGATGCGGTCGTAGCCGGTGATGCGCGCGACTTCCTCGGCGAGGGTCCACTTGTCGGTCAGGTCGGGACGCCACGTGGGCGGGGTGACCCACCACTGGGCGTCATCGGCGTCGGAGACCTCGCAGCCGATGAGCTCGAGCGCGTCGGTGATCTCGGCGTCGGTGTAGTCGACGCCGATCAGCGCGGGGACGAAGCCCTGCGGCAGGGCGATCGCGTCCTGCTCGACGGTCGCGAACAGCGCGCCGCCGACCTCGGTGTCGAGGGTGCCGCCGGCGTACTCGACCATCAGATCGGCCACGCGGCGCGCGGCCACGAACGGGATGAGCGGGTCGACGCCGCGCTCGAACCGCTTGGACGCCTCGGAGGGCAGCTTGTGCCGGCGGGCGGTGCGCGCGATCGAGACGGTGTCGAAGATCGCCGCTTCGATGAGCACGTTGCGGGTGGTGCCGGTCATCTCGGTCGTGCCGCCGCCCATGACGCCGGCCAAGCCGATGGGTCCCGATTCGTCGGTGATGAGCAGGTCTTCGGTCGACAGCGCGCGGTCCTTGCCGTCGAGTGTCGTGAGCCGCTCCCCCTCGTGCGCACGCCGCACCGTGATGCCGCCGGACAGCGTGTCGAGGTCGTACCCGTGGATGGGGTTGCCCAGCTCGAGCATGACGTAGTTGGTGATGTCGATGAGCACGCCCAGCGAGCGGATGCCGGCGAGCGTCAGCCGCGCGACCATCCACGCGGGTGTGGGCTTGCCCGGGTCGACGTCGCGCACGATGCGCGCGACGAACTCGCTCGCGCCGACGTGGCCGCGGATGGGTGCGACGTCGTCGACGGCGACGACGAAGCCGTCGGCGGGCTGCTGCAGCTCGTCCCATTCACGCAGCCCCGGATCGCGGAAGGTCGCACCGGTGGCGTGGCCGTACTCGCGGGCGACGCCGCGCAGCGACAGCGCATAGCCGCGGTCGGGGGTCACGTTGATCTCGACGGCCACGTCGTCCAGCCCCAGCAGTGCGATCGCGTCCGTGCCAACGGGCGCGTCGATGCCCAGTTCGACCAGGCGCAGGATGCCGGAGTGCTCGTCACCGAGCCCGAGTTCCTTGGCTGAGGCGATCATGCCGTCGGAGACGTGCCCATAGGTCTTGCGCGCCGCGATCGGGAACGGCCCCGGCAGCACGGCGCCGGGGAGGGTCACCACGACCTTGTCGCCCTCGAAGAAGTTGCGGGCGCCGCACACGATGCCGTGCACCGCGTCGCCGCCGTCGGCAGCCTGCTGCCCGTCGGGGGCCACCCGCACCTGGCACCAGCGGATCGTCTTGCCGTTGGACTGCGGCTCTTCGACGAACGAGAGCACCTCGCCCACGACGATCGGACCGGTCAGGCCGAACGTGTGCACGTCCTCTTCTTCGAAACCGACCGAGACCAGCGACGCGAGGACGTCTTCGGGCGTGGCGTCACCGGCCACGTCGACGTATTCACGCAGCCATGAGAGGGGGACGCGCATCAGACCACCATTCCGAACTGCTCGCTGAAGCGGACATCGCCCTCGGCCATGTCCCGCATGTCCTTCACATCCGAGCGGAACATGAGAGTCCGCTCGATCCCCATGCCGAACGCGAAGCCCGAGTACTCCTCGGGGTCGATGCCGGCGGCCCGCAGGACGTTGGGATTGACCATGCCGCACCCGCCCCACTCGATCCAGCGGGCACCGCCCTTGAAAGTCGGATGCCACAGATCCAGCTCGGCCGACGGCTCGGTGAACGGGAAGTAGTTGGCGCGCAGTCGCGTCTTGGCCTCGTCGCCGAACAGGGCGCGGGCGACGTGGTCGAGGGTGCCGCGCAGGTGCGCCATGGTGATGCCCTTGTCGATGACCAGACCCTCGAACTGACTGAACACCGGCAGGTGCGTCGCGTCGAACTCGTCGGTGCGGTACACGCGGCCGGGCGAGATGATGTAGATCGGCAGGTCGCGCGTGAGCATCGACCGCATCTGCACGGGGCTGGTCTGCGTGCGCAGCAGCAGGTGCTTCGCGACCGGGTCGACGTAGAACGTGTCCTGCATCTGCCGCGCGGGGTGGTCGGCGTCGAGGTTGAGCGCGTCGAAGTTGTACCACTCGTGCTCGAGCTCGGGGCCCTCGGCGATCTCCCACCCCATGCCGACGAAGATGTCGCCGATCTGATCCTGCAGCAGGGTGAGGGGATGCCGGGCCCCGACGCGGGCACGCGCCGGCAGCGCCGTGATGTCGATGCGCTCGGACTCGAGCTTGGCGGCCGTCTCCGCCTCGGCCAGCTCTGCCTCGCGGGCGGCGAGCGCCTGTGTCACCCGGCCCCGGGCCTGCCCGACGAGCTTGCCGAACTCGGCCTTGCGCTCGTTCGGCACGTGCCGCAGCTGCGCGTTGAGCGCGGCCAGGGGCGAGCCCTCGCCGGCGTGCGCGTTGCGTGCGGCCTTCAGATCGGCGGTCGTGCCGGCGGCGGCGATGGCCGCGAGTGCGGCCGTGACCCCGGCATCCACCGCCTCGGGCGTGATTTCAGGTGCGTCTGACACGAGAACCGAGTCTACCGGCGCGCGGTGACCCGGCCCGTCGTGTCAGCGGGGCTACGCGGAGCCGGTACCTCCGGAGGCGTCGTGCTTGCCGCCGCGGGTGCGCAGCGCGATGACCTCGGTCTGGGTGGCGGGGTCGAGCCCCGCCCCTTCGGTCGGCTCGAACCCGGTGGCCTTCTCAGAGCGGCGCAGGCGCTTCTCGACCCGGTACGCGAGGTACGACAGGGCCAGACACATCGCAATGTAGATCGAGCCGGCGACGATCGCCGACGGGATCAGCGGCGAGCCGTACAGCGCGTTCGACCCGAGGGTCTTCGCGTAGTACAGCAGCTCGGGGTAGGTGATGATGAAGCCGAGCGCCGTGTCCTTGAGGGTGACGACCAGCTGGGCGATGATGACCGGCATCATCGCCCGGATCGCCTGCGGCATGAGGATGAGGCGCATGACGCCCGACTTGCGCAGCCCGACGGCGTAGCCGGCCTCCTTCTGCCCGCGCGGCAGCGATTCGACGCCCGCGCGCAGCACCTCGGCCAGCACCGAGCCGTTGTAGGCGATGAGGGCGATGACGACCGCCCAGTACGACGGGAGTCGGATGCCGATGACCGGCAGGCCGTAGTACAGCAGGATCATGAACACGAGCACCGGCACGGCGCGCAGCACCTCGACGAGCCAGGCGGCCGGCACGCGCACCCACGCGTGGTCGCTCAGCCGAGCGATGGCGAGCAGGAAGCCGAGGACGGGCGCGCCCACCCCGGCGACGGCGAACGCTGCCAGCGTGCGCAGGGTGGCCTCGCCGAACCCGCGCCAGATCGCCGCATAGCCGAACACCTCCCATTTCTGGGCGGAGAACTGGCCGGCGTCGATCAGGCGCCAGGCGACGAAGCCGATGGCCACGAGGACCAGGAGCACGGTGACCACGCCCAGGACGCGGTTGCGCAGCACCGCCCGGGGGCCGGGCACGTCATAGAGCACCGAAGTCATCGGGCGACCCTCCACTTGTTCTCGAGGAATCGCTGCAGCCAGGCCAGCAGCAGGACCATGATCACGAACGCGACCATGACCAGCAGGATCGTGATCATCTGGTTCTCACCGTTCTCGCTCATCTCGGCGCGGATATTGCCCAGGTTGAGCACCGAGAACCCCGACGCGACGGTCGTGTTCTTCAACAGGGCGATCAGCACACTCATCATCGGCGGGATCACCGAACGCGAGGCCTGCGGCAGCACCACCAGCGACATGACCTGTCCGAAAGTGAGGCCCAGCGCTCGCGCGGCCTCGGCCTGCCCGACGGGGACCGTGTTGATGCCCGATCGGATCGTCTCGGCCACGTAGGTGGCGGTGTAGAAGCCCAGAGCCCAGATCGCGAGCACGGTGAAGTCGACACGGAAGTCGACGAGCAAGGGGATGCCGAACGCGAAGAAGAAGAACAGCAGCGTCAGCGGGGTATTGCGGACCGTGTTGACGTACACGGCACCGACCGCCCGCGCGATCGGGACAGGCGAGACGCGCATGGCAGCGACGACCAGTCCCAGCACCAGCGCGATCGCCCCACCCGCGAGGAACAGCAGCAGCGTGCCCCACAGCGCCTCCCACCAAAGATCGGGGTAGTCGAAGATCTGGTTCACTGCGCTCCTTCGCGAGTCGTCGGGTGATGAGAAGGGACGGTGGCGGCGCCGGGTGCGACGCCGCCACCTGTCCGCATCAGCCGACCGGGTCGACCTCGGGCTGGGTCGCTGTCACGCCCGATGCGCCGAGGTTCTTGTCGAAGATGGCCTGCCAGATGTCGCCACCGTCGGTCAGGGTGGTGTTCAGATGCTCCAGCAGGGCGGTGTCGCCCTTGGGGATGCCGATGCCGTAGCGCTCCTCGCTGAAGACCTCGCCGACGACTTTCAGGTTGTCGGGGTCGCCGGCCGCGTAGCCGATGAGGATCGCCTCGTCGGTCGTGACGGCGTCGACCTGACCTGCCTTGAGCTGCTCGACGCACTGGGAGTACGTGTCGAACTCGGTGGTCTCGGCCTCGGGGTGGTCGTCGCGGATCCGCTGGATCGACGTCGAGCCGGTCGCCGAGCAGATGTTCTTGCCGTCGATCGAGTCGACACCGGTGATGTCGCTGTCGGCAGCGACGAGCAGACCCTGCCCGGTGATGAAGTACGGGCCGGCGAAGGAGATCTGCTCCTTGCGCTTGTCGGTGATCGAGTAGGTGCCGACGTACAGGTCGATGTCGCCGTTGATGAGCGCCTGCTCACGGTTGGCCGACGGGATCGTCGTGAAGTCGATGTCGTCCTCGTCGAAGCCGAGCGATGCCGCCATCCAGCGGGCCACATCGACGTCGAAGCCCGTGCGCTCGCTGGTCGTGGGGTCGAGGTAGCCGAGCCCGGGCTGGTCTTCCTTGACACCGATGTTGATGGTGCCCCGCGAGGTCATCGCATCGAACGTGGGGCTGCCCTCGAGCGTGACGTCGGTCGCGACCGACCAGGGCGTCTCGTTCGTGTCACCATCGCCGTCGCCGTCGCCGCCGGGGGTGCCGCCGGGCGTTCCGCCGGCGCAGGCGGTGAGGGCGAGTGCGGCGATCGCGATTCCGGCGAACGCGCCGCCGATCCGTGTCTTGCGCATGTGATCCTCCAAGTTCGGGGTCTTCTTCGGTTGCCGTGCCGTTGTGCGGCGCGGACGTCTAGTGGGTGAGCAGCTTCGAGAGGAAGTCCTTCGCACGGGAGCTCTTCGGGTTGGTGAAGAACTCCTCAGGGGTCTCCTCTTCGACGATCTGCCCGTCGGCCATGAACACGACCCGGTCGGCGGCCTTGCGGGCGAAGCCCATCTCGTGGGTGACGACGATCATCGTCATGCCGTCGTGCGCGAGGCCGACCATGACGTCGAGCACCTCGTTGATCATCTCGGGGTCGAGCGCGCTGGTGGGCTCGTCGAAGAGCATGACCTTCGGCTGCATCGCCAGGGCGCGGGCGATGGCCACGCGCTGCTGCTGGCCACCCGACAGCTGCGCGGGGAGCTTGGCCGCCTGCTGACCCACGCCGACGCGGTCGAGCAGCTGCTTGGCCAGCGCCTCGGCATCGGCTTTCTTCATGCCCTTGACCTTGATCGGCCCCAGGGTCACGTTCTCGAGGATCGTGAGGTGGGCGAACAGGTTGAACGACTGGAACACCATGCCCACGTCGGCGCGCAGCGCGGCCAGCGCCTTGCCCTCCTTGGGCAGGTCCTTGCCGTCGATCGAGATCGCGCCGCTGGTGATGGTCTCGAGCCGGTTGATCGTGCGACACAGGGTCGACTTGCCCGATCCGGACGGCCCGATCACGACCACGACCTCACCGCGGTTGACGGTCAGGTTGATGTCCTTGAGCGCGTGGAAGTCGCCGTAGTGCTTCTGCACGTTCGTGACCACGACGAGCGGATCGCCGCGGCGCACGTTGATGTTCGATGTCTTCGGTGCGGCATCGTCCGGTGTCGTCATGCGGGAAACACTACGAGGCCCCACCGACCCGTGTCATCGCCTGCGCGGCGCCTTTACCGATCCGTTACCGGGGCCCAGCCCCGCGGCCGGTGCCGGAACGGGTCTCAGGAAGGGTCGCCGGCGCGCTGCGCGAAGGCTGTCTCGTACAGACACACGCTGGCGGCTGTGGCCAGGTTCAGCGACTCGGCTGAGCCGTAGATTGGCAGGCGCAGCACCAGATCGGCCTGCGCCCGCGCATCGTCGTCGAGGCCGTGCGCCTCGTTGCCGAACAGCCATGCGGTGGGCTCGGCGAGCAGGCCGCGCGCGGCGAGGAAGTCAGACCCGCCGATGTCGGCGGCGATGACGCGGATGCCGGCGGCGTGCGCCTTCTCGACGACGGTGGCCAGATCGGCGCCCAGCGCCACCGGCAGGTGGAACAGCGACCCGGTCGTGGCGCGGACGACCTTCGGGTTGTACGGGTCGACCGTGCGTCCGGTGAGCACGACGGCGTCGGCACCGGCGGCATCGGCCGCGCGGATGATGGTGCCGAGGTTGCCCGGGTCGCGCACCTGCTCGCAGATCACGATCAGCCGCGGTGACGCGGCGAACACGTCGCGCAGGCTCGAAGGCGACTGCTTCGCGACAGCCACGATGCCCTGCGGCGTGACCGTGTCGGCCATGGCATCCAGCACGTCTTCGGAGGTGAAGACCACCTCGACGCCGGCGTCGGCGGCCGCGTCACGAATGTCGGGGTGCTTCTCGACGGCCGTGGGAGTGGCGAACAGCTCGACGAGGGTGTCGGCGCGGAACGTGAGCGCCTCCCGCGCCGCCTGCGGGCCCTCCAGCAGGAACAGTCCGGTCTCCTGTCGGGCGCTGCGCTTGCTCAGCTTGGCGACAGCGCGAACTCGCGGCGATCGGGGATTCTCGAGCACGCTCTCAGTCTAGGGTGCCGCATCCCGGCATCCACGAGATGACGAAAGGGCGCCCTCCCTGCGGAGGACGCCCTTTCGAAGGCTGGATGCCGGAGTGCTTACGCCTTGGGAGCGTTGACGTCGGCGGGCAGCGCCTTCTTGGCGGTCTCGACGAGGCTCGCGAACACGGCGGGCTCGTTGACGGCCAGCTCAGCCAGCATGCGACGGTCGACCTGGACGCCGGCCAGGTTCAGACCCTGGATGAAGCGGTTGTAGGTGACGCCGTTCTGGCGCGCCGCGGCGTTGATGCGCTGGATCCACAGACGACGGAAGTCGCCCTTGCGCTTGCGACGGTCGCGGTATGCGTAGACGAGCGAGTGGGTGACCTGCTCCTTCGCCTTGCGGTACAGGCGCGAACGCTGTCCGCGGTAACCGGAGGCGCGCTCGAGGATGACGCGACGCTTCTTGTGGGCGTTGACAGCCCGCTTGACTCTAGCCATGGGTATTGATTCCTAACGTGCGTCGGCGCTCAGCGACCGAGGAGCTTCTTGGCGACCTTCGCGTCGCCCGGGGCGAGGACCTGGTCCTGCGACAGGCGGCGGGTGCGCTTGGTGGGCTTGCCTTCGAAGTTGTGGCGGAGGTTCGCCTGCTGCTTCATGATCTTCCCGCTACCGGTGACCTTGAAGCGCTTCTTGGCACCCGAGTGGGTCTTCTGCTTCGGCATGTCTCTTCCTTCGTTGTGCTTCCCGCCGGGCGGGAGTCTATGGGGCGCCTACTCCGACGGAGCGGGCGCGGGGGCGGCGTCCTCAGCGGATGCTGAGCGCGCCTGGCGAGCGGCCTGCTTGCTCGCCGCACGTGCGGCGTTCTGCTCCGTCTTCACCTCGGACTTGTTCTTGTGCGGTCCGATCACCATCACCATGTTGCGGCCGTCGATCGTCGGGTTGGACTCGACGCTGCCGAACTCGGCGACATCCTCGGCGAACCGGCGCAGCAGACGCACGCCCTGCTCGGGCTTCTGCTGCTCACGGCCGCGGAACAGGATCATCGCCTTGACCTTGTCGCCCGACTTGAGGAAGCCCTCGGCGCGCTTGCGCTTGGTCTCGTAGTCGTGCGCATCGATCTTCAGGCGGAACCGGACCTCCTTGAGGACGGTGTTGGCCTGATTGCGACGCGCTTCCTTCGCCTTCTGCGCCGCCTCGTACTTGAACTTGCCGTAGTCCATGATCTTGACCACGGGGGGCTTCGAGTTGGGGGCCACCTCGACCAGGTCGAGCTCGGCCTCCTGGGCGAGACGCAGCGCGGCTTCGATACGGACGACGCCGACCTGCTCTCCGTTGGGCCCCACGAGGCGGACCTCGGGGACGCGGATGCGCTCATTGGTGCGGGGATCGCTGATGCGGAACTCCTCTTCGTGCGGGACGGCCACCGGGGCACAGGGTTGTACCTCGGGCGGAAGAGAGCCACGTCCACCCCGCGCGATGCACGCGCATCGGCAAAAAGTGTTCTGCACCCTGGCTACCCCCGGCGCGAGCGTCGGAGGCGGAGTGCGTGACCCGGTAGCCTGGAGCGGCAAGCGCGGGTGGGATGTGATCCTCTTTCGATCCGGAGCAGAACACTCCGGTGCCCGCAAAGTCTATCAGAGAGCAGCACGTGGACACGATTCCCTCCTCCCCCGGTCCGAACGACGAACGCCAGGTCCGCTGGGACGCGCAGGAGCAGGCCGCTGAGGCCGCCACCCGCGACATCGCGGACGTGCCCGCTGTGGAGGTCATCACGACGACCGCTGTACATCTGATGAGCGCCGCTGCCGTCAAGCTGGGCCTGGCCGACGACCCCGACGCGCAGCTCGACCTCGACGAGGCACGCAAGCTCATCAACGCCCTCGCCGGCCTCATCACCGCCGGCGCCCCCGAGATCAGCAGCGCCCACGCGGCACCCCTGCGCGACGGCCTGCGTTCGCTGCAGCTGGCCTTCCGCGAGGCCTCGACCATTCCCGACGCGATCGGGCAGGGTCCCGGCGAGAAGTGGACGGGGCCGGTCAGCTGACGTCTGGTCCCCCGGGCTCCGGATTCGTCTGGTGTGGACATGAGCGGGAGCCCCGAGACCCCAATTACCCACACAGGCGGATCCTCCGCCCTCGCGCCGTCTGTTGACGTGCGGCGGGGGCTACGCGGCAGGGGTGCGGAGCAGTTTGACGGTCAGGGAGTCGACCAGGACGGCGATGCGGTCGTCGGCGGCCCAGCGCGACGCGAGGCGCTGCAGCACGGCATCCAGTTCGCTCTGATCGAGCCCGTCGATCAGGTGCAGCCGCACGATCAGCTCAGGGCCCCGCAGCCGCGCGTCGGGGTCGCCCGGCGCCACCGACAGGTCGAGCACGGCGAGCTCTCCGCCGATGCTCTCCTGCAGGCCGGCGAACACCTCCGGGGAGTGGTCGGCCGGCTCCCACGCCTGACCCTGGCCGATCGCCCACACGGCGGGCCGGCGCAACACGAACTCGGTCGACGCGCCGGGGTCGATGACGATGAGGTCGGTGTCGTCTGCGGCTGCCGACAACGCGGTGCGCACGCCGTCGGCGGGCACCGGGCGCGCTTTCGCGTCCCACGCCGACATGGTGGCGACCGACGTGAACACCGGCAGCACCCGCCGCCCGTCGCGGGCGGCCACGGTGACGATGGCGAGTTCCTGGGTCTTGTCGACGGTCAGTCCGGTCGGGCCGACGCCTTCGTCGCCCTTCTCGGCGATGAGTGGTATCAGCAGCCGTGCGGTGCGATACGCCTCGACGACGGCCGACGCATCGCCGCCGCCCTCGCGGAAGGCGAGCAACGCCGCCAGCAGCGCCGGGTCGGCCGAGCCGTCGTCACCGGAGTGCGGGTTGGCCTCGAAGCTGCGCCCCGCCCACGGCTGACCGGCCGAATCGCCGGGCAGCTCGCACGAGTGGTCAGGCTCCGGCGACATCCAGCGCCTCGACGAGCGTGAACGCCCCCGCATACAGGGCCTTGCCGACGATCGCGCCCTCGACGCCGAGCGGAACGAGCTCGCGCAGAGCGATGATGTCGTCGAGGCTCGACACGCCGCCGGAGGCGACGATGGGCTTGACGGTGCGCGAGGCCATCTCTCGCAGCAGGTCGAGGTTCGGACCGCGCAGCGTGCCGTCCTTGGTCACGTCGGTGACGACATAGCGGCGGCAGCCGGCCGCCTCGAGCCGCTCGAGCACCTCCCAGAGGTCCCCGCCCTCCTGGGTCCAGCCGCGGGCCGCGAGAGTCGTGCCGCGCACGTCGAGACCGACCGCGATCGCGTCGCCGTACCGACCGATGACGTCGGCGGCCCACTCCGGATTCTCGAGCGCCGCCGTACCGAGGTTGACCCGCGTCGCGCCGCTTTCGAGGGCCGCATCCAGTGAGGCGTCGTCGCGGATGCCGCCGGACAGTTCGATCTGCACGCCCTTGAGGTGCTTGATGGTGCGGCGCAGGAGCGCGGCGTTGCTGCCGCGCCCGAAGGCCGCGTCGAGGTCGACGAGGTGAATCCACTGTGCGCCCTGCTCGGCCCAGTTCAGCGCGGCATCCACCGGGTCGCCGTAGCTGGTCTCGGTGCCGGCCTCACCCTGCGTGAGACGCACGGCCTTGCCGCCTTGGACATCGACGGCGGGCAGGAGGATCAGTTCAGGAGTCGACGCGAAATCGTTCATGGTTCCCCAGGGAGAGTGGATCCGTGCGCCGATTGCGCACAAGGGACAAGCCTACTCGGACTGCGGCAGAGACTCGATCCAGTTGGCGAGGAGGCGGATACCGGCCTCGCCGGACTTCTCGGGGTGGAACTGGGTGGCCGACAGCGGACCGTTCTCGACCGCAGCCAGGAACGGCGTGCCGTAGTCGCACCACGTGAGCGCCGGCGGCGCGAAAGGACGCATGACGTCGAGGCTCCAGTGCTGCGCGCCGTAGGAGTGCACGAAGTAGAAGCGTTCGTGCTCGATGCCGCGGAACAGCACCGAGCCCTCACCCGGGCGAACAGTGTTCCATCCCATGTGCGGCAGCACCGGAGCATCGAGTTCGGTGACCGCGCCCGGCCACTCCCCCATGCCCTCGGTGTCGATACCGCGTTCGACGCCGTGTTCGAAGAGGATCTGCATGCCCACGCAGATGCCCAGCACAGGACGGCCTCCGGCCAATCGCCGGCCGATCATCTCGTCGCCATGGCCGGCGCGCAGCGCGGACATCACGGCGCTGAACGCACCCACGCCGGGCACGACCAGACCGGCCGCGTCCTGGATGAGGCCGCGATCGGCCGTCAGGCGAGCGTCGGCGCCGGCCGCGCTGAGCGCCTTGACGGCGGAGTGGACGTTGCCCGACCCGTAGTCGAGCACCGCGACGATCGGCGCGGGTCCGGTCACAGGGCGCCCTTCGTGCTCGGAATGCCCTGCACGAGCGGGTCACGCGCCTTGGCCTGGCGGAAGGCGCGGGCGAAGGCCTTGAACTCGGCTTCGGCGATGTGGTGGGGGTCACGGCCGCCGAGCACGGTGACGTGGACTGTCAGCGCCGCGTTGTACGAGATCGCTTCGAACACGTGACGCACGAGCGACCCCGTGAAGTGACCGCCGATGAGGTGGTGTTCGAACCCGGTGGGCTCGCCGCTGTGCACGAGGTAGGGGCGGCCGCTGATGTCGACGACGGCCTGAGCGAGGGCCTCGTCGAGCGGGACGAGGGCATCGCCGTATCGCGAGATGCCTGCTTTGTCGCCCAGCGCCTCGCGGATGGCCTGGCCGAGGACGATCGCGATGTCCTCGACCGTGTGGTGCGCATCGATGTCGGTGTCACCGGAGGCCCGGACGGTGAGGTCCGTCAGCGAGTGCTTCGCGAACGCCGTGAGCATGTGGTCGAAGAACGGCACCGTGGTGTCGATGCGGCTGGTGCCGGTGCCGTCGAGGTCGAGTTCGAGCTCGACGGTGGACTCGCTGGTCGCGCGGCGGATGCTGGCCGTACGGGCCCCGGTGCTGCTCATGCTCCGAGTCTACCGAGGCGCGGCTGCCCGAACGGCGCGGTCAGAGCGATGCGAGCGCGTCGAGGAACGCCGTGGTCTCCTCCTCGGTGCCCGCGCTCACACGCAGACTGCGGGCGATGCCGACGTCACGGATCAGGACGCCGCGGTCATACAGCGCCTGCCACGTCGCCGCAGGGTCTTCGACGCCGGAGAACAGCACGAAGTTCGTCCAGCTCTCGTGCGGCGTGTAGCCCAGCGCCTCGACTGTCGCCGAGATGCGGTCGCGTTGGCCGACGATCTCGTCGACCATCTGCAGCATCGTCGGCGCGTGGCGCAGGGCCGCGGTGGCCGCCGACTGTGTGAGAGCGCTCAGGTGATAGGGCAGCCGCACGAGACGCAACGCGTCGATCACCGCGGGATCGGCGGCGAGGTAGCCGACGCGGGCACCGGCGAAGGCGAACGCCTTGCTCATCGTGCGCGACACGACCAGGCGTTCGCGGCCCGGCAGAAGCGTCAGCGCCGAGCGTTCTTCGCGCGGAGCGAACTCCCAATACGCCTCGTCGACGATCACGATGCCCGGGGCGGCGTCGTAGACCGCTTCGATCACGTCCAACGGCATCGGCGTGCCGGTCGGGTTGTTCGGAGCGCACAGGAAGACGACATCGGGTCGGGCCTGGGCGACCTGAGCCGCGGCATCGTCGGCAGACACGGTGTAGTCCACACCCCGGGTGCCGGCGAGGAACTCGGCACCGGTGGCCCGCGTCAGCAACGGATACATCGAGTAGGTCGGCGCGAAGCCGAAGGCGGTGCGGCCGGGGCCGGCGAAGGCCTGCAGCAGATGCTGCAGCACCTCGTTCGAACCGTTCGCCGCCCAGATCTGGTCGCGGGTGAGACTGTGGCCCAGGTAGTCGGCGAAGCCCTCGCGGAGTGCGGTGAACTCCCGGTCAGGGTAGCGATTGATCTCACCGAGCGCCTGGCCGATGCCGTCGAGGATGTCGTCGGCGACCTCGGGCGGGACCGGGTGCGTGTTCTCATTGACGTTGAGGGCGATCGGCAGCGGCACCTGAGGCGCGCCGTAGGGCGTCAATCCCCGCAGGTCGTCGCGTATCGGAAGGTCTTCCAGACGGGCAGTCACCCCTCCATGCTAGGCCCGCCGCGCTCAGTCGCCGGCGCTGTACTGGGCGGGGATCGCGAGGCTCTGCCCGGCGTCGAGACCGGCACCGGCCAGCGCGTTGAGCCGCATGATCTCTTCGACGACGTCACGCGGATCAGCCGCCGGGGCGACCCGCTCGGCGATCGACCACAGCGACTCGCCCGGCATGACGGTCACCGTCGCGAACGAACCGGCGGGTGCGCCGGCGGCGGAGGAGGCGATCGCGCCCCCGCCGGAGATGGCGGCGATCGTCAGGGCGATGACCGCGGGCAGCGACGCGAGCGTCGCCAGCACGCGCCGTCCGCGGACGGTCAGACGCAGGCGCGTCGGGCGCGGGGCGGGGATGCCGGCGGCGATGTCGATGGTGGTCATCATTCCTCCTCATGCGGCGGTGTCAGAGATTCGCATCCGGCGTCTCGGCCGGGAGAGCCGAATGCGAATCTCTCTTCCGAACCTATCTTCGAGCTGGTAACGTGTCAAGTGGTAGCCGGATCGGAAATCGAATCGCACGCGACACGCGAATGCCTGCCGCACGACCCGCCCGTCACCGGATACCGTTTCGATGAGAAGAGCCCATCACCCACCTCCGACATTCGAATTCGGAATCGGGCCCGAGAAGGAGCCGGACATGACCGACAAGCCGCAGACACGCCGGCGCAAGAGCCTCAGCGACAAGCAGATGGCCATCCTCGAGGTGATCCAGCGCTCGATCGCCCGGCACGGGTATCCGCCGAGCATGCGCGAGATCGGCGACGCGGTCGGCCTCAAGTCGCTGTCGAGCGTGACCCACCAGCTCAATCAGCTCGAACTGAGCGGCTACCTCCGGCGCGACCCGGGCAAGACCCGCGCGATGGAGGTGCTCATCGACCTTCCCGGCACCAACACCGACAACCCCGACGAGGGTCCGTCGGTCGGCGACGCCGCCCTGGTGCCACTGGTGGGTCGCATCGCCGCAGGCGTGCCGATCACAGCCGAGCAGCAAGTGGAGGAGATCTTCCCGCTGCCGCGTCAGCTCGTGGGCAAGGGTGAGCTGTTCATGCTCAAAGTGAGCGGCGACTCGATGATCGATGCCGCCATCTGCGACGGCGACTGGGTGGTCGTGCGCGCACAGTCGACCGCCGACAACGGCGAGATCGTCGCCGCGATGCTCGATGGCGAAGCGACGGTGAAGACATTCCGGCAGCGCGACGGCCACACCTGGCTGCTCCCCCGCAATACCGCGTTCGAGCCGATCCTGGGCGATGACGCCACCGTGCTGGGCAAGGTCGTGGCGGTGCTGCGGGCGGTCTGACGCGCCGGCGCTCGCCCGGTGGTGCCGGGTGCGCGCCCTGGCGGCACCGGCATCCTGTGCCTGCCGTCAACCTCGGAGGACGTCGGCGGTCGAAAGCACGCGGGCGAAGCCGCCGCCATGCAGATTCGTGGCGGTGGCATCCATCAGCCGGCCGGCGGGGATGATCCTGCCGTCAAGACCGGCCAGATCGAACGTCCGCGTCGCGTCGAGGGCAACGACGACATCGAACCCCAGGTTGCCGCCCATGCGTGCGGTGGTCTCGACGCACATGTTGGTCTGGATGCCGCACAGCACGATCGTGGTGATCTCACGCTCGCGCAGCCACGCCTCGAGGTCGGGGGCGCCGTAGAAGGCGGAGTTGACCGTCTTGGCCACCCGCAGGTCGGCACGCGCCTCGGCTACGGAGCTGATCAACGCGTTGCCGGGGTGCCCGGTGCGCAGCGGCGAGTCGGGCTGGACGCTGTCGTGGCGCACCGCGACGATCGGCCACGTGCGCTCGGTCCAGGCGGCGATGAGGCGGTCGACGTTCTCTTCGCAGCCGGGATGGTTCGTCGTCGGCCCCCAGAACGGATCGGTGAAGCCCTCCTGCATGTCGATCACGATGAGGGCGGGTGCGGTGTTCATTGCTCCAGTCGACCCGATCTGCGCTGCCCCGACCAGAAGCGCGAGTGCCACACTGCGCGTGAATCGCGCCATCGACCGGCCCGCCCGATCGCGGCTACCGTGGGGCCATGCGTGAAACCCTCCCCTATGGTTCCTGGCCCTCGCCGCTGACCGCCCTGTGGGCTTCGTCGGCGTCACCGCGCTTCGACGGCGCCGCGTTCGTCGGTGACGAGATCTGGTGGGGCGAGTCGGTGCCCTCCGAGGGAGGCCGCACGACGGTACGCCGCCGCCGCGCCGACGGCACCGTTGATGATCTGCTCGGTGCTGCGTCCAACGCGCGGTCGCGCGTGCACGAGTACGGCGGCGGCTCGTGGGCGGCGACGCCGCAGGGCCGCCTGTTCTTCGTGGAGAAGGCGGATCAGCAGGTATGGACCACCGCGCCCGGCGAAGCACCGCGGCCGCTGACCGCCGTCGACGGCGATACGCGCTACGGCGGGCTGCGATGGCAGGCCGACACACTGCTCGCCGTGCGCGAGCGCCACGGCGAAAGCCCCATCCCCGACCGCGACATCGTTGCGATCGCCGGTGACGGCACGGTCACCTCGCTGGCCGCGGGCAGTCATTTCGTGGCGCAGCCTGCCCTCTCGCCGGACGGGTCTCGCCTGGCGTGGGTGGCGTGGGACCACCCGGACATGCCGTGGGATCGCACCACGCTGCGCGTCGGACGCATGACCAGTGGGCGGGTGACGGAGGTCGTGACGATCGCCGGTGGCGCGAGCGCGGCGTTGCAGCCCGAGTGGACCGGCGATGACGAACTGGTGTACGTCGACGACCCCAGCGACCGCTGGAACCTGTGGCGCGCCCGCCTGACGACGGATGGCGCGGTCGAGCGAGCGCCGATCGCACCGGCGGATGCCGATACCGGAGGCGGGCTCTGGGTCCTCGGCCTGCGGTGGTTCGCTCCGCTGGCGGACGGCGGCTTCATCGCCGTGCGCACCAACGGCTCCGACACGGTCGTCCACCTCACCCCAGACGGGCACGGGACGCCCCTTCCCGTGCCGTGCACGGCGCGGGTGGTGGTCGAGGATGTGTCGGACACGCGCGTGCTCATCTCGGGCGCCGCACCGGGCGGCACCGGCGTGTGGGTCGTCGAACCCGGCCGCGACGCCGTGCTCGTCGCCGGCGGCGCGGCGGACGACGCGCACTGGTACCCGGAGGGGCGGCCGGTGACGTTCGCCGGCGCCCACGGCCCGGTCCACGCGTTCGACTATGCACCGGCGAACCCCGACGTCACCGCACCGGCCGACGAGCGGCCCCCGTACGTCGTGTTCGTCCACGGCGGCCCCACCGCACACGTGGGCGGCGTCGCCGACAGCAGGACCGCGTACCTCACCAGCCGCGGCATCGGCGTGCTCGAGGTCAACTACGGCGGCTCGACCGGCTATGGCCGCGCGTATCGCGAGCGCCTGAAAGGGCAGTGGGGCGTGGTCGACGTGGATGACGTCGCCGCTGCGGCCGAGGGCTTGGCCGCCGAAGGGCGGGCGGATGCCGGGAGGATCGCGATCGCGGGCGGGTCGGCCGGCGGATGGACGGTGCTGGCCGCGCTCGTGGGCACGGAGGTGTTCGGTGCCGGCATCTCACGCTACGGCGTCGGCGATGCGCGCACCCTCGCCGCAGACACGCACGACTTCGAGGCACGGTACCTGGACGGGCTGATCGGCCCGCTGCCGGAGGCGGAGAAGACGTACGCGGACCGGTCGCCGTTGAGCCGGCCCGAGCGGTTCCGCGCGCCGCTCCTGCTGCTGCAGGGCGACGAGGACGAGGTCGTGCCACCGTCGCAGTCCGAGGCGATCCGCGATGCACTCGCGGCGCGCGGCGTACCCCATGCTTACGTCCTGTACGCCGGTGAGGGTCACGGGTTTCGCCGGGCCGAGACCATCGTGCACGCCCTCGAGACGGAGCTGGCGTTCCTGGGTCAGGTGTTCGGCTTCGAGACCCCCGGCGTGAGGCCGGTCGCTCTCGCCTGACGCGCCACGACGTCGATCACAACGCGAACGGAGTGGTGTCAGCCGCAGAGTGCCGTCACAGCGTGAACGGCGCCAGATCGGCGGCCAGCCGCTCGGAGACGTGGGCGTGCACCGCGGTGCCGTCGGCCTCATGGCGGGTCGAGACGATGAGTCCCGACTCGTGCACGGCGTTGATCAGGTCGCCCCGGTCATACGGGACGAGTGCGCGGATCTCGACGGCAGGCAGCGGCAGCGCCGCTTCGATCGCGGCGCGCAGCTGCTCGATGCCCTCGCCCGTGCGGGAGGACACGAAGTGCGCGGTCGGCTCCAGGCCGTGCAGCACGAGACGGGTATCCGCATCGACGAGGTCGGCCTTGTTGAACACGACGATCTCGTTCGTCGACCGCGCCCCCACGTCGCCCATCACGTCGCGCACGGTGGCCAGCTGCGCCGCCGGGTCGGGGTGCGAACCGTCGACCACGTGCACGATGACGTCAGCCTCGCCGACCTCTTCGAGCGTCGACCGGAACGCCTCCACGAGCTGGTGCGGCAGGTTGCGGACGAACCCGACCGTGTCGGTCAAGGTGTACACGCGGCCGTCCTCAGTCTGGGCACGTCTCACCGTGGCATCCAGCGTCGCGAACAGCGCATTCTCGACGAGCACACCCGCGCTGGTGAGCCGGTTGAGCAGACTCGACTTTCCGGCGTTGGTGTAGCCGGCGATGGCCACCGAGGGAATGGTGTGCCGTTTGCGTTCGGCGCGCTTGGCCCCGCGCGCGGGGGCATAGTCGCGGATCTGGCGGCGCAGCTGCGCCATGCGCGTGCGGATCCGGCGCCGATCGAGCTCGATCTTGGTCTCACCGGGTCCGCGTGAGCCCATACCCGCACCGGCGGCACCGACCTGGCCGCCGGCCTGGCGGCTCATCGACTCACCCCAGCCGCGCAGGCGCGGCAGCAGGTACTCGAGCTGGGCAAGTTCGACCTGGGCCTTGCCCTCACGGCTCTTGGCATGCTGGCTGAAGATGTCGAGGATGACGGTGGTGCGGTCGATGACCTTCACCTTGACGACGTCTTCGAGCGCGCGACGTTGGCTGGGGGCCAGTTCGGTGTCGGCGATGACGGTATCGGCGCCGACCGCGGCAACGAGGTCGCGCAGTTCGCCGGCCTTGCCGCTGCCGATGTATGTCGCCGGATCAGGGTGCGGTCGCCGCTGCAGGACGCCGTCGAGCACGACGGCACCGGCGGTTTCGGCCAGCGCTGCGAGCTCGCGCAGCGAGTTCTCGGCGTCTTCCTGCGAGCCCTGCGCGTAGACGCCGATGAGGACGACGTTCTCCAGACGCAACTGGCGATACTCGACCTCGGTGACGTCTTCGAGCTCGGTCGACAGGCCGGGCACACGCCGCAGCGCCGCTCGTTCTTCGCGGTCCCACTGCTCGCCGTCGGTGTCGCCGTATGCGACGGTCGACTCGTCCTGCAGCGCCTGCGCGGCGCCGAACACGCGTACCCCGGAGCGCGACTGCGCGTTCGCCAGCACCCGATCGACCGGATCGACCGGCGTCTCTTCGGGGCTGTTCGGGGTGGTGGTGTCTGTCATTTCATCCTTCCGGGGCGGCGCGTGGGCCACCCGTGCACTCTAGCCTCCCGCGTCGGGCGGCTCCTCCGCTACGCTCGACTGCGTGCCGAGCGACCACTATTTCAGCGCGAAACCCTCCAGCGCCGAGAATCTCCGTCGCATCCGCGTCCAGCTCGCCGGGCGAGACGTCGAGGTGTTCACCGCCGGAGGCGTGTTCAGCCCCGATCACGTGGACGGCGGCACCGGGGTGCTGCTGGCCAACACGCCGAGCCCGCCACCGGGCGGTCACCTGCTCGACGTGGGGTGCGGCTGGGGCCCGATCGCGCTGTCGCTGGCTCTGGAAGCGCCGCACGCCACGGTGTGGGCCGTCGATGTCAACGATCGCGCCCTCGACCTGGTGCGCCGCAACGCCGCAGAACTGGGGCTCGACAACGTCAACGCGGTGCGGCCTGAGGATGTTCCCGACGACGTCGTGTTCCGCACGATCCGGTCGAATCCGCCGATCCGCGTGGGCAAGAACGAACTGCACCACCTGCTCGAAACGTGGATTCCACGGCTCGACGAGCGCAGCGACGCGTGGCTGGTCGTGCAGCGCAACCTCGGGTCGGACTCGCTGCAGCGCTGGCTGGCGGCGACGTTCACCGACGGCTACACGGTGACGCGCGCCGCGACCGGCCGCGGCTTCCGCGTGCTGCGGGTCCGCCGGCATGGCACTCCGCCGACGGCGCCGGTCACCCTGCCCTGAAGGTTCCGCCGTCGCTGCGCGGCGCCGGCGGCCCGGTGCCGCCGCGTTCAGGCGAGCGCCACCTGGCCCGAGAAGACCAGCGTCGCCGATCCCGACAGCAGCACGTGTGCGCCGTCCTCCGCCTCAACGACGCGGACGCCCAGTCGGCCTCCCGGCACATCCACCGTCCAGCGGTCGGGTGCACCGGGGCCGGCCCAGCTGCGCACCGCGAGGGCAGCAGCGGCGACGCCCGTTCCGCACGAGAGCGTCTCGCCCACGCCACGCTCGAACACCCGCATGCGCAGCGCGCCGACACCGTCGCGTACGAGAGGGTCCGCGGGCACGACGAACTCGATGTTGGCGCCCGCCGGCGGCTGCGGTGTGAGAATCGGCTGCACCGTCAGGTCGAGCCCTTCGAGCTCGGCCACGCTCGAGAGCGCGACCACGACGTGGGGGTTTCCGACGTCGATGCCCAGCCCCGGCCGCGGTACGTCGAGCCCGCGCGCCCGCACGACCACATCGTTCGCTTCCTCACGCCAGACCCCGAGGTCGACCTCGAAGCCTTCGTCGCTGCGGGTGAGGGTCTTCACCCCGGCGCGGGTGCCGATGGCAAGCGGCGTGTCGAGAGTCGCCCAGCCGGCGTCGACCAGATACCGGACGAACACGCGGGTGCCGTTGCCGCACATCTCGGCCGCCGACCCATCGGCGTTGCGGTAGTCCATGAACCACTCGACGCCCGCCGCGGCCGCCGCCGCCCCGTCGGCGAGGCGATCGGCCCGGACCACCCGCAGCAGTCCGTCGCCGCCGATGCCGAAGCGTCGGTCGCACAGCGCCGCGATCTGCGCGTCGGTGAGGTCGAGCCGACCGTCGGCGTCGGGGACGATGACGAAGTCATTGCCGGTGCCATGGCCCTTGGTGAATGCGATGGTCTCCGGCATCCCCCCATTCTAGGGATCGCCGTCACCGGTCAGGCGGTCAGTCTGCGATGAGGCGTTTGCCCGTGGCCCAGACGTCGAAGGGCTCGTAGTCGAGCGACTCGTAGAAGCCGTGCGCGACCCCGTTGTCCGGACGCACCATGAGCTGCACCTTGGGGCACCCCATTTCGATCAGCCGTTCCTCCGCGCCGCCGACCAGTTGCCGCGCGATGCCCTCGCCGCGGCGGTGCGGATCGGTGGCAAGGTAGTACAGCCAGCCGCGGTGGCCGTCGTACCCGGCCATGACCGAACCCACGAGCGCTCCGTCGTCCTCGGCGACGAGGAAGAGCTCGGGCTGCACCTTCAGCTTGCGGCTGATGTCCTGGTGCGGGTTGTTCCAGGGCCGGGTCAGGCCCGCCTCCTGCCACAGCGAGACGACGGCTTCGGTATCGGGAAGAGCGAACGGACGGATCTCGACAGTCATGCGGTCGAGTCTGCCAGGGCCCCGGCTTCCACGGGGGAATCCATCCACCGGATGCCCTCGTACCGCTTGAACCACGACACCTGCCGCCGCGCGTACCGGCGCGTGAGCGCCTGCGTCTCGGCGATGGCCTCGGCCTGGGTCATCTCCCCCGCCAGCTGCGCGAGCGCCTGCGCGTAACCGATCGCGCGCCGCGCCGTGACGCCGTCTTCAAGCCCGCGGGTCTGCAGTCGCCGGACCTCGTCGAGCAATCCTTCGCGCCACATCGTCTCGACGCGCTCATCGAGACGCTCCACGAGGACCGCTCGGTCGAGGTGCACACCGACGATGGTCAGCGGCTCATACCACCGCGGCGGCGCCGGCGGCAGCACGGCACCGTGGGTGGATTCACCCTGCATCACGACTTCAAGAGCCCTCACGACGCGTCGGCCGTTGCGCGCGTCGATGCGCTGCGCCGTGGCCGGGTCGAGTTCGCGCAGCCGGGCGAAGAGCGCCCCGGCGCCGTCGCGGGCCAGGTCCGCCTCGAGTTGCGCGCGCACAGCGTCGTCGTGGGGCGGAAACCGGAAGTCGAACAGCACGCTCGACACGTACAGCCCCGACCCGCCGACCAGGATCGCGTCGGCGCCGCGCGCGAACACCTGCGCGATGAGGTCGCGGGCGACCGGTTGGTAGGCGGCCACCGCCGCCTCCTCGGTCACGTCGAGCATGTCGAAAAGGTGGTGAGGGATGCCACGGCGCTGCGCCGCGGGCAGCTTCGCGGTGCCGATGTCCATGCCGCGGTAAAGCTGCATCGCGTCGGCATTGACGATCTCGGCCGCCCGCCCGCGCGCCGCGAGAGCCTCGGCGAGGTCGAGGGAGAGCCCGGTCTTGCCGGTGCCGGTGGCGCCGACGATCGCCCACAGGCGCGGGGCGGTCACTGCCCGGTGGTGAGGCGCAGCGTGGGCAGGCCCAGCGAGACCGAGCGTGGGGCGCCCGAAGATGCCGGTGCGGGCACGCCGCAGGACTCGGCCTGCGTGCGGTCCCAGGCGTCACCGGCGCGGGTGCGGCGGATGCGCAGCGGCGCGCCGTCGGTGCTGTCGGCGAGCAGGTGGAAAGGCGCCGCGTGGGTCACCACGACAGAGACGATGTCACCGGGTCGGGGCGTGTCGCTGCCTGTGGGCAGCTCGAAATGCACGAGGCGGTTGTCTTCGGCGCGACCGGTCAAGCGGTGCGTGGCCGCGTCTTTCTTGCCTTCGCCGGTGGAGACCAGCACCCGCAGCTGGCGGCCGACCTGCTTCTGGTTCTCTTCGAGGCTGATGCGCTCCTGCAGCGCCACGAGGCGTTCGTACCGCGCCTGTACGACCTCTTTGGGTACCTGGTCGGGCATCGTCGCAGCGGGCGTGCCCGCACGGATGGAGTACTGGAAAGTGAAGGCGCTCGCGAAGCGTGCCTGCTCGACGACGCGCAGGGTGTCTTCGAAGTCTTCCTCGGTCTCGCCGGGGAAGCCGACGATGATGTCGGTCGAGATGGCGGCGTCGGGCATCTTCGCGCGGACGCGGTCGAGGATGCCGAGGAACCGCTCGCTGCGGTAGGAGCGGCGCATCGCTTTGAGGATGCGGTCGGAGCCCGACTGCAGCGGCATGTGCAACTGCGGCATGACCGCACCGGTCTCGGCCATCGCATCGATGACGTCGTCGGTGAACGCGGCGGGGTGCGGGCTCGTGAAGCGGATGCGCTCGAGTCCCTCGATCTGGCCGGCGGCGCGCAGCAGTTTGCCGAACGCCTGCCGGTCGCCGAACTCGACGCCGTAGCTGTTCACGTTCTGGCCGAGCAGCGTCACCTCGATGGCACCGTCGTCGACGAGGAGCTTGATCTCGCTGAGGATGTCGCCGGGACGACGGTCCTTCTCCTTGCCGCGCAGGCTCGGCACGATGCAGAACGTGCAGGTGTTGTTGCACCCGACCGAGATCGACACCCAGCCGCTGTACACCGAGTCACGTTTGGTGGGCAGGGTCGACGGGAACACTTCGAGCGATTCGAGGATCTCGAGCTCGGCGTCGTCATTGTGGCGCGCACGTTCGAGCATGCCGGGCAGAGACCCCATGTTGTGCGTGCCGAACACGACGTCGACCCATGGCGCCTTCTCGAGAACCGTGTCCTTGTCCATCTGGGCAAGGCACCCGCCGACGGCGATCTGCATGCCCTCGTGCTTGTCCTTGCGGCTCTTGAGATGCCCGAGCGTGCCGTATAGCTTGCCGGCGGCGTTGTCGCGCACGGCGCACGTGTTGATGACGACGACGTCGGGGTCGGTGCCGGGCGCGGCGGGCACGTAGCCGGCGCTCTCCAGCGAGCCGGACAGTCGTTCGGAGTCGTGGACGTTCATCTGGCAGCCGAAGGTGCGCACCTCGTAGGTGCGGGCGGCGCCGTCGGCGGCGACGGCGGCCGGCGACGGTGCGATCAGCGTCGGCGCGGAAGAAGGCGAAGTCATGATCCGACCATTGTACGAGCGCAATCCGGGAGCCGGCCGCTCTCGTGGAGCCCGTCAGCGCAGAGATGCGTTACGGAGCGCCTGCGGACGCGTACGGCCTGCCGCGGCCGGCAGATATCAGCGGAATCGCACGCCCGATCGACCCCCACCCGAACCGCCCGCCTCGTCGAGCGCCTGGCGCGCGGCTTCGAGGGCGTGCGCGCCGTAGCCGCGGCGGGCGAGCTGACCGGCAAGGCGCCGCAGCGCCACCTCACGGTCGAGATCGGTCATGGTGCGTGCTTTGTGACGTGCGAACTCACGGGCACGCTCGGCATCATCATCAGGCACCTCGGTCATCGCCGCGTCGACGACATCGCGCGGAATGCCGCGCTGGGCGAGTGCCTGTGCCACGACGCGACGCCCCTGGCCCTTGCGTTCGACGGCCGTGTGAATGAGCTGGTCGGCGAGCTTCGCATCGTCGAGATAGCCGTGGCGCTCGAACCGGGCGATCACGCCGTCGATGTCGGCCTCGTCGAGGTCGTGCGCGACCAGCTGCGTGCGGGCCTCACGGATCGACAGCGACCGACCGCGCAGCTTGCGCAGCAGCGCCGCCTCCGCCGTCTCGACCCGCTCACGCCGCTCGTCGTCGCCCGCCAGTTCGAGGTCGGGGGCATCGTCGGCAGCGAGCCAGCTGGTGTGCCAGCCGCCGCCTGCCCCGTCACCGGTGGACTGTGCGACCTCGACACTCGACGACCCGTCATGCCCGTCTCGGGGATCGGTGTCCGGCGCGGTGTGCTCTGCGGGTGTGCGCTCCGGGGCGGGGCGACCTCGGTCACCGAACAGCGGGATGACGGGGGCGAGCCCGGGGCCGCGTTCGGCCTCGGACTCGCCCTTGTGGTCACTCATGCGTGTGCCGCCTCGCGCCGTGACTGTCGGCGCATCAGGCCGGGCGTCGGGCCGTCAAGTCTGCGGCCGGTGTCACGGCCGGGGCCGGCGGCTCTTCGACCGTGCGGGGCACGCCGATGCCGAGCTTCTGCTTGATCTTGGTCTCGATGTCGGCCGCGATGTCGGGGTTCTTCAGGAGGAAGTTGCGTGCGTTCTCCTTGCCCTGCCCGAGCTGCTCGCCGTCGTAGGTGTACCACGCGCCGGACTTCTTGACGATGGCGTGCTCGACGCCGTAGTCGATCAGGCTGCCCTCGCGCGAGATGCCCACGCCGTACAGGATGTCGAACTCGGCCTGCTTGAACGGCGGGGCCATCTTGTTCTTCACGACCTTGACGCGTGTGCGGTTGCCCACCGCTTCGGTCCCGTCCTTCAGCGTCTCGATGCGCCGGATGTCCAGACGCACGGAGGCGTAGAACTTCAGCGCCTTGCCGCCGGCGGTCGTCTCGGGCGAGCCGAAGAACACGCCGATCTTCTCGCGCAACTGGTTGATGAAGATCATCGTGGTGTTGGTCTGGTTCAGACCACCGGTGAGCTTGCGCAGCGCCTGCGACATGAGGCGCGCCTGCAAACCCACGTGCGAGTCACCCATCTCGCCCTTGATCTCGGCCTCGGGCACGAGCGCGGCGACGGAGTCGATGACGACCAGATCGATGGCGCCAGAGCGCACCAGCATGTCGGCGATCTCGAGCGCCTGCTCACCGGTGTCGGGCTGCGAGACCAGAAGCTGGTCGATGTCGACGCCGAGCTTCTGCGCGTAATCGGGATCGAGCGCGTGCTCGGCGTCGATGAACGCGGCGATGCCGCCAGCGCGCTGGGCGTTGGCGATGGCGTGGAGGGTCAGGGTCGTCTTACCCGACGATTCCGGACCGTAGATCTCGATGATGCGGCCGCGTGGGAGCCCACCGATGCCGAGTGCGGCGTCGAGGGCGATCGACCCGGTGGAGATCGTCGCGACCGGTGCGCGTTCGTCGCTGCCCAGTCGCATGACCGAGCCCTTTCCGAACTGCCGATCGATCTGGGCGAGAGCCGACTCGAGGGACTTCTCGCGCTCAGCGGGTGAGGGCATGGGGTGCTCCTTCTGGTTCGCATTCCGTCGCCTGTAGGCTGTCGCGTTCCGCCCCGGTGGGGTGGAAGCTGCGACAAGGCGTGTGGTGTCATCCGACGCTGATCACGGTATGCGGACCCTCCGACATTGCGTCGAGGAACCCGCCGAGCCGTGGACAACTTCGAGGTGTCACCGCTTGTGCAGGAGACTACGCGGCATCTCGAACGAATTTTCGATGACACGCCGACTGCGGATGTTCGAACCCCGCCGGGCTCAGCGCCGGCATCCACCGACCCGGCACGTCAGCGCCGGGGCGGATCCTGCAGACCCACGCCATGGCGGCGCGACGGCGGCACGTCGGCCTCCACGCACAGTGCATGCCAGACCTCACGCGGCTCGACGCCGTCGCGCAGGCACTCGGCCGCGGTGCGATTGCCGGCACGCGGCAGCGCGAGATCGGTCACCAGGGTGGCACCGGCCGCGCCGAACTCGCGCTCGACGGCGCGTTCGAATTCGCTGAGCCGCATCGGCGGCGTCAGCGCAGCGACAGCTCGGGCTGGACGAGGTCGTCGCCGAGCGACGCCAGGTCGTCGGGCACCACGTCGGGGATGGTCTGCAGCCCCTCGAGCACCGAGATGCGGTCGCCGACCTCGCGCATGATCGACGAGATGGGGACATCGAGCGCTTCGGCGACGGCCGCGAGGATCTCGCTCGACGCCTCCTTCTGACCGCGTTCGACCTCGCTCAGGTAGCCCAGCGCGACGCTCGCACGCCCCGCGACCTGACGGAGGGTGCGGCCCCTCTGCAAGCGAAGATCACGCAGGACATCGCCGATCTCTTGACGTACCAGGATCATGTCGGGCCCCCTCCTTTGCCTACTTCTGCTGTGTCTCGGGTGGACAACAGTACCTCACCTTTTCGGTCACCATATCGCCATACCGCTGAGGAATACATGGGAATCACTGAGACGTAACAGGTTCGACACCCCCGCTATTCCAAGCCGTCAGAGTGCCTCGAGGATGAGGCGCAGCGCCCGCGCTGTCGCCTCGGTGCGGATCGTGTGCCGGTCGCCGGTCAGCAGCAGCGACTCGGCGCGCGAGCCCAGCGGCGTCGAGACGGCGATGTGGACGGTGCCCACCGGCTGCCCGTCGGGCGAGACCGGACCGGCGATGCCGGTGGTGGCCACGCCGACGTCGGTCGGCACGCCCTCGTGCCCGAGCGCCCGTCGAGCACCGTCGGCCATCTGGCGCGCGACGCGGGGGTGGACGGGCCCGTGCGCCTCGAGCAGCGCCGCGTCGACGCCCAGCAGCGTCTGCTTCAGCTCGGTCGCGTACGCGACCACCCCGCCGCGCACGACAGCCGAGGCGCCGGCCACGTCGATGAGGGCGGCGACGACCATGCCGCCGGTGAGCGACTCGGCCACCCCGAGCGTCCACCCCAGTTCTTTGAGCCGGGCGACGAGCCGCTCGGGATCAGAGCGGCGCCCCGGCGACACGAGGGTCGACTCGACATCGTCGGGCAGGTCCGGTGCCGGCGCCGGTCGACGCGTCATCGTCGGGCTCCCCGGCGCGCGCGGACGGCGGTGATGACGTAGTCCAGGCCGCTGGCGATCGTGAGCACGACGGCGATCGTCATGGTCACGGCATTGACGATGTGGATCCACTCGCCCGCCACCGTCCACAGCGGCAGCAGCGCCAGCGACAGCGCGACCGCCTGGGCGACCGTTTTGAGCTTGCCCATCCAGGCGGCGGCGACCACATGGTCGGCGGCGACGATGAGCCGGTCCACAGTGACGCCGAGCTCGCGCACGAGAACGACGATCGTGATCCACCACGGCAGCTCGGCGAGGATCGACAGGCAGACGAACGCGGCGCCGGTGAGGACCTTGTCGGCGATCGGGTCGAGCAGCTTGCCGAGGTCGGTGACGATGTTGTGCTTACGCGCGAGATGACCGTCGATGCCGTCGGTCGCGATCGCGACGATGAACAGCGCGGCGGCCCACCAGCGCAGGGCGCCGTCGGCTCCGGCATCCGCCAGCAGAAGCCAGATGAAGACGGGTGCGCACAGGATGCGCACGATGGTGATCGCGTTGGGCAGCTGCCTCGGGATGGCCACGACTCGAGCCTACCGGCGTCACTCCCGGCCGGTGAGACCCCACGCGTCTTCGCCGTCGTCATCGCCGTCGACGACCTCGTAGCCCTCGAACTGGGCCTCGACCGGGTCCGAAGACGCCCCCGGGGCGGCAGGCGCCGCGGCCGGCGGCTCGTCGCCGCGCAGCCGCGCGAGCACCGTCGGCAGCTGGTCGGGGGTGACGAGCACGTCGCGCGCCTTCGAGCCCTCAGACGGACCGACGATCTCCCGCGACTCGAGAAGATCCATGAGGCGGCCCGCCTTAGCGAAGCCGACGCGCAGCTTGCGCTGCAGCATCGAGGTCGAGCCGAACTGGGTGGAGATGATCTGCTCGGCCGCCGCCAGGAGCAGTTCGAGGTCGTCGCCGATGTCGGCGTCGATCTCCTTCTTCTCGACCACCGCGGCGACATCGCGCCGATACTCGGGCTCGGCCTGTCCCTTGACGTGGGCGACGACCTTCTCGATCTCGGGCTCGCTGACCCACGCACCCTGCACGCGGATCGACTTCGACGCCCCCATCGGCAGGAACAGGCCGTCGCCCTGGCCGATCAGGCGATCGGCGCCGGGCTGATCGAGGATCACGCGCGAGTCGGTGACGCTGGTCACCGCGAACGCGAGACGCGAGGGCACGTTGGCTTTGATGAGACCGGTGACCACGTCGACCGACGGGCGCTGGGTGGCCAGCACGAGGTGGATGCCGCTGGCTCGGGCCAGCTGGGTGATTCGCACGATCGAATCTTCGACATCGCGCGGGGCGACCATCATCAGGTCGGCGAGTTCGTCGACGACCACCAGCAGGTACGGGTAGGGCTTGAGCACCCGCTCGCTGCCGGCCGGCAGGGTGATCTCGCCCGCGCGGACCGCCTTGTTGAAGTCGTCGATGTGGCGGAAGCCGAACGACGCGAGGTCGTCGTACCGCATGTCCATCTCCTTCACGACCCACTGCAGCGCCTCGGCCGCCTTCTTCGGGTTCGTGATGATGGGGGTGATCAGGTGCGGCACGCCCGCGTAGCTGGTCAGCTCGACGCGCTTGGGGTCGATCAGCACCATGCGCACGTCGGAGGGCTTGGCGCGCATCAGCAGGCTGGTGATCATCGAGTTGACGAAGCTCGACTTGCCCGAGCCGGTCGAGCCGGCCACCAGCAGGTGGGGCATCTTCGCGAGGTTGGCGATGACATAGCCGCCGCCGACGTCCTTGCCCACGCCGATGGTCATCGGATGGGTGGAGGCGGTGGCGGTGCCCGAGCGCAGCACGTCGCCGAGGGTCACGATCTCGCGGTCGGCGTTGGGGATCTCGACGCCGATGGCGCTCTTGCCCGGGATGGGGGCGAGGATGCGCACCTCGTTCGAGGCGACGGCGTAGGCGATGTTGTTGGTCAGTGCGGTGATGCGCTCGACCTTGACGCCGGGCCCGAGCTCGATCTCGTACTGCGTGACCGTCGGGCCGCGCGAGAAGCCGGTGACGCGGGCGTTGACGGAGAACTGCTCGAACACGCCGGTGATCGCGGCGACGACCTTGTCGTTGGCCTCGGACCGGGCCTTGGGCGGCGTGCCCTCGGCCAGGGCCGCCACCGACGGCAGCCGGTACGGCGCCGACGGCGGGCGGCCTTCGCCGTCGCCGCCGAGGCCCGACATGCCGGGCAGCACGGCGTCGTCGATGACCTCGGTGGCATCGTCACGGATGCCGGTGTCCGCCGCGCGGGCGGCCTTCTTCGCCCCGGCGACCACGGCCGGGTCGATGACCTCTGTGGGTGCGTCGGGGGCCGGCGTGGGCGTGGTGACGGGGTTGTCGAATCCGCCGACACCGGACGCGTCCAGCAGTGCGGTGAGGTCGTCGGAGCCGAGGTGACCGTCGTTGTCCTCTTCGCGTCCGCTCTTGTTGCGGCGCCACCACGGCAGGCCGTCGTCGGCGTCTTTGTCCGCCTCGGCGAAGGCGACCGTGCCCGGCGCGGCCGGTTCCGGACGCTCGGCGCCGAACATCCACGCGTAGAGGTCGCCGAGGCGCTGCCCGATGCGGTTGGGCGGCGTCTTGGTGATGATCAGCACGCTCAGTACGGTCAGCAGGCTGAGCACGATGCCCGCACCCACGGGGGTGAGGAAGCTCAGCGGCTCGCCCAGCATCCAGCCGAACAGGCCGCCGGCCTCGCTCAGTGCGGGCAGCCCGTCCTTGGGCTGCGGACGGCCGCCGAACACATGGCAGAAGCCGGCCACGGCGAGGATGAACATGGCGAAGCCGATGCCGATGCGGCCGTTGTCGTGCACGGAGGCCGGGTGGCGGAACAGCCAACCGGCGAGGATCAGCAGCAGCACCGGCATGACGAACGCCTCGCGGCCGATGAGCGCACCCACCGTGAAGGCGCTGATGGTGGTGCCGACATCGGTGCCGATGAGGAACCACTCGACGACGGCGCCGACGACGGCCAGCAGCACGAGTACGAACGGGAACCCGTCGCGGCGCTGCTCCTTCTCGAGGGTCTCGGGGCCGAACGCGCGGAAGGCGCCGCCGGTGGCATGCGCCAGTCCCATCCACGCGCGAAGGAGCACGGGCGGCTTCTCGGCGTCATCCACGTAGCGCTTGGGCGCCGGCGCCGGTTTCTTGGCGCGCGAGGACGCCCCCTTCGCGGGTGTGCGGGGGCCCTTGGTCGTGCTCGTGCTCCTGGGCATTACTCCACGGTACGTCGCGATCAGCAGATTTCCGCGGATCGACGCGGCTCGGGCGCCGAACCGGTTATGCCTCGATGACCAGCGGCACGATCATCGGGCGGCGGCGCAGCTGCTGGTTGACCCAGCGTCCGATCGTGCGGCGCACCACCTGCGACAGCGCGTGCGTGTCACGCACCCCCGACTGGGCGGCGTCGGCGAGCGCCGCGGCGATCTTGGGCTTGACCGACTCGAAGACGGTGTCGTCCTCGGCGAAGCCGCGGGCATGGATCTCGGGCCCCGTGATGATCTTCCCGGTGGCGGCATCGACCACGACGATCACGGAGATGAACCCCTCTTCGCCGAGGATGCGCCGGTCCTTCAGATCGGCATCCGTGATCTCGCCCACCGTCGACCCGTCGACGTAGACGAAGCCGAGGTCGAGTTGACCGGCCACGCGTGCGGCGCCGTCCTTCAGGTCGACGACGGTGCCGTTCTCGCCGATGATCGTGTTCTCGGCGGGGATGCCGGTGTCTTGCGCGAGCTTCGCGTTGGCCAGCAGCATGCGGTACTCGCCGTGCACGGGCAGCACATTGCGGGGCTTGAGGATGTTGTAGCAGTAGAGCAACTCACCGGCGGCGGCGTGGCCCGAGACGTGGACCTTCGCGTTGCCCTTGTGCACGACGTTCGCACCGAGCTTCGTGAGACCGTCGATGACGCGGTAGACGGCGTTCTCGTTGCCGGGGATGAGGCTGGATGCCAGGATCACGGTGTCGCCCTCACCGGGCTCGATCGCGTGGTCGAGGTTGGCCATGCGGCTGAGCACCGCCATCGGCTCACCCTGCGAGCCGGTCGACATGTAGACGATCCGGTCATCGGGCAGGTCTTTGGCCTTCTTGTAGTCGATGAGGACGCCGTCGGGCACCTTGAGGTAACCGAGGTCTTCGGCGATGGTCATGTTGCGGACCATGCTGCGGCCCAGGAACGCGACACGGCGTCCGTGCGCGTGGGCGGCGTCGATGACCTGCTGCACGCGGTGGACGTGGCTGGAGAAGCTCGCCACGATGACGCGGCGCGGGGCCTTGGCGATGACCTGTTCGAGCACCGGTCCGATCGCGCGTTCGAGCGGGGTGAATCCGGGCACGTCGGCGTTGGTGGAGTCGACGAGGAACAGGTCGACTCCCTCTTCGCCCAGGCGCGAGAACGCGCGCAGGTCGGTGAGGCGGCCGTCGAGCGGCAGCTGGTCCATCTTGAAGTCGCCGGTGGCCAGCACCAGGCCGGCGGGGGTGCGGATCGCCACGGCGAGCGCGTCGGGGATGGAGTGGTTCACCGCGACGAACTCGAGGTCGAACGGGCCGACCTGCTCGCCCTGACCCTCGGTGACCGTGAGCGTATAAGGCTTGATGCGATGCTCTTTGAGCTTGGCCTCGACCAGCGCCAGGGTGAGCCCCGACCCGATCAGCGGGATGTCGCTCTTGAGCTTGAGCAGGTACGGCACCGCGCCGATGTGGTCTTCGTGACCGTGGGTCAGCACGACGGCGACGATGTCGTCAAGGCGCGACTTGATGGGCTCGAAGTCGGGCAGGATCAGGTCGACACCAGGCTGGTGCTCTTCGGGGAAGAGCACGCCGCAGTCGACGATCAGGAGCTTTCCGTCGAACTCGAACACCGTCATGTTGCGGCCGACCTCGCCCAGGCCGCCCAGCGGCGTCACGCGCAGGGCACCCGCTTCGAGCGCGGGGACTTCAGAGACGTCGGTGACCATCAGCGGGTCGTCCCGTGGACCTTGGGCAGCGCGCCGCCGGCGGCCGCGTTGCGGTCGGGGCGGAAGTTGGAGAAGTCGGCGCCGTCGACGCCGGTGACCAGGGCGAGTTCATCTTCGATGAGGGCTGCCTCCCATTCTTCGGGGCCCACCAGAGGGAGCCGGACGCGCGGACTGGAGATGCGACCCAGTCCGTGCAGGATGTACTTCGCACTCACGGTACCCGGCACGTGTGTCATGACCGCGCGCACAAGCGGCTCGAGCTTGCGGTGCGCCGAGGTCGCCGCCGCCAGATCGCCGCGGTTGACGGCATCCACCATCGCTCGGTACGGCGCGGCGGTGATGTTGGCCGTGACGCCGATGAGACCGGTCGCGCCGATCGACAGATGCGGGAGCGCATTGGCGTCATCACCCGAGAAGTACATGAGATCGGTCTGGTTGAGCACGCGACTGACCTCGCTGAAATCGCCCTTGGCGTCTTTCACGGCGAGGATGTTGGGGTGCTTGGCCAGGCGCAGGATCGTCTCGTACCGGATGGGCACGCCGGTGCGGCCGGGGATGTCGTACAGGATCGTCGGCAGGTCGGTCGCGTCGGCGACGAGCCGGAAGTGAGTGAGGATGCCGGCCTGCGTCGGCTTGTTGTAGTACGGCGTGACGATCATGATGCCGTCGGCGCCGGCGGCCTCGCTGGCCTTGTACAGCTCGATGGCGTGCGCGGTCTCGTTGGAGCCGCCGCCGGTGATGATCTTCGCCCGGCCGGCTGCGACGTCCTTGCCGACCTCGACGAGCTTGATCTTCTCGTCGTCGGTGAGCGTCGAGGTCTCGCCGGTCGTGCCCGTCACGACAAGGCCGTCGGCACCGCCGGCGATGACATCGTCCATGTGCTTCTCGACGGCGGGCCAGTCGACTTCGCCGTCGGCGGTCATCGGGGTGACCAGCGCGACGAGGACCTGTCCGAAGGGGTTGCCCGTATGCGTCATGCGTCAAGGCTAGCGGGTGGATCCGCGCGGGATCACCGCCCGGTCTGGGCCAGACGTGCGGCCAGCGGCGAGGGCAGGACGCGCATGAGCGCGATCAGCGCCTTGTAGCGCAGCGACGGGATCGACACCGCGACGCCGCGCGCGGCATCGCGCAGCGCTTCGCGCACCACGTCAGCGGCGTCGAGCCACAGCGCGCCCGGGATGCCCTCCTCGCCCGGCGGCAGTCCCATGCGCTCGTGGAAGTTCGTGTGGGTGAACCCCGGGCACACGGCGGTGACGGTCACCCCGCGGGGCCGATAGGCCGCGTTGGCCCAGCGACTGAACGAGACCACCCACGCCTTCACGGCACCGTATGTGCCCCGCGGCATGAAGGCGGCGACGGATGCCAGATTGATGACGCGCCCGTGGCCGCTTTCGAGCATCGCTCCCAGGGCCGCATGGGTCAGGTGCATCGTGGCGCGCACGTGCAGGTCGAGGTGACGGTCTTCGGTGACGATGTCGTTGCGTTCGAACCGCAGGTCGAGGCCGAACCCGGCATTGTTGACGAGCACCTCGACGGGACGCGCCGGGTCGGCCAGGCGTGCGGCGACGGCGGCCAGCTGCGCCGGATCGGTCAGGTCGGCCGCGAGCACTTCGCACCGCACCCGGTGGTTGCGCTCGACGCGCTGCGCGAGTTCGGCGAGGGCCGCCTCGTCACGGGCGACGAGCACGAGGTCGGCGCCGCGCGCGGCGAGTTGCCGTGCGAACTCGGCGCCCAGGCCCGAGCTCGCCCCTGTGATCAACGCCGTCTTCGCCATGTCCCCACGGTATCGCGCGGCTTCGGCCGTCAGCGGACCAGGGTGAGGAATCGGTAGGGCACGTCGGTACGCGAGAGATGCCATCCATCGACGGGGTCGGCGGCGGTCACGCGCCATCCCTCGCGGGACGGCGCGAACGTGTCGCCGTCGACGGTGAGGTCGAACTCGGTCACCTCGAGCACATCGGCCTTCTCGATCGCCTCGCCGAACAGCTCTCCCCCGCCGATGACCCAGACGGTCTCGGCGTCGGCGGCCACAGCCAGCGCGTCGTCGAGGGACCCGGCGCGCTCGGCACCGGCATCCCCCCACTCGTCGTTGCGGGTGACGACGATGTTGCGGCGGCCCGGCAGCGGTCGGAACCGCGAGGGGAAGGACTCCCACGTGCGCCGCCCCATCACGACGGGGGCGCCCAGGGTGATCGCCTTGAAATGGGCGAGGTCTTCGGGCACGTGCCAGGGCATGGTGCCGCCGGCGCCGATCACTCCCCCGTGCGCCTCGGCCCAGACGAGCCCGATGCGGGTCATACCGCGACCGCGCCGCGGATGGTCGGGTGGTGCCGGTAGTCCTCGAGCACGAAGTCGTCGAAGGTGTAGTCGAAGATGGATGCCGGGGCGCGGCCCAGTCGCAGTCGCGGATACGGGTACGGGGCGCGGCCCAGTTGCTCGCGTACCTGATCGAGGTGGTTGTCGTAGATGTGGCAGTCGCCCCCGGTCCACACGAAGTCGCCCGGCTCGAGCCCCGTCTGCTGCGCGATCATGAGCGTCAGCAGCGCGTAGGAGGCGATGTTGAACGGCACGCCGAGGAACATGTCGGCGCTGCGCTGGTACAGCTGGCACGACAGTTTGCCGTCGGCGACGTAGAACTGGAACAGTGCGTGGCACGGCGCGAGCGCCATGTCGGGGATGTCGGCCGGGTTCCATGCCGACACGATCAGGCGTCGCGAGTCGGGGGTGGCTCGGATCTGCTCGATCAGCTGCGCGATCTGGTCGATGTGGCCGCCGTCGGGGGTCGGCCACGACCGCCACTGCACGCCGTACACGGGGCCCAGCTCACCGTCGGCGCCGGCCCACTCGTCCCAGATGGTGACGCCGTTCTCCCGCAGCCAGCCGACGTTGGACTCGCCGCGCAGGAACCACAGCAGCTCATACGCGACCGAGCGGAAGTGCACACGTTTGGTGGTGATGAGGGGGAAGCCCTGCGAGAGGTCGAAGCGGATCTGCCGGCCGAACACGCTCGTGGTGCCGGTGCCGGTGCGATCGTCTTTGTGGATGCCGTGCTCGAGCACCTCACGCAGCAGATCCTCGTACGGGGTGGGGACGGTGGCGGTAGGGGCGGTCACGCCTGCCAGGTTACCCGCGCTACGCTGATCTGCTGTGACCGTCGTCGATGCGCTCGTCGTGCTGAGCGCGCTGCTGGTGGCGACCATCGTGGTCGGCCTCTACGTCCGGTGGCGGCAGACCCGCCCGCGCCGCGAGGTGCGCGGTGAGGTGGTCGAACCTCGGCGGCTGGGGGCCACCACGCTCGGCGAGCGCGCCACGCTGCTGCAGTTCAGCACGCAGACGTGCGCGCACTGCCCCACCGTGCACCGCACGCTCACCACGATCGCCGGCGAACGCGAGGGCGTCGTGCACCTCGATGTCGATCTGACCCACCGCCCCGACATCGCCAAGCACTTCAACGTGCTGCAGACACCGACCACGCTGATCCTCGACCGGCACGGCGTCGCGCAGACCCGCTTCGGCGGTTCGCCGCGCCGGGATGTCGTCGAGCTCGAGCTCACCCGCGTGACGGAGCAGGCCGGCACCTGACCGGCCGTGCCGGCTCTCGCATTCGGTCACACCGGCCGGTTCCCCTGGGGATGCCGTCGCTCTAGGCTCGGGGTCAACACAGACCGCGGGGCCGCCCACGCCCCGGAACCGTCGAGGAGGACTCAGATGAGCGTCACGAGCGAAGCCACCACCACCTGGAAGGGCAGCCTGTTCGAAGGTACCGGCGAGATCGCACTGGAAAGCTCCAACCAGGGCCCGTTGCCGGTGAACTGGAAGGCGCGCAGCGAGGGATCGACCTCGGTCACCACGCCCGAAGAGCTCATCGCCGCCGCGCATTCGTCGTGCTTCAGCATGGCCCTGTCCAACGCGCTGGCCGACAACGGCACGCCGCCCGAGCGAGTCGACACCACGGCATCGGTGACGTTCATCCCCGGTACCGGCATCACCGGCTCACACCTCAATGTCAACGCGACCGTGCCCGGGCTCTCGCCCGAAGACTTCGCGCGGCTGGCCGAGGGCGCCAAGTCGGGGTGCCCCGTCTCGGCGGCACTGGCCGGCATCGAGATCACGCTCGAGGCCACGCTTGCCTGAAGCCCCGGCATCCGGTCGCGTCGTCATCGCCGGCGCCTCCGGGTTGATCGGGAGTGCGCTGGCGGCATCGCTGCGGGCCGACGGGGTGCCCGTGGCGCGCCTGGTCCGCCGCCCGGCAGTGGCGCCCGACGAGATCGCGTGGGATCCGGCGCGCACCCGGCTCGACCCCGCCGTGCTCGACGGCGCACGCGCGGTGGTCGGGTTGAACGGGGCGAGCATCGGCCGGTTCCCGTGGACCGACCGGTACAAGCACGCCCTGCTGTGGTCGCGCGTCTCGCCGACGCAGAATCTCGCGCGGGCGGTGCGTGCGCTGGGCGCTGATGCGCCGGTGTTCGTCTCGGCATCCGCCGTCGGCTACTACCCGGCACAGCGCGGCGGCCGACTGACCGAGCGGTCGCCGCGGGGCGACACGTTTCTGGCCGACCTGTGCGGCGAGTGGGAAGGGGCGGCCCTGCTGGCCGGCGATCAGGCGCGCGTCGCCGTGCTGCGCACCGCCCCGGTGCTGCACCCGCGCGGTGTACTCGCCCCACTGATCACGCTGACCCGGCTCGGCGTGTCGGGTCCGCTGGGCCGCGGCACGCAGGTGTGGCCGTGGATCTCGCTCGACGACGAGGTGGGCGCGATCCGGCACGTCATCGACCGGGAGGTCGCGGGCCCGGTCAACCTCGCCGCGCCCGAGCGGGCGACGGCCAATGACATCGGCTTCGCGCTGGCGATGCGGATGAACCGGCCCTACCTGGTGCGCGTGCCGGCCTGGGCTCTCAGACTGGTGCTGGGCCCCGACGCGTCGCAGTCGCTGCTGACCAGCGACATGCACGTCGTACCCGAGGTACTCACGTCGTCGGGGTTCTCGTTCCGGCATCCGCGCGTGGTGGATGCCGTGGCCGCGGCCGTGCCGGCGGCATCGGACGGTCAGTGACGCGTCGCCCGTTCCAGCTCGATGGCCTTGCGCACCGCCTGGCGAGCGCGGCGTCGGTCGCCCGCACCGTCGTACACGAGCCCGAGCCGGTACCAGGCGCGCCAATCGTCCGGGTGCTCCTCGACCTCGGCGCGGTAGGCCGGGAACAGCGCGTCCGCGTCGGCGCGATCGGGCCGGCCGCTGGGTGAGACTGCCAGCTCGTCGGCCGGCAGCTGCCCTTCGGCCTCGAGCGTGGCGCCCAGCCGCGACGCGCCCATGCCGAACGAGATCTCACGCCACAGCCCCCAGACCGCCAGGATCGGCAGCACGATCAGGGCCACGCCCATCGCGATGCCGACCGGCTCGCCGGAGCCGACCAGAAGCACCGCCCGGTGGCCGACCAGCGCGATGTACAGCGCCAGCAATGCCGCCATCACGGCGACGCCGATGCGCGGGTTCATGCGCTGGTGTCGCGTGCGACCTGCCCGGACACGCCACCTTCGGCGACGGCGGGCGCCGCGGTGCCGGCGGGTGCCCCGATGCCGATGTCGATGAGGCTGTCGAGGCCCACGACCACGCCGGTCGCGTCGCGTGCGGCGCGCAGCGCCACGAGGATGCCGGGAGCGTAGGCGGCGGCCGAATCGATGGTGTCGTGGACGAGGCTGAGTGCTTCGCCCGGCCCGGACAGGATCGTCTCCTGCCGCGCCACGACTCCGGGGCGACGCAGCGAGTGGATCTGAATGCCGGCGACCTGCTGTCCGCGCGCGCGCTGGTCGACGTGCGGTGCGGCGACGGGGCCGGCATCCGAGCGTGCGGCGGCGATCAATTCGGCCGTGCGCACCGCTGTGCCACTGGGCGAGTCGATCTTGGTCTCGCGGTGCGTCTCGACGATCTCGATCGATCCGAAGTACGGCGCCGCGGCGGCGGCCAGGGCGCTGCCCAGCACCGAGCCCAGGGAGAAGTTCGGGATGAAGACGGCGCCGGTGCCCGCCTCCTCGACGAGCGGACGGACCAGGGCGATGCGCTCGGTCGACCACCCGGAAGTGCCGACGAGCAGGTTGATGCCCCGTTCGATGGCTGCGCGGGCGACATCGATCGACACGGCGGGGGTTGAGGCGTCGACGACCAGATCGGCGCCGTCGATCTCGCCGAGGTCGCTCGCCGACCCTAGGACGGCCATCGTCTCGAAGTCCTCGGATTGCTCGATCACGCGCGCGATGATGCCGCCCAGCTTGCCCGATCCGCCCACGAGGGCCACACGCGTCGTCATGCCGTCAAGCCTACGGTCGATCGATCGCGTCACGGCGCAGACCCGCGCGCGGCAGGGCTCGTCGGCGCGATTAGGCTGAACGTCGTGGTGACCCTGCGAGCCGTGCCGGCCGATGATCCCGCGGCGCACGAACTGCTGACCGAGTACTTCGCGGTGCGCGCCGAGGGCTTTCCGGGCGCGGCCTACACGACGGTGTTCCCCACCCCGGCCGCGTTCGAGCCGCCGGCCGGTGTCTTCCTCGTGGTCACGACCGATGAGGGCCGCGATGTGGGCTGCGGCGGCATCCGTCGTATCGCCGACGGCCCCGCCGGGCCGCGTTACGAGGTCAAGCATCTTTACCTGCGCACCGAGACGCGCGGCCGGGGCTGGGGCCGCACGCTGCTGGACGGCCTCGAAGACCGCGCCCGGCAGTTCGGCGCCGTCGATGTGGTTCTCGACACCCACCACACGCTCACAGCGGCCGGCGGCCTGTACGCTCGCAACGGCTACGTCGAGATCACGCCCTACAACGACAACCCCAACGCGACACGGTGGTACGGCAAGGCGCTCTGAGCGGTCGTCAGCGTGCGGTCAGCTGTGCGACGGCGTGGTGCGCCATGGCGCGGAAGGCCGGATCCGGCAGGTCGAGGAAGATGAATGCGAGCGCGGCGGCCCACCCGCGGGCGCGGGCCCAGTCGGCGTCGTCGTAACGGTCGGCGAGCGCGCTGCGGAAGGCGCCGCGCCCGGCCCCGGTGAACGCGAGCCAGGCGACGGCCAGGTCGGATGCCGGGTCTCCCGCGCACAGATCACCGAAGTCGATCAGGGCGGCCAGCCCGCCGTCGTCGCCGACCACGAAGTTGCCGGCGTGCAGATCGCCGTGGAGCCACAGGGACGGTCCGGTCCACTCGGGGGCCGCCCTTCCGGCATCCCATAGCGCCGCCAGCTCGGGTGCGGCGGTGAGCCGCTCGCGGACGACCGCATCGCGCGCTGCCATGGGCACTCCGCGGTACGGGTTGTGCGGGGCGTCGGCCGGTGCCGGCACGTGGAGTGCGCGCAGCGCCCGGGCCAAGGGCTCCGCGAACGCGTCGCGGTCGAGGGCACCGATATCGAGGCCGCGGCGACCGGTGAACCATGGTACGACGCTCCAGTGCCAGGGGAAGAGCGCGTCCGCCGCACCGACGGCGACCGGCACCGGAATGGGAACGGGAAGAGCCGGCGCCAGCTCCGGCAGCCACCGCTGCTCGTGCTCGATCAGTCGCGCAGCCGCCTCACGCCGCGGCAAACGGACTGCCAGGTCGTCGCCGAGACGGAAGACGTCGTTGTCCCAGCCGTGCGCGACGTGTTCGAGCTGTCCCCGGAGGTCCGGATGCTGCGTCGCGATCAGCCGCTCCACGTCGGCGACGGTGATCTCGAGGTCGGCGGGCGGGTGCGGCACCCGACGAGCCTAACGACTCAGACCAGGGCGACCTCGGGCAGGCCTGTGCGCAGCTCCATCGGCAGATGACCGAGGTCGTTGTGAGTGACGAGCGTCCACGGCCGGCCCGCGCGCTGCGCGAGGATCGTGAGGCCGCAGTGGGCCTGGTTGATGGTCATCCAGCGCCACGCCTCGGCGCCCAGCACCTCGCGCACGAACCAAGCGATCACGAAGTTGTGAGTGATCAGCAGCTCGTGCGCGGCGGGCTTGCGCACCAGGAACTCGGAGACCGCATCGGCCATCTGCGCCGCACCCGCCTCGACCTCGGCCTCGGTGACCCCGCCGAAGAACGGCTCGTACAGCGCGGGAGTCTCCGGCGTCATACCGGTGGGGATGCAGTCGAAAAGCAGCGCGGTGGGCTCGGGGGTGACCGACGGCAGGCGCTCGGCGACGGCCCGGGCGGTCTCGGCGGCACGCTCGAGCGGCGAGTGCCAGACGCCCGTCAGCGGCACGCCCGACAGCCGATCAGCCAGCAGTTCGGCCTGCCGTCGCCCGCGCGGTGAGAGGGGGCCGTCATCGAGTCCGTGCTCGGCGTCGAGGTGCTCGCCATGGCGCACGAGGTACAGATAGTGCGTCACTGTGTCACTCACTCCGTCGGGATATCGCAGGAGTTTCCAGCCTACGTCACGCCCGGTGGCCCGGGGCGTAGCGGGACGTAACTCAGACGGGTGCGCAGACTCAGGCCGCCGCGCGGGCGAGCTCGGCCAGGTGGGCGCGGCTGAGGTGGGCACCGATGCCCTGCACGACCTCTTCGATGTGCTGCACCGCGTACGCGTTCATGATCGGCGCGGCGACGATGCGCTGGGCCAGCAGCCAGGCGATCGCGACGGCGGCCGGCGGGATGGACAGTTCGGCGCCGATCTTGTCGAGGGCGCGGAGCGTGCGCGTGCCACGCCGGTTCATGTTCGAGGCCAGCTGCAGACCGCGCACCGACTGGCCGACGACCGACCGCGACCGGTGGGCACCCGAGAGATACCCGTGTTCCAGCGCCTGCGAGGGCGTGACGGCGATGCCCTGCGCATTGGCGACCAGTCGCAGATCTTCGTCGAAGTCGTGCCGGCGCAGCACGTTGTAGGCGACGTCGAGGACGGAGAAGCGGGGATAGCCGGCGGATGCCAGGATGCGCGCCTCGACCAGCTGTGAAGCCGTGTGGCCGAACGACCCGAGTGCGCGGACCTTGCCGGACTCGACGAGCCATTCGGAGGTGGCGAGGGTGTCCTCCAGCGAGGTGGTCGTATCACTGGTCGCATCGAGGTAGAGCACGTCGATGTGATCCGTTCCGAGTCGAGTGAGGGAGGCCTCGACGGCGCGGACGAGGTTGATGGCGCCCAGACCCGGGTGCTCGGGGTTGGTGCCGACCCGCACGGACAGGACGATGTCGTCGCGGACACCGCGGGCCTGCAGCCACTGCCCGACGATGTGTTCACTGCGGCCGGAGGCGTAGCCGTCGGACGTGTGCACCGCATTGCCGCCCAGCGCGCGGTAGGCGTCGAGGATCGCGTGGGCCTTGCCCAGGTCGACGTGCCAGCCGAACTCGGCGGCGCCGAGGATGAGCGGGAAGATGCGCAAGCCGCTCTCACCCAGTGGTACCCGCACGCGTGCCCCGAGCGGGGTGCCCTGCACCGGGATGGGAGAGGACGGGTGCTCGGTCGCGGGCGCATCGACCGTCAGGCGCGGCGATTGGGCCGCTGCCTCACTGCCGAACAACCCCATGTCGGGCCCTCACGTCCTCTCTGTGGAGAGTGCGTGTGGTGACGCACCCCCGATGCGTATCTCGAGGCTAGGCCAGAGACCCGACACTTCCGGCCCCCACGGCGACGCCCAGGTAAACATTCGATAACGCTTTGGCTGTGGGAGCGCACCCACCGCAGAAATGTCCCCCGAACGGTGGACACATCCGCGAAAAGGCGGGGGAAACGACGGACGCCCGCCCTCCGAAGAGAGCGGGCGTCCGCGAACCGGGTCAGCCTTCGGCCGGAGCCTCCGGGCCGGGGGCGGCCGCGTCGCGACCTTCCTGGTCGGCAGCCTCTTCGATCACGGGCTCGAGCGACAGCTTGCCGCGGTCGTCGATCTTCGTGATGCGCACGAGCTGCTTCTGGCCCACCGAGAGCACGTCTTCGACGTTCTCGACACGCTTGCCACCGGCGAGCTTGCGGACCTCGCTGATGTGCAGCAGTCCGTCCTTGCCCGGCAGCAGGGAGATGAACGCGCCGAAGGTCGCGATCTTCACCACGGTGCCGAGGAACTGCTCGCCGACCTCCGGGTTGGTGGGGTTGGCGATCGCGTTGACCTGCGCACGGGCGGCCTCTGCCGAGGGGCCATCGACGGCGCCGATGTAGACGGTGCCGTCCTCCTCGATGGAGATCTGGGCGCCGGTCTCGTCCTGGATCGCGTTGATCGTCTTGCCCTTCGGGCCGATCAGCTCGCCGATCTTGTCGACCGGGATCTGGACGCTGATGACGCGGGGCGCGGTGGGCGCCATCTCGTCTGGCGCGTCGATCGCCGCGTTGAGGACGTTCAGGATCGTGAGGCGAGCCTCCTTGGCCTGGGTCAGCGCGGCCGACAGCACCGACGACGGGATGCCGTCGAGCTTCGTGTCGAGCTGGATCGCGGTGACGAACTCGCTCGTGCCGGCGACCTTGAAGTCCATGTCACCCAGCGCGTCTTCGGCGCCGAGGATGTCGGTCAGAGCCGCGTAGCGGGTCTGACCGTCGACCTCGTCGGTGACCAGGCCCATCGCGATGCCGGCAACCGGCGCGCGCAGCGGCACACCCGCGTTCAGCAGCGAGAGGGTCGAGGCGCATACCGAGCCCATCGACGTCGAGCCGTTGGACCCGAGAGCCTCGGACACCTGGCGGATCGCGTACGGGAACTCCTCGCGGGAGGGCAGCACGGGCACGAGGGCGCGCTCGGCCAGGAAGCCGTGTCCGATCTCGCGGCGCTTCGGGCTGCCGACGCGACCGGTCTCACCGGTCGAGTACGGCGGGAAGTTGTAGTGGTGCATGTACCGCTTGTGCGTGACCGGCGACAGCGAGTCGATCTGCTGTTCCATCTTCAGCATGTTCAGCGTGGTGACACCCAGGATCTGGGTCTCGCCGCGCTGGAAGATCGCCGAGCCGTGCACGCGCGGGATCACCTGGACCTCGGCATCGAGCGGACGGATGTCGGCCAGGCCTCGGCCGTCCATGCGGACGCCCTCGGACAGGATGCGACCGCGCACGATCGTCTTGGTGACCGACTTGTAGGCGGCGGCGAACTCGAGCGTCGCGACGGCCTGCAGCTCGCCCGACTCGACGGCGGCGAGCAGTTCAGCCTTGACGGCCTCCTTCAGCTCGTCGTCGGCGTTCTGACGCTGCTGCTTGTCGGCGATCTGGTAGATCGGGACGAGCTTGTCGTACGCGCGGTGCGCCACGAAGTCGTACGTCTCCTGGCTGTACGGCAGGAAGACAGGGAACTCCTTGACCTCCTTCGCGGCGGTCTTCGCCACGGTGTTCTGCGCCTCGACGAGCTGCTTGAGGAACGGCTTGGCGGCCTCCAGGCCCTGCGCGACGATCTCTTCGCTCGGCTTGACGGCGCCGCCCTTGATGAGGTTCCAGCTGTGCTCGGTGGCCTCGGCCTCGACCATCATGATCGCGACGTCGCCGTCAGGCAGCACCCGGCCGGCGACGATGAGGTCGAAGACGGCCTCTTCGAGCTGCTCGGCCTTGGGGAAGGCGACCCACTGGTCTTCCTGCTGGCCGTGGCCGGGGATGAGCGCGAGGCGCACACCGGCGATCGGTCCGGAGAACGGCAGACCCGAGATCTGGGTCGACAGCGAGGCGGCGTTGATCGCCAGCGCGTCGTAGAACTCGCCCGGCGCGATCGAGAGCACGGTCACGACGATCTGGACCTCGTTGCGCAGGCCCTCGACGAACGACGGGCGCAGCGGGCGGTCGATCAGACGGCAGACCAGGATCGCCTCGGTCGAGGGACGGCCCTCACGGCGGAAGAACGAGCCGGGGATCTTGCCCGCGGCATACGAACGCTCTTCGACGTCGACGGTCAGCGGGAAGAAGTCGAAGCCCTCGCGGGGGTGCTTGCCGGCGCTGGTGGCCGACAGGAGCATCGTCTCCTCGTCGAGGTAAGCGGCGACCGCACCCTGCGCCTGCTGCGCGAGTCGGCCGGTTTCGAAGCGGACGGTACGGGTACCGAAGCGGCCGTTGTCGAGAACGGCTTCAGCGGCGGTGATTTCTGGACCTTCCAAGAGGTCTCTCCTTCTTTGTTTAGACTCGCACGCGCGTTTCGCGCACGAGATCGTGCGAAGGAGCAGGAACAGGCAGATATGGGCGCGCGGACATGTCACAAGGACACGCCCGCGAGGACCGCCTGCGCTGGTCACCAGTCGAAGACCACTCTGCGAGAGAGGAATCCACCACAGGGGACCAGCTTCCTGCCGGGCCTGCTCCATGAGCTCAGTGTTGAGTTGAGCGGATGCCGGAAGGCAACCTTCTCAACCCTACCAGCGCACCCCTGGGGTGCGTATCGTGGGGGCATGAGCAGTGACGACAAGCCCGCAGGCGCGGCATCCGACGACATGAAGCGGAAGTTCCGCGAAGCCCTCGACAAGAAGAACGCCCAGCACCGGGAAGGCGAGTCGCACCTGGACGGCGAGTCGGCCATCCACGGCACCCACGGGGCCGTGACCAAGCGCGAGTTCCGCCGCAAGAGCGGCTGAGCAGGATCCGAGAACGAGGGCCGAGCATGAGCGATGTGGATCAGCCGGTGCCGGATGGGGACCGGGAAGTCCCCCTCGACGACGAGACGGAGCTCGAGCTGCCGCCACCGACGCTGGATGACCGCGAGGCGGTGGAGGACGAGCCCGCCGACGAAGAGCGTGAAGCAGCCATCGAGGCAGGTGATCTCGAGCCAGGCGCCTGAACGATCGCCCTGCGCGGAGGCGGCACAATAGGTGAGTGAATCGACTCCCCCGCATCGCCATGCCTGCCCGCCTCTCCGACGCGCAGGGGGCCGACGCCCGTGTGGCATTGGCCAACACGATCTTCGATGACGTCGCGGCCCTCGTGCGAGCCGAAGGCCTCGACGTCGTGGTGGTGCGTGACATCGACCTGACCGGCTTCGACGGCGTCGTCCTGCCGGGCGGCGGCGACATCGACCCGGCGCGGTACGGCGGCGACCGGTCAGCGCCGTGTTACGACGTGAACCCGGCACAGGATGATCTGGATCTGGGTATCGCGGGGGCGGCGATGGATGCCGGCATCCCCCTGCTCGGCGTCTGCCGAGGCCTGCAGGTGCTCAATGTCGCGCTCGGCGGCACGCTGGTCGAGGACCTGCCGGGTTCGGACGTGCGGCACACTCCCGCGGGCCGCGGACGACGGCTGGAGTGGACGTGGCACCCGGTCCAGTTGACGGCCTCGCGGCTGCGGACCGAGGTCGGCGCCGACGAGATCGAGGTGGCGTCCGGCCACCACCAGGCGATCGGCACGCTCGGCAGGGGCCTGGTCGCCGCTGCCACCGCCGCCGACGGCGTGATCGAGGCCGTGGAGCACTCCGGGCTGCCGGCCCTCGCGGTGCAATGGCACCCTGAAGCCGCGGGCACGGAGGCGCTGCTGGCCGCGGCGCCCTTCGCCGTCTTCGCCGATCTGGTGCACCTGGGACGCACCCGCGCGGCCTGACCGCCGCAGAACTTTCCCGCGACGGTCAGGTGATGCGGCTGCGGGTCACTCCCCCGACAGGCCGCCGAGCAGGTGACCGAAGGAACGGCCTTCGCCCAGATAGTTCGCCGGGTCGAACGGGTCTGCCGCCGACGCGGGCTCACGGCGGGCGACCGCCTCAGCCAGCTCGCGGGCACCGCGGTCGACGCGCGCGCTCAGCGGTGCGACGCTGTCGGCGCTGCCGCCCCAATCGCTCGATGCGGCGAACACGCCCGTCGACACCGGCTCTGCGTGGAGGTAGGTGAACAGGGGGCGGATCGCGTAGTCGATCGCGAGCGAGTGCCGTGCCGTGCCCGCGTTGGCGCCGATCAGCACGGGTGTGCCGGTGAGCGCGTCGGGGTCGAGCACGTCGATGAACGATTTGAACAGGCCCGAGTAGCTCGTAGAGAAGATCGGCGTCACCGCGATGACGGCGTCGGCCGACACGACCGCGTTGATCGCCGACTCGAGGGCGGCCGGCGCGAACCCGGTGAGCAGGTTGTTGGTGATGTCGTGCGCGAGCTCGCGCAGCTCGATCGTGTCGACCTCGGCCTCGACGCCGCGCTCGCCCAGTTCGCGCACGGTCGCGGCGGCGAGGCGATCGGCGAGCATGCGGGTGGATGACGGGTTCGACAGCCCCGCGGAGACGACGGCGATGCGGCGGGCGCCCATCAGGCACCTGCCTTCGCCGCTGCCGCGCCGAACGCCGACCCGGCCTTCGGTGCGGTGTCTTGGTAAGGGTTCGGACCGCTCAGGTTGTCGCCGCGGTTGGCGCGCGGCCTGGCCTGACGCGGCTCGGCGTCGCCGTAGACCGCGCGCACGCGTGCGGCGTGGGTCGGGCCATCGGGAACATTCGCGGACCGGTCCTTCGCGAACTCGCGGCGCAGTACCGGCACGACCTGTTCGCCGAGGAAGTCGATCTGCTCGAGCACGGTCTTCAAGGGCAGGCCGGCGTGGTCCATGAGGAACAGTTGGCGCTGATAGTCACCGAACAGCTCGCGCATGCCGGCGTAACGGTCGATGACCTGCTGTGGCGAACCGACCGTCAGCGGCGTCATCTCGGTGAAGTCCTCCAGCGACGGCCCGTGGCCGTACACCGGGGCGTTGTCGAAGTACGGACGGAACTGCGCCACGGCATCCTGCGACTTCTTCGCCATGAACGCCTGCCCGCCCAGGCCCACGATCGCCGTCTCAGGCGCGCCGTGGCCGTAGTGCTCCCAGCGCTGCCGGTACAGCGCAATCAGTCGCTGGTAGTGCTCGGCGGGCCAGAAGATGTTGTTGGCGAAGAATCCGTCGCCGTAATACGCGGCCTGCTCGGCGATCTCAGGCGTGCGGATCGAGCCGTGCCAGACGAACGGCGCGACGCCGTCGAGCGGGCGGGGCGTGGCAGTGAAGCCCTGCAGCGGCGTGCGGAACTGGCCCTCCCAGTCGACGACATCCTCGGTCCACAGCTTGTGCAGCAGCGCGTAGTTCTCGATCGCCAGCGGGAGGCCCTGGCGGATGTCCTTGCCGAACCAGGGGTAGACCGGTCCGGTGTTGCCGCGGCCCATCATGAGGTCCATGCGGCCGCCCGACAGGTGCTGCAGCATCGCGTAGTCCTCGGCGATCTTGACCGGGTCGTTCGTGGTGATCAGGGTGGTGGCCGTCGACAGCAGCAGCCGCTCGGTCTGGGCGGCGATGTAGGCGAGGGTCGTGGTGGGCGAGCTCGACCAGAACGGCGGATTGTGGTGCTCGCCGATGGCGAAGACATCAAGCCCGGCCGCTTCGGCGTGGCGCGCCATCGTGACGGTGGCCTGGATGCGCTCGGCCTCGCTGGGCGTGTGACCGGTCGTGGGATCCGTGGTGATGTCGCTGACGGTGAAGAGGCCGAACTGCACCTGCGGGGCGGTGCCGGTGGTGTTGTCGCTCACGTGTGTCTTTCCGATTCCCAGGCACGCTGCCTGATTCATGCAGTTGAATATACATCGTTCAACGCGGGTGCGCGAGATCTATTCCCCACACTTCTCGCCCCGCTTCGGCGGGTAGCGTTGCCCGCAGCATGGACGACACGAAACAGCCCCGTACGGCCCCGACCGCCACCCGCCGGCGCGTGCCACTGTGGGACAACGCGCGCTTCGGCTGCATCGTGCTGGTCGTGCTGGGTCACGCGATACAGCGCCTCACCTATGATTCCGAGATCGCACTGGGGCTCTATCTGCTCGTCTACGCGTTCCACATGCCCGCCTTCGCGCTCATCTCGGGCTACTTCTCCAAGTCGGATGCGCCGACGCGGCGCCAGATGGCTCGCGTGCTCACCGACATCGTCGTGCCCTACATCATCTTCGAAGGACTCTGGGCGCTCACCAAGTTCCTCGTCGAGGGCCAGGCCAACCCGAACCTCACCCAGCCGTCGTGGACCCTGTGGTTCCTCCTGGCCCTCGCGATCTTCCGTCTGGTGCTGCCCTATCTCGCGCTGCTGCGCTGGCCGCTGCTGTGGGCGCTGGTCATCTCGATCAGCGTCGGCTACCTGCCCAACATCGACTCGACCCTGTCGCTGTCGCGCACCCTGGGCCTGTTGCCGTTCTTCACGCTGGGCTGGTGGTTGAAGCACCACAGCGTCCTCGAGCGGTTCGATCTGCTGCGTCGCCGTCGCTGGTGGGTGCGTCTGGTGGCGGTGGCCACCTTCGCGGTGGCGGGCTGGGTGTGCTGGTTCTTCGTGGACACGTGGAAGGCCGTCGACCTGCGCCTCTGGCTGTTCTACGACGACAGCTACGTCGACCTGGCCGGCGGAGCATGGTGGAGCGGGCTGGTGCGCTTGGCACTCATGGCGATCGCCCTCATCCTGAGCATCGCGTTCTTCGCCCTCATCCCCCGCGGCGGGCATCGGTGGACGCATTTCGGCCAGTACACGATGTACGTGTACCTGCTGCACTCGTTCGTGCTGTACCCGTTCCGCGAATCGGGCGTGCTGCGCGGGCTCGACCCGACCTGGATCTGGCTGCCGCTTGTGACGGTGCTGTCGGTGCTGATCGCCGTGGGGCTGGCGACGAAGCCGGTGCGCCGAGTGTTCCGGCCCCTCATCGAGCCGCGCCCCGCGTGGCTGTTCAGCGACCCGCAGCTGGCCCGACGCGAAGGGCGCCGCAGCGACCCCACCGGATCGCGCCGATCATCGTAGCCGCCGGGGCGGCCCGCTGCGGCGTGTGCCAGAGGTCGCGCGGTGTCGCAACCCCCTGGCATCACGGCGGCGGCACCCGTAGCGTGCCGGGCATGAGCGACGTCGTGATCTTCGCCCCCTCGCCCGTGCTGACTGTCACCGTCGAAGAACACCCGGGCGGTCCCGACATCCACGTGCATGCCGGGGGCCAGGGCGTCTGGCAGGCGCGCATGCTCATGCGGCTCGGCGCCTCGGTGACGATGTGCAGCGTGCTGACCGGCGAGACCGGCGAGATGGTACGACACCTGCTCGAGCAGGACGGGGTGGCAGTGGCCGGACCGATGCGCGAAGGACGCGGCGCCGCGTACCTCCACGATCGGCGCAGCGGCCAGCGCGAGGTCGTCGCCGAGGCGGACGGCGATCCCCTCGGCCGGCACGACCTCGACGAGCTGTTCAGCACCACGCTGCGTGAGGGAGCCGCGTCGGGACTGGTGATCCTCAGCGGCCCGCAGGGCGACACAGCGCTCGACCCCGACACCTACCGGCGCCTCGCCGCCGACCTGGGCCAGGCGGGCGCCCGCGTCGTGGTCGACCTGGCGGGCGAGCGGCTGACGGCGGCGCTGACCGGTGGCGTGACCGTCCTGAAAGTCAGCCACGACGAGCTGCACGCGGACGGTCTGCTCGACGAGGAGACCGTGCCCGCGCTCATGCGGACGATGCGGCACCTGCGCGCGCACGGCGCCGAGACCGTGATCGTCACCCGCTCCAGCGACCCGCTGCTGCTGCTCGACGCGGACGGGTTCCTCGAGATCACTCCCCCGCGCCTGGAGGTGGCCGATACCCGCGGCGCCGGTGATTCGCTCACCGCCGGGATCGCCGCGGGCCTCGCGGGGGGCGAGAGCCCGCGCGAGGCGGTGACGATGGCCGCGGCCGCCGGCGCTCTGAACGTGACACGGCACGGGCTCGGCACCGGCGACCCGGACGCGATCGCCCGACTGCGCGACGAGGTGACCGTCCGCGTGCTCGACGATGAGACCGACACCGACATGCCGCAGCCCGACACCGGCCGGGTCAGTCCCGACGGCCTGGCCGCCCTCGCGCAGCCGGATGACGGGGATGAATCGCCGCCGGCAGGCGCATCACCGCGCGGCGAGGAGGGCGACCGATGACCCGCGTGCTGGTGACCAACGACGACGGCATCGACGCGCCGGGGCTGCATGCCCTCGCCCGTGCCGCCGTGGGCGCGGGATACGACGTGACCGTGGCGGCTCCGGCGCGCCAATCCAGCGGCGCGAGTGCCTCGATCGCCGCCGCCGAAGAGGATGGCCGCATCGCGGTGGAGCGTCGCGAGTTGGCCGGCCTCGACGGCGTGCCGAGCTTTGCGGTGCGCGGCGGACCGGGGCTGATCGCCCTGATCGCCGCGCGCGGCGCGTTCGGCGAGGCGGCCGAGCTGGTGCTGTCAGGCGTGAACCACGGCGCGAACGTCGGTCGTGCGATCCTGCATTCGGGCACGGTGGGCGCCGCCCTCACCGGGGGCCTCAACGGCGCGTGGGGTGCAGCCGTGTCGCTCGATGTCGGCATGCATCCCGACCAGTTCCACTGGGATGCCGCGGCGGATGCCGCATTGGGCCTTCTCCCGTTCCTGCTCGAGCGGCCCCGCGGCACCGTGATCAACGTCAACGTGCCGAATGCGCCGACCAGTCGTGGGATCCGCGAAGCGGAGCTGGCACCGTTCGGCATCGTGCAGACGACCTTGAGCGAGCGTGGCGAGCACCACCTTCGACTCGCGGTCGAGGACCTGCCGAACGTCCCCGAACCGGGGACGGATGCCGCGTACCTCGCCGAGGGCTGGGTGACCCTCAGCGGCCTCGACCCCGTCTCGCACGTCGTTCTCGGCTACGCCGAGTCACCGGCATCCACATCATGACCCAGTCCGCGGGCACACGACGAAGGCCGCCCCACACCGTGGAGCGGCCTTCTCAGAAGTTTTGAGCGATTGAACGCTGGTTGCGGTGCCTTATCGACGCAGACCGAGACGCTCGATGAGCGAGCGGTAGCGGTTGATGTCGACATCCTGCAGGTAACCCAGCAGGCGGCGGCGCTGACCGACGAGCAGGAACAGCCCACGACGCGAGTGGTGGTCGTGCTTGTGCTCCTTCAGGTGCTCGGTGAGGTCCTTGATGCGCTGCGTCAGCATCGCGACCTGCACCTCGGGGGATCCGGTGTCACCGGGGTGCGTCGCATACTCTTCGATGATCGCCTTCTTGACGTCTGCTTCCAATGCCATAGGTGATCCCCTCTCTCGTCGTTGCGCGGCGCCCGACGCCTGATGCGTGGGCTCTCTTTATCCGCGGCCGATCAAACGGCAACCTCAAGAGTCTACCAGCCAATAGGCTCGGTCTGTGCAGTACACGATCCGCGTCAAGCCCGGCAGTCGCAAGGGCCCGCTGGTGACAACGGATGCCGACGGGCTCACCGTCTTCGTCCCCGAACGTGCCGTCGACGGCGCAGCCAACGACGCGGTGGTGCGCGTGCTCGCCGACCATTTCTCGGTCCGGCAACGCGACATCACGATCCTTCGCGGCCACTCCTCGCGCATCAAGCGCGTCGAGGTCGAGGCATGACCGCCCGGCGACGGGGTCTGCGGCGCGATCATTTCCTCGACATCAGTCCGCTGACCACCAGCCCGGCCTTTGCCCGGATGTGGATCGGGTCCACGCTCGCCGGCCTCGGCGGACAGCTCACCTTCGTCGCGATCATGCTCCACATGTTCGAACTCACGGCATCCACCTTCGCCGTGTCGATGATCGCATTCGCCGGGCTCGTACCGATGATCTTCGCGGGGCTGTATGGCGGCATGCTCGCCGACGCATTCGACCGGCGCCGGGTGGCGCTCGTCGCAGCGAGCGTGACGTTCGCCTCGACCGCGGTCCTCATGGTGCTGACCTGGACCGGCGCCGAATCGGTGGCGTGGCTGTACGTGATCGCCGTGGTGAACTCGTCGGCGAACTCGGTCGTCATGGCGGCGCGGCAGGCGATCGTCCCGCGGCTGATCCCAGCCGCGCTGCTGCCGGCCGCATCGGCGCTGGGCGGCATCACGATGGGCATCATGGTCTCGATCGGCCCAGCGGCTGCGGGCGTGCTGGTCGCCTTCACCGGGTATGGCTGGACGTACACGATCGACCTCGTGCTGATGTCGGCACTGTTCCTCGGGCTGTGGACCCTGCCGGCGATCAAGCCTGAGGGTGAGATCGTGCGCCCTGGGCTCGCCTCGCTCGTCGACGGGTGGCGGTTCTTGCGGCGCGCGGGCAACATCCGCATGCAGTACATCCTCGACATCGTCGCGATGACGTTCGGGCAGCCCCTCGCTCTGTTCCCGGCGATCGGGGCGCTGCTGCTGGGCGGCGGCGCCATCACCACCGGCGTGCTGACCGCGGCGATCGCCGTCGGGGCGTTCTTCTCGAGCCTGCTGTCGGGGCCCGTCGCCCGCTACCGCTGGCATGGCCGCGGCATCGAACGCGCGATCATCGCCTACGGAGTCTCGATCGCGGCGTTCGGCCTGGTGCTGCTGCTGGCGGCGTTCGGGCTGTTCGCGCCCGGCGTCGTCGACGAGACCTCGGCCAACATCGTCATGCTCGTCGCAGCGTGCGTCGCCCTGGCGGGGTCGGGCGCCGCCGACAACATCAGCTCGATCTTCCGCAGCACCATGATGCAGTCGGCCGTACCCGACGCGATCCGCGGGCGCCTGCAGGGCATCTTCATCGTCGTGGTCGCCGGCGGCCCGCGCGTGGGCGCGCTGTACGCCGGCACCCTCGCGACCTTCACCGCGCTGTGGTTCCCGCCGCTGCTGGGCGGGTTCGTCATCATCGGCCTCGTGCTGTTCCTCGTGCGGCTGGCCCCGCGCTTCCGCGCGTACGACGCCGAGAACCCGGCGCCGTGAACCCGACCTCGCCCGCCCTCGGCGAATGCCTTGCCTAACGACACCTACCGACATATCGTTAACTATCGTTCGAGACTCGGAGGTCACCATGAACGGCTCATTCCCCTCAGGCGGATTCAACTTCGGAGCAAGCAGCGGTGCGGGCAATCCCCTCGCCGGCGTGTGGGAGGCCGTCGAGCAGCTGCGCTCGGGCTTCGAGCAGCGCACGGGCGGCCCCTCGCGCATGGCTCGGGGTGATGTCCGCGCGGCCGTAATCTCGCTCCTCGCGGAGCAGCCCATGCACGGCTACCAGATCATCGCCGAGATCAGCGAGCGTTCGGGCGGAGCCTGGAAGCCCAGCGCCGGTTCGGTCTACCCGACCCTGCAGCTGCTCGCTGACGAAGGTCTGATCAGCGCCGAAGAGCAGGGCGGCCGCAAGACCTACTCGCTCACCGATGCCGGCATCGCCGCGTCCGAAGAAGCCGCCACCAAGCCTGCCCCTTGGGACGGACTGTCCGCCCGCACACCCGGTCACATGACAGCTCTGCCGAAGGCCGGGATGGAACTGGCCAGCGCGGCCGCCCAGCTCGCCCGTACCGGCAGTCCGGCACAGGTTGAAGACGGCATCGCCGTGCTCGAAGACGCCCGGCGTAAGCTGTACGCGATTCTCGCCGAAGGGTGACGACCGCCATAGGGGGTTCCGCCGTGACCAGACCCCCCGCGCACAAGGCGCGCTATCGGCGCATCATGTGGTTCGCGACGCGTGCGTTCGCGCAGATCTGGTGGTTCGAGCTGGTGCTGCCGCGTATCGGCCTCGCTCGCATTGCGGAGGAGGGCAGGGCGGATCGTATGGTGCGCCTCGCGCGCCGCTTCCGCACCCTCGCGGTCGACCTCGGTGGGCTGATGATCAAGGTCGGGCAGTTCATGTCGTCACGCCTCGATGTGCTCCCGCCGGAGATCACGGCCGAGCTCGCGGGGCTGCAAGACGAAGTGCCCGCCGAGCGATTCGACGACATCCGCGCTGCGGCAGAGGCAGAACTCGGGATGCCATTGGAGCGCGCCTTCGCGTCATTCGACCCCGCTCCGGTTGCCGCGGCATCCCTCGGTCAGGCGCATCGCGCGACGCTGACGGCGGCGGATGCAGCCGACACCGGACTCGACAGTGTCATCGTCAAGGTGCAGCGACCTGGCATCGACGAGATCGTTGCGGTCGACCTTGCCGCCCTGCGCCGCGTCAGCCGCTGGGTGCAGCGTGTGCGCGTCGTCGCTGCGCGCGTGAACGCGCCCGCGCTGGTCGAGGAGTTCGCCCAGACAAGTCATGAAGAGATCGACTATCTGCACGAGGCCTCAAGCGCCGTGCGCTTTGCCGAGAACGTCGCCGATGACCCGCGCGTGGCCGCGCCCGAGGTGGTGTGGGAGCGCAGCACGCGCCGCGTGCTCACCCTCGAGGACGTCACGGCGATCAAGATCAACGACATCGCGGCGCTGCACGATTCTGGCATCGACCCGGCCGAGGTGGCGCAGGTTTTCGCAGAGGTGATGCTCGACCAGGTGTTCACACACTCGTTTGTGCACGCCGACCCGCACCCCGGCAATATCTTCGTCACTCCCCTACCCGAGGCCACGGACGGGCCCAAGTGGCGACTCACGTTCATCGACTTCGGCATGATGGCCGAGGTGCCCGAAGGCATCCGGTCGGGGCTGCGCACCCTGGTGATCGCTGTCGCGGCGCGCGATAGTCACGGCCTCGTGAAGGCCGCGCAGCAGATCGAGGTGCTGCTGCCGTCGTCGAGCACCGCCGAGCTCGAGCGCGCGCTCGCCGTGCTGTTCGCGCGTTTCGGCGGCATGGGTTTCAACGAGCTGCGTGACGTGGACCCGCGCGAACTCGAAGACTTCGGCCGCGAGTTCGGCGAGACCGTGCGCTCACTGCCGGTGCAGCTCCCGGAGAAACTGCTGTTGCTGCTGCGAGCGGTCTCGCTCACGTCGGGCATGTGCAGCGGGCTCGACCCGAACTTCAACATCTGGGAACCGGTGCAGCCGTACGCCGAGAAGCTCATCCGCGATCAGAGCGGTGGAGCCGTCCGTGACCTCGGCGCGCAGGCGGTGTCGAGCGCCGGCATCCTGTGGCGACTACCCGGGCGCGTGGAGACGACGCTGGACAAGCTCGACTCCGGCGCACTGAGATTCGACATCTCGAGCCTGGAGACCCGGCTCGACCGGATCATCCGGGTCGCGTTCCGCGCGGTGTCGGCGGTGCTGTTCGGCGGGATGCTGATCGGCGGCGCCCTGCTCCTCGCTCCGGTCCCCTGGCTCGGCGTGACGATGCTGTGCGTCTGCGTCGTCCCGCTGCTGCACGCCGTCTTCGGCCGCCGCTGACCACCATCGCCGAGTCCACGACATGAGCCGTGCAGGTCGGCGTTGCTATGGAACTCGGAGTTCTTTGATGGGTTCGCGGCGGCTGGTGGATGCAGAAGTGGGGGGGGGGGGGGGGGGGGG
>JAEXHA010000053.1 GCA_023450335.1 Actinomycetes bacterium | reverse complement strand
CGGGAGGTGTCGACACCGGACGCGGTCGCACAGGTGCTGCAACTGGTCGCCGACGGCATCCGCTTGAAGGATGCCGCCGGCGAGGTCGCCCAGGCCACCGGCCGCTCGTCGCGCGAGCTGTATCAGGCGGCGCTGGCCGCTCGCAGCGTCAGCCCTTGACCGACCCGGCCGTCAGGCCGCCCACGATGTAGCGCTGCAGCGACAGGAACAGCGCGAGCACCGGGATCGACGCCAGCACGGCGCCGGCGGCGAACAGTCCCCAGTTGCTGGCCAGCTGGTTCGAGACCCACTGGAACATGCCGACGGCGAGGGTCCAGTTGTCCTCGGACACCAGCACGATCTTGGCGACGATGTAATCGCCGAAGGCGGCGATGAAGGCGAGCAGGGCGACCACGGCGAGGATCGGGGTGACCAGCGGCATGATGATGCGCCAGAACACCTGGGCATGCGTCGCGCCGTCGATCTTCGCCGACTCGTCCAGCTCGATCGGGATCGTGTTGAAGAAGCCGTACATGAGGAACGTGTTCACGCCCAGCGCGCCGCCGAGGTACACGCAGATCAGGGCGATCTTCGAGTTGAGTCCGAGCGCGGGGTAGACCTCACCCAGCGCCAGCAGCATGAGGAAGATCGCGACGAACGCCAGCGCCTGCGGGAACATCTGGATGATCAGCAGAGCGGTAAGGCCCACCCGGCGCCCCGTGAAGCGGAAGCGCGAGAACGCGTAGGCGGCCGCAGCACCCATGAACACCGCACCGATCGCGGCGACGCCGCCGACCAGCAGCGTGTTGCCGTACCAGGTCCAGTACGCCGTGCCGCCCAGGTCGGCGTAGTTGGCGAGGTCGAATGCGCTGAACAAGGCGTTGCTGGCGGCGAGGCTGCCGCTCGGGTTGAACGACGCCGAGAGCACGTACACGAGCGGGAAGATCGCGTAGAACAGGATGACGAGGGCGACCAGGTACTTCCAACCGACCTCGAGAAGCCAGCGCTTGCGGCGGGCGCCGCTGCGGCCGGGGGCGGCCGCGCCGCGCGGCACGGTGGCGGTGACAGGCTGTGCGGGAGCGGACATCATTGGTACTCCTCGAGCTTCTTGGTCTGGCGGAACGCCAGCGCGGAGATGAGGCCGACGACGATGAACACCAGGATCGACAGGGCGCTGGCCAGGCCGTAGTCGGCCCTGCCGCCCGAGACGCCGGAGATGTCATAGATCGCCGAGATGAGGATGTCGGTGGCCCCGAGTGCGTAGGGCGCGCCGGGTATGGCGGGGCCGCCGTCGTTGAACATGTAGATCACGGTGAAGTTGTTGAACGCGAACGCGAACGACGAGATCATCAGCGGCGCGGTCGACACCAGCACCAGCGGCAGGATGATCGAGCGCAGCTGCCGGAACCTGCCGGCGCCGTCGATGGATGCCGCTTCGAGCGCATCCGAGGGCAGCGCCTGGATCGCACCGGTGCACACCAGGAAGAAGTAGGGGTAGGTCAGCCAGACGTTGACGAACAGCACCGCGCCGCGGGCCAGCCACGGATCGCCGAGCCAGTCGATGCTGGCGCCGCCGAAGAACAGCTCATTGATCACGCCGAACTCGGCGTTGAACATCCCTCGGAACAGCAGCGCCGACATGAACGCGGGGAAGGCATACGGGAGGATGAACAGCGTCCGCAGGATCTTGCGGCCCTTCACCCTCGGGTCGTTGAAGATGATCGCGAAGACCAGACCCATCGCGAACGGGAGCAGCACCGAGAGGATCGCCCAGACGAAGGTCCACAGCGTGACCATCGCCAGCGGCTGGAACAGTGCGGGGTCGGTGAACAGGCGGGCGAAATTGGCGAACCCGACGTTGACCGTCCACCCCGTCGCCAGGCTCTGACCGTCGTCGGAGGTGAACCGCCCGGCGTCGGTGGCATGGTAGACCGTGCCGGTGGTGGTGTCGGTGATCGTCTGCGCTTCGGCATCCCACACCATCGTCGACAGATACACGGCGCCGGTGGTGCCCTCGCGCGTGCGGATCGACCCGTCGTTCGGATCGTCGGAGATCGGCACCCGCAGGGCCACGACCTCTTGCTGCATCTGGATCAGCGCGTTGCGGGGCAGGACGTTCCAGCCCGGCACCTCGGTGGGGGCGCCGCTGCCGGCGCGGCCGACGTCTTCGAGCGGCTGCTCGGCCGACCCGACCATGAGCCGGCCCTCGTCGTTGATGGCGAAGCCGAGGGTGCCGCCCTGTTCGACGACGGCGAGCGGATACGTCGGCGACCCGTCGACGCGGCGCTCGCCCTGGCTGAGCGCGGCGTTGACCGCCTGCTCCTGCGAGCCGACGTGGCCGGCGCCGTAGTTCGTGAAGGCGATGTAGGCGGTGTAGCCGAAGATGAACACCTGGAACACGAGCAGGAACGTCAGACCCGGCAGCAGGTACTTCAGCGGCAGCGCGCGCTTGGTGAAGTAGATGATGTCGGCGGCGACCAGCAGGATCACCGCGACGCTGAAGATGAGCCACGACTCCGCGCGGAACGCGGCGATGATGCCCATCAGGCCGAAGGCGTTGATCACGGCCATGATCAGCAGCTTCACGAGGAAGCCCCAGCCCAGGCCCTCCCAACGGCGACCGTGCGGTTCCGGGCGCGCCGGTGGCGCGGTGGCATCCGGCGGCGGGGCGAGCGTTCCCTGCGGAACCGTCATGTCATCTCCTTCAGCTCAGGTGAGATCCGGGGGTGGATGCCGGAGCACCCACCCCCGGAGCGGGATCAGCCGATCGCGGCCTCGAGGTCGGTGATCATCTGGTTCCACGTCCCTGCGGGGTCGGCGCCCTTGATGATCTGCACCTGGGCAGCGTTCCAGAGGTCCCACACCTGACCCATCTCGGGGATCGAGGGCATCGGCACGCCGTTCTGCGACGAGGCCAGGAAGCCGGCGATCACCGGGTCGGACGAGACCTTCTCGGCGACGGCGGTCCACGCGGGGATGCGCGGGTCGGCGTCGTAGAGGGCCCGCTGGGCCTCTTCGGTGGCGAGGTAGTTCACGAGGAACTCCTGCGCGATGAGCGGCTCGGCGCTCTCGGCGCTCAGGTAGAAGCCCTGCACGCCGACGAACGGCGACGCAGTCTCGCCGCCGGCCGACGGGATCGGGTTGACCTTGATGTTGACACCCTGAGCGGTCAGCGCCTCGATAGCCCACGGGCCCTGCACCGTGTAGGCGGCCTTGCCGGACGCGAACAGCTCGTTGTTGATGTCGTAGTCGATCGTGGTCGAGATATCACCGGTGCCGGTCTCGCCGTTCTCGCCGAGCCAGGTGGCGAACGCCTCGCCGGCCTCGCCGCCCATGCCGACCTCGGTCGTGTACGAGCCGGACTCGTCCTGGACGAACACGGGCGCGCCGAACGACGTCTGGAAGCCGTACATCGTGTACGCGTCACCGGTCTGGCCCGCGGTGTTGATCGCGATCGCTCGCTCGGCCCCGGCCTCGTCGGCCGCGGCGATCATGTCATCCCAGGTCGCCGGGGCGTCCTCGCCGACCAGGTCGGTGTTCTGGATGAGCGCGATCGTCTCGAGCGAGTACGGCAGCGCGTAGAGCTGGCCGTCGTAGGTCATCGCGTCGAGCGCGACCTGCTCGAACTGATCGGCCTTCTCGCCCAAGTCGAGGGTCGAGACGACACCGGCCTGCACGAGCCCGCCGAGCCAGTCGTGGGCGCCGATCGTGATGTCGGGGCCCTCACCGGTGGGGACCTGGTTGGTGAAGTCGACGCGGATGTCCTCGAAGTTCTTCTGGACGAGCTCGATCGTGGCGCCGGTCTCCTCCTCGAAGGCCGCGGCGGCGGCCTCGATGGCGGGCTTGCGGTTCTCGTCGGTCCAGACGGTGAGCGTGACGCCGCTCGCGTCGATCGGCTCGTCCGGCTCTTCCGGAGCCTCGGAGCCGCCGCCGGCGCAGCCGGCGAGCAGAAGGCTGGACGCCGCGAGCGCGGCGATGCCGATTGCCATCTTGCGCATGGATTTTCCTTCCATAGGGTGGTCGATCCTGCGGGCCTCGAAATGAGGTCGCGCCCTTACGACCGATGGTGGTGGCTGCGCCGGGCGGGCGCAACCGGTTTTCTCAGTGCGGTGTGCGCAGGCTCAGCCTGAGCACGGGGTGGTGAGGGGGAGCGTCAGTGCGAACCTCCCTCTCCGGCTGTGTGCGGCGAGCGGATGACGGCGACGTCGCCGCCCGCCAGTTCCAGCATGCCGTCGGCAGCGGTCTGCGTCAGCAGATCGGTGCCCGTGACAGACAACGAAACGGTCTCGGTTCCGTGGTTGATCGCGACGAGGTAATCGGCCTCGGCGCCGCGGCGGCGCACCGTCTCGACGCCGGCCGGCACACCGGCCGGCGCGAGGCCGGCATCGAGGTACACCTCGGCCATGATCGCGGTCAGGCCTGCGGCATCCGGACGGGTGCTGACGTACCAGCCGTGGCCGGCGCCGTGCGTGTGGCGCGTGATGGCCGGGGCGCCGGCGGCGGGCCCGCTGAGGTACCGGCCGCGCACATCGGCACCGGCGAGGACGAGGTCCTCCTGCCAGACGTCCGCGTCGATCCGGCGTCCGTCGAAGTCGACCGCGGCGACGACCCCCTCACGCAGCGGAAGGTGCTCTTCGACGCGGATGCCGATCGACGGCGTCAGGGGCGCGGCGAAGCCGCCCGGGTGCACCGCATCGTTCTCGTCGACGACGCCGGAGAAGTAGGAGACCACCAGCGTGCCGCCGCCTTCGACATAACGGTTGAGGTTGTCGGCGTCGACCGTCCGCAGCAGGTACTGCGCGGGGGCGATCACGAGCTTGTACCCGGACAGGTCGTGACCCGGCAGGGCGAAGTCGACCGTGATGCCGTCGCGCCAGAGCCGCTCGTAATACGCACGGATGCGCTCGGCGTGGCTGAGGTCTTCGCTGGGGCGCCATTCGAGATCCTGCGCCCAGAACGACTCGAAGTCCCACAGGATGGCGACATCGGCATCCACCCGCGACCCGCGAACCTCGCCCAGCTGCGCGAGCTTCGCGCCGAGGTCGGTGACCTCGCGGAACACGCGCGAGTCGGTGCCGGCGTGGGGCACCATCGCCGAGTGGAACTTCTCGGCGCCGCTGCGGCCGGCGCGCCATTGGAAGAAGAGAATGCCGTCGGCGCCGCGCCCCAGGTGCGACAGCGAGTTGCGGGCCATCTCGCCCGGGCGCTTGGCGACGTTGCGGGGCTGCCAGTTGACGGCCGAGGTGGAGTGCTCCATGAGGATCCACGGGTTTCCACCGCCCACCGAGCGGGTGAGGTCCGCGGCGATGGCCAGGCCGATCTCACCCTCTTCGTCGGCTGCCCACAGGTAGTGGTCGTCCGAGACGATGTCGACTTCGCGGGCCCAGGCCCACAGATCGCAGCCGCTGTGCTGGTTCGCCATGAAGTTCGTCGTGATGGGCCGGTCGCTGTGTGCGCGGATCGCATCACGCTCGGCGATGAAGCACTCACGCAGCTGGTGGTCGGTGAACCGGGCGAAGTCGAGGCGCTGCGCAGGGTTGACGACACTGGGCGCGGCGGCCGGCGCACCGATGTGCTCCCACTCGCCGTAGTGCTGGCCCCAGAAGGCGGTGCCCCAGGCGGCGTTGAGGGCGTCGAGGGTGCCGTAGCGCTGCTGCAGCCAGAGGCGCCATTCGCGGACGGCGTGGGGGGAGTAGTCCTCGCCGACGGGCACCCCGAACTCGTTGTGCACGTGCCAGAGCACGACGGCAGGGTGGTCGCCGTAGCGCTGCGCGAGCGCGGTGGCGATGCGCACGGCGGCCTCGCGGTAGGCGGGCGCGGAATGGGAGGCCATGCCGCGGGCGCCGAAGCCGAGGGTCACGCCGTCGCGGGTGACGACACGGGCGTCGGGGTGGTTCGCGAAGAACCAGGCCGGGGGAGAGGCGGTGGGCGTGCCCAGGTCGACCTTGATGCCGTTCTCGTGAAGAAGTGCGATGACCTCGTCGAGCCAGGCGAAGTCGAACTCGCCCTCGCGGACCTCGAGCAGGCCCCACGCGAAGATGCCGATGCTGACGAGGTTGGCCCCGGCCTCACGCATGAGGGCGACGTCTTCATGCCAGACCTCACGCGGCCATTGCTCAGGGGTGTAATCACCGCCGTAGGCGATCGCATCCAGGTCGGGCCAGCGCGGGGAGCTCATTGTCCTTCTCCTCGTTCTTCGCGGACGCGATCGCACCAGTGCGAACTGCACCTGTGACCGGTCCCAGGGTGTCGTCACAGTCTAGGCGGCGTTCGCGAAGTCCGCACGGCGTCGTTACCGAACTGTGACCGGTCACAGCGCCGCGTGTCATACGCGGAGTCACTGCCGCGCTCGACAGCGGGTGCGCGATAGAGTCGGCGCGTGGCACCCCCAGCAAGCACGCGCCGGCCGACGATCCGCGATGTGGCCGCCGTCGCCGGCGTCTCGCACGGCACGGTCTCGCGCGTCATCAACGGCGGACACTGGGTCTCGCCCGAGGCGCGGACCGCGGTCGAAGAGGCGATCCGCACCACCGGATACACGGTGAGTCACGCCGCGCGGAGCCTCGCGACCGGTCGGGCCAACTCCGTGGCGTTCCTGCTGACCGAGCCGCAGCATCTGCTGTTCAACGACCCCACCTTCGCGCTGCTGCTGCGCGGCGCCACCGAGGCGCTGGCGCAGCGGCGCATGACCCTCGTGCTGCTGGTGGCCGACACCCCGCTCGAACGCGCGAACGTCGAGAACTACGTGCGGGCCGGTCACGTCGACGGTGTGCTGCTGATCTCGTCGCACGAGTCGAACCCCCTGCTGGCATCGCTGATCGCGGCCGGCGTGCCGACGGTGTGCACGGGTGTGCCGCTGGGCGAGCCGGTCGCGGTGCCGACGGTCTCGGTCAACGAGGAGGCGTCGGCACGGGAGATGACCCGCTATCTCATCGGCCGCGGGTACCGCCGCATCGCGGTGATCACCGGTCCCAACGACACCCCCGGTGGCCGGCACCGGCTCGTCGGGTTCCGTACCGAGATGGGCGACCGATTCGACCCCGACCTGGTCGTGCAGGACGTCTACTCGAGCGAGGCGGGCGCGGCGGCGATGATGACGCTGCTGGAGCGCGACGCCGACATCGATGCCGTCTTCGCCGCGTCGGATGTCATGGCCGCAGGCGCGGTGTCGGCGCTGCGGCGCGCGGGCAAGCGGGTACCCGAGGACGTCGCCGTCGCCGGGTTCGACGACTCGGGGCTGGCCGAGACCACCGAGCCGCAGTTGACGACGATGCGCCAGCCGTGGAGCCAGATCAGCACGCTGATGGTCGACATGCTGCTGGATGTGATCCGCGGCGAGCGCCCCGACTCGGTGGTGCTGCCGACCGCGCTCGTCGTGCGGGAGAGCACCTGAGTCCACGCCGGCGTGAGCCCGGACGCCGCAACGCCCGGGAGCAGGCGTCACACGGGGCGGACACGGGGCTGGGCCCGCCTAGAATCGACGGGTGACCACCGGCAGTTTCTACATCACGACCCCGATCTACTACCCCTCCGACGTTCCGCACATCGGCCACGGGTACACGACGGTCGCCGTCGACGCGCTCGCGCGCTGGCACCGGCAGTCGGGGGACGACACCTGGATGCTCACCGGCACCGACGAGCACGGCCAGAAGATGCTGCGCGCGGCAGCCGCCAACGGGGTCACCCCGCAGGAGTGGGTCGACAAGCTCGTCACCGAGTCGTGGTTCCCGCTGCTGAAGACTCTCGACGTCGCCAACGACGACTTCATCCGCACGACGCAGGAGCGCCACGAGAAGAGCGTGCAGGTCTTCTTCCAGCGGCTCTACGACGCCGGCTACATCTACGCCGGCGAGTACGAGGCGCTGTACTGCGTGGGGTGTGAAGAGTTCAAGCCCGACTCCGAGATCGTCGACGGCACCGGCCCGTTCGAGGGCCTGAAGGTCTGCGCGATCCACTCCAAGCCGCTGGAGCTCCTGCAGGAGAAGAACTACTTCTTCAAGCTCAGCGAGTTCCAGGAGCGGCTGCTGGAGCTCTACAAGTCCGAGCCCGACTTCGTGCGGCCCTCGTCGGCGCGCAACGAGGTCATCTCGTTCGTGCGCAGCGGACTGAAGGACCTGTCGATCTCGCGGTCCACGTTCGACTGGGGCATCCCGCTGCCGTGGGACTCCTCGCACGTCATCTACGTGTGGGTCGACGCGCTGCTCAACTACGCGACCGCCGTCGGCTACGGGCAGGACGAGGAGAACTTCGCACGGCGCTGGCCCGCGTACCACGTCGTCGGCAAGGACATCCTGCGCTTCCACGCGGTGATCTGGCCCGCCATGCTCATGGCCGCCGGTCTCGACGTGCCCCGCGGCGTGTTCGCCCACGGCTGGCTGCTGGTGGGCGGCGAGAAGATGTCGAAGTCCAAGCTCACCGGCATCGCGCCCACCGAGATCACCGACGTGTTCGGCTCGGACGCCTACCGCTTCTACTTCCTCTCGGCCATCGCCTTCGGGCAGGACGGCTCGTTCTCGTGGGAGGACCTCGCGGCCCGTTACCAGGCCGAGCTGGCCAACGGCTTCGGCAACCTGGCATCCCGCACCATCGCGATGATCGGCCGCTACTTCGACGGCGTCGTGCCGGCGCCGGACGAATACACCGAACTCGATCGCAAGATCCAGCAGACAGTCGCGGATGCCGCTGTGGCGGCCGACCGGGCCATGACCGAATTCCGGCCCGACGAGGCCATCGACGCGATCTGGACGATCGTCGACGCCGCGAACGGCTACATCACCGAGACCGAGCCGTGGGCACTGGCCAAGGTGGAGGCACAGCGCGCGCGCCTGGGCACGGTGCTGTACACCGCCGCCGAGAGCCTGCGCGCCCTCGCGGTGCTGCTCTCGCCGATCATGCCCGCGGCCACCGCCACCCTGTGGGACGCACTCGGGCAGGACGGGCAGCTCGTAGACCAGCCGATCCGCGATGCCGGGCGATGGGGTCAGCTCGTTCCCGACACGACCGTGACCGCGCTCGCGCCGCTGTTCCCCCGCGTCGAGCAGTAGACCGGATATGACCGACCCGAGCGGCTACATCCGCGAGCGCTACAACGACGGCAGCCGTGATGTGCGGTGGCCGGCGGCGCCCGAGCCGCTCGCCGTGCCGGTGTACGACAACCATGCGCACCTCGAGATCTCCGACGGTGATCAGCCGCGCACCCTCGACGACCAGCTCGAGCGCGCGGCGGCGGTCGGCGTCATCGGCGTCGTGCAGGCCGGCGGCGACATCGAGTCCAGCCGCTGGTCGGCCGACGCCGCGGCCTCCCACCCGCGCGTGCTCGCGGCCGTGGCCATCCACCCCAACGAGGCGCCCGCCTACGCGGCCGACGGCGGCCTGGACGAGGCCATCGCCGTCATCGACGAACTGGCCGCGCAGCCGCGCGTGCGCGCGATCGGGGAGACCGGGCTCGACTTCTTCCGCACCGATGAGGACGGCCGCCCCGCCCAGTTCGCAGCGTTCGAGGCCCACATCGCCCTGGCGAAGAAGCACGGCATCGCCATGCAGATCCACGACCGCGACGCGCACGAGGCCGTGCTCGAGACCCTCGAGCGGGTCGGGGCGCCGGAGCGCACCGTGTTCCACTGCTTCTCGGGCGACGCCGACATGGCCCGCTACAGCGCCGAACGCGGCTACTGGCTGAGCTTCGCCGGCAACCTGACGTTCAAGAACGCGCAGAATCTGCGCGATGCGCTGGCGGTGACGCCGCGCGAGCGGATCCTCGTCGAGACCGACGCGCCGTTTCTCACCCCGACCCCGCACCGTGGGCGGCCGAACGCGCCCTACCTGATCCCGGTGACGGTGCGGTTCATGGCCGCCGAACTCGGCATCGAGGTCGACGACCTGTGCGCGCAGCTGGCCGCCAACACGCTCGAGGTCTACGGCTCGTTCGAGTAAGGGCGCGAGTCAGCGGGTCGTCGAACCGCGGACGAGCTCCCACGGGAGGTCGACGACGACCGGACCGTCCGCGCCGTCGAGGCGGGGCAGCGCCGTGAACATGGCTTCGCCGGCGAGCTCGGGGTGCACGCACACGTGCGTCACGCCGAGCCGGTCGTTGAGCGCGCACTCGGTCGTGCACAGGGCCACCAGCTGCACATCGCGTGGGATCACCAGGTCGCGCGACTCGAGCTGCAGGTAGATCTCGGGGCCCTCTTCGCAGAACGCGAAGATCGCGTCCGCGCCGCCGTCGAGCACCTCGCGCACGGTGCGCGCCAGCGTGCGCCGGCCCGCATCGACGGTGGCCACCAGCGGTGTCTTGCCGCGCACGGTGGTCCAGCTCTGAAACGCGGTTCGGCCGATCTCGTCGCGCGGATGACTGCCCTCGTCCACCAGGAAAGCGACGCGCTCGGCGCCGCCCTCGGCCAGCAGCTCGAGCCCCGCCCGCACCGCCGAGTCGTATCCGGTGCGGATGCTGATACCCCGCGCGGTGTCGACGTACAGGTCGTCGGCGACGATCGCGATGCCCCGTGCGACAGCGGCCCGCAGCATCTCGTGGCTGCCCTGCCCGTCGGGCACGTAGAGCAGGTCGACGTGTGCGCCGCCGACCAGGTCGGGCCGCGACTGCGGGAGGACGGTGACGGTGAAGTCGTGTGCGGCCGATGCGCGCACGAGCGCGTTGAGCTGGCGCGTGTGCTGCAACGCCCAGCGCCGTGCGTTCTCGTCGTCGGAATCGTCGGACATGACGAACCCGATCGACATCGCGCTGCCGCGGCGCAGCGCGGTGGCGACCTTGTTGGGGATGTACCCGAGCTCGGCGGCGACGGCCTTGATGCGGTCGCGCGTCTCGGGCCGCAGGTTGCCGCGGTCGTTGAGGGCCTGGCTGGTCGCCGCCGTCGAGACGCCCGCGCGTTCGGCGATGTCCTTTAGCGTGACCCGGCTCATGGCGCCGCGTCGGGGTCGGCGGGCAGGTCGGGGAACACGGTGCGCACGGCGTCGGCCCACGCGGTGCCCGCGCCGCCCGCGGCGAGGGTGTGGCCCTGGGCGATCAGGTGGTGCACGAGCACGCCCGAAAGGTGCCGCAGCGCGCTCTCGACCTCGGGCGGCGCCCCGGCACGGCGGTTGCGGGTCAGCTCGTCGTCGACCAGACGCTGCACGAACCGGCGCAGATGCACGACCTCGCCCGAGACTTCGTGCACGCGGCGGGCGGCGGCGTGACGGCGGGCCGAGGCGGCGACGATCTCGCGCGCCTGCCCGATCGTGGCGGTCTCATCGACGGGTGCGTGCACGCGGATCGTGTCGAGGTCGAGCAGTTCGACGCCGTCGAGCTCGGCGATGCGCGGGTCGACGTTGCGGGGCATGCCCAGGTCGATGATGATCTGGGTGCCCGGGTGGATGCCGCGGGCGCCGGCGTGCGCGTCGGACTCGAGCACGAAGCGGTCGGTCACCGCGGTGCACGTGACGATGAGGTCGGCCGCGGCCGCCTCGGCGGCGTAGTCGTCGACGGAGACGACGGTGAGGTGCTCCTGCTGCGCGAAGCGCTTGCGGCCCGAACGCGAGTGCACGCGGATGTCGGTCGCGCCCGCGCTGCGCAGAGCCGCGAGCGCGGCGGCGGCGTAGCGGCCCGTGCCGACGAGCAGCACGCGGGCGGTCGCCCACTCCACGCGTGAGGACACCAGGTCGACGGCCAGCCGGACGAGCGAACGGCCCGACTCGGTCAGCTGCGTGCCGTTCTTGACGGCACGCGAGGTCTCGGCGGCCCGCTGGAACAGGTGCTCGAGCGACGCGGTCGTCAGCCCCTGATCACGCGCGGCGGTGAGGGCCCGACCCACCTGACCCGAGATCTCCTCCTCACCCACGGCGACCGAGTCCAGCCCCGACGCCACGGCGAACAGGTGGTGGGCGACGCGGTTTCCATGCGCGAAGTCGACGGTGTCGCGCACGGCGCGGTAGGGGAGGCCCGCCAGATCCGACAGCTGCTCCATCGCGGCATCCATCGCCGGAATCGGAGAGGGCAGCTCGGGGTCGTCGGCCAGGTCGAAGTAGGCCTCGAAGCGGTTGCAGGTCGACAGCACGACGGCGCCGCGGATCGATTCGTGCGCATCGCGCAGTCGCGGCGCGAGGTCGTCGCCGATGAGGGACAGCCGTTCGAGGGCGTCGAGCGGAGTGGTGCGCTGATGCGCGGTCAGGCAGACGAGCACCGTTCGGAACCTCCTGGGATCCCGGCTAGTATAACGATTAACCGATCCCAGGAGCGTCATCATCCCGGCATCCACCCACCCCCTCTCCGTCCACGGCACCAGCGCGTCGCGCCTCGTCCGGGCGCTGCTCGGCGAACGACCCGACGTGACCCCCGTGTGGTTCATGCGCCAGGCCGGCCGGTCGCTGCCCGAGTACCGGGCGCTGCGCGCGCAGGGCAGCATGCTCGACGCGTGCCTCGACCCGGCGGCCGCCAGCGAGATCACGATGCAGCCGGTGCGCCGGCACGGCGTCGACGCGGCCATCTTCTTCAGCGACATCATCGTGCCGCTGAAGCTGCTGGGCATCGACGTCGAGATCGCCGCCGGCCGCGGTCCGGTGTTCGCCCGGCCGCTGAGCACGGCGCGCGAGATCGCCGACACCGTGCGCATCGATCCGGCCCTGGTCACCGAGCGCGGCGGCCCGATCATCGAGGCGGTGACCCGCACCACCGCGATGCTCGCCGAGCTGTCGGCCGACCGCGGCGAGCCGCTGCCGCTGATCGGCTTCGCCGGCGCGCCGTTCACCCTGGCCGCCTACCTCATCGAGGGCGGTCCCTCGCGGGACCACCTCGCCGCGCGCCGCATGATCCACGAAGACCCCGCCGCGTGGCACGACCTCACGATGTGGCTCGCCGAGGTCACCGGGCGCTTCCTGGCGCTGCAGGTGGATGCCGGAGCCAGCGCCGGGCAGCTCTTCGACTCGTGGGCCGGCGGCGTCGCCCCCGACGACTACCGTGCGACGGTCCTGCCGGCGTCGGCGGCCGCGCTGTCGCACGTGCGCGCGCTGCCGGTGCCGGCGGGCGTCCCGCGCATCCCGCTCGTCCACTTCGGGGTGGGCGCCGGCGAAGTGCTCGCCGACATGGCGTCGATCGATGTCGACGCGTTGGGCGTCGACTACCGCGTGCCACTCGATGAGGCCCACCGCCGTGCCGGGCGCGACCTCACCGTGCAGGGGAACCTGGATCCCGCGATGCTGTTCGCGTCCGAGGCGGTGCGCACCGCCGCCGTGCACCGCGTGCTCGAGGCCGGCCGTGCCGCCCGGGCCCACGTGTTCAACCTCGGCCACGGCGTGCCGATGGAGACCGATCCCGACGCTCTGACCGCCGTGGTGCGCACCGTGCACGAGTGGCGACAGCCGTGACCGTACGCGATCTCGTCGTCGTCGGCGGCGGTATCGCGGGGCTCGTCATCGCCCACGACGCCGCGCGTGCCGGCCTGTCGGTCGAGTTGCTCGAGGCGGACGATGTCACCGGCGGCATGCTGCGCAGCGCCGATCTGGGCGGGCTCATGATCGACGTGGGCGCCGAGTCGTTCGCGACGCGCACCACCGGCGTCACCGAGCTGATCGCCGACGTCGCGCCCGAGCTGCGCACGGTCATGCCGGGTGCCGACGGAGCCCACCTCGCCTTCCGCGACGCGGCCGGTGACCGCGGTGTGCAGCACGCGCCGCTGCCGCGGCGGACCGTGCTCGGCATCCCGGCCGATCCGCTCGCCGACGACGTCGTGCGCATCATCGGACCCGATGCCGCAGCCCGCGCGGCCGCCGAGCGTTCGAAGCCCGCGCCGAGCGGCCCCGAGCCGTCGCTGGCCGAACTCGTCGCCGAACGCTGCGGCGCCACGCTCGTGCGCCGTCTGGTCGATCCCCTCTGCCGCAGCGTGTACTCGCGACCGGCCTCGGCGGTGCGGCTGTCACAGCTGAACCCCGCCCTGTGG
>JAEXHA010000045.1 GCA_023450335.1 Actinomycetes bacterium | reverse complement strand
GGACAGCCGTACCCGGCGGCGCCCTGGCACCCGGCCGCACCGCACCCGGCCGCACCGCACCTGGCCGCACCGCGCCCGCTGCCCGACGACGCCACGGCGGGCGGTCTGGCGTTCCACCGGCTCGTGTTCGCGCGGCGCCGGTCGGGATGGTGGACCCCGCTCGTGGTCGGCGTGCTGGGCATCGCGATCTACGCCGCGTTCCTGGCCGTCATCTTCGTCGTCATGCTCCTGGCTGCCCTCGCGGTACCCGCCGCGGGTGACTGGCTGCTTTCGCTGGGCGTCGACGTGCGCTTCGACCTGGCCGATCCGCTCATGCTCGCGCTGCTGCTGGGCACGATCGTGCTGATGTGGCCGGCCTACGTCCTGGCATCCCTCATCGTCAACGGTCGCCGTATCGGGCTGCTCTCGTCCGCAGCGGGGCGGCTGCGCTGGGGGTGGATGCTGCTGTGCACGGCCGCGGCGGCCGTCGTGGCCCTGGTGCTCACGGCGCTGTCGGCGCTGCTGCCCAGCGGCGAGATCGTCGACACGAACGCTCCCGTGCTGCAGCCGGCCGACAATCCGTTCTTCCTGGCGAGCCTGCTGGTGATCCTCATCGTCGTGCCGCTGCAGTGCGCCTCCGAGGAGTACATCTTCCGCGGCTACCTGCAGCAGGCGATCGGCCGGTGGCTCAAGCATCCGCTGTTCGCGATCCTGCTGCCGGTGCCGCTGTTCGTGCTGGGCCACCTGTACGACCCGCTCGGGCAACTGAGCGTGGGCGTGTTCGCCGTCGTCGCCGGGTGGCTGACCTGGCGCACCGGCGGGCTCGAGGCCGCGATCGGCCTGCACGTGGTCAACAACCTGCTGGCGTTCCTGCTGGCGCTGTTCGGGCTCAGCGACATCAATGCGTCGGCGCCCGGCATCGAGAGCTTCGTGTGGTCGACCGTGGTCGTGCTCGCTTACGCCGGCGTGGTGGAATGGCTGCTGCGCAGACGGCGCCTGCCCCGCACGCTCGTACTGCGGCCGGCCGCCGAGCCTCAGGTGCAGCCGTCGGCCGTGGGCCCTCAGGCGTAGCCGGCCGCGGGCCCTCAGGCGCTGCGGCCGGCCGCCGAGCCTCAGGCGGCGCGCAACCCGTCGGCGTCGAGGATCGTGTAGCTGTAGCCCTGCTCGGCGAGGAACCGCTGGCGGTTCTGCGCGAAGTCCTGGTCGACGGTGTCGCGGGCGATGAGCGTGTAGAAGCTCGCGGTGTGCCCACTCGTCTTGGGACGCAGCAGGCGCCCGAGGCGCTGCGCCTCCTCCTGCCGTGACCCGAACGACCCCGACACCTGGATCGCCACGGACGCCTCGGGCAGGTCGATCGAGAAGTTCGCGACCTTCGAGACGACGAGCACCGGAATGCGGCCCTCACGGAACGCGCCGTACAGCTCTTCGCGCTCGTCGACGGGCGTCGCCCCGGTGATCTGCGGGGCGCCGAGGGCGTCGGAGAGCACCTCGATCTGGTCGAGGTACTGCCCGATCACGAGGATCTGCTCGCCGGCGTGCCGGGCGACGAGATCGCGGACGACGTCGATCTTCGCGTGCGCGGTCGCGGCCAGCCGGTACCGCTCGTCGTCGGCTGCGGCGGCGTACTCCAGACGGTCGGATGCCGGAAGATCCACGCGCACTTCGTAGCAGACAGCGGGCGAGATGAAGCCCTGGGCCTCGATCTCCTTCCACGGCGCGTCGAACCGCTTGGGGCCGATGAGACTGAACACATCGCCCTCACGGCCGTCTTCGCGCACGAGCGTCGCGGTCAGGCCCAGGCGTCGCCGCGCCTGCAGGTCGGCGGTCAGCTTGAACACCGGGGCGGGCAGCAGGTGCACCTCGTCGTAGACGATCAGGCCCCAGTCGAGCGCGTCGAGCAGTGCGAGGTGGGCGTACTGACCCTTCCGCTTCGCGGTGAGGATCTGGTAGGTCGCGATCGTGACGGGCTTGACCTCTTTGGCCTGCCCCGAGTACTCGCCGATCTCCTCGGGGGTCAGCGACGTGCGCTTGAGCAGCTCGTCGCGCCACTGCCGGGCGCTGACGGTGTTGGTGACCAGGATCAGCGTCGTGGTCTTCGTGTCGGCCATGGCCGCGGCGCCCACGAGCGTCTTGCCCGCGCCACAGGGCAGGACGACGACGCCCGAGCCGCCCTCGGTGAAGATGTCGACGGCTTTGCGCTGGTACGGCCGCAGCGTCCAGCCGTCTTCGTGCAGGTCGATCTCGTGCGGCGTGCCGGGGGTGAAGCCGGCGTGGTCTTCGGCGGGCCACCCGATCTTGAGCAGCTCCTGCTTGATCTGCCCGCGCGCCCACGCGTCGATCAGGTACGTGTCGGGCGTCGGGTGGCCGACCAGCAGCGGCTGGATGCGCTTGTTGCGCGCGACCTCGGCGAGGACGGGGGCGTCGGTGGAGCGCAGCACGAGCTCGTCGTCGGCGTTGCGCTCGATGACCAGGCGCCCGTACCGGCCGACCGTCTCGCGGATGTCCATCGCCACCGACGGCGGCACCGGGAACCGGGTCCAGCGGTCGAGCGTGCCCAGCATGTCTTCGGCCTCGTGGCCCGCAGCGCGGGCGTTCCACAGCCCCAGGCGCGTGATGCGGTAGGTGTGGATGTGCTCGGGCGCGCGCTCCAGCTCGGCGAAGATCGCGAGCTCGTGGCGCGCGTCTTCGGCCTGCGGGTGGGCGACTTCGAGCAGGACGGTGCGGTCGCTTTGGACGATGAGGGGGCCGTCAGCCATAACGGACCATTCTACCGGGGCGACGGGCATCGGGCCGCGGTCGTGTCGCGCCGTGCGATCCACGGGCCTCAGGGGGCGTCGAGGTGGCGCACTTCGGCGATGCTCGAGACCGGCAGCGTGCGCTCCACGTCGACGTTGCGGTCCAGACCCCGCAGGCGGCCGCCGCCGAGCCCCGTCGCCTCGAGCGTGACCTCGCGGGTCGAGCCGTCGGGCAGGCGCACCACGATCTGGATGATCGCGCGCTCGCGCACGGCCTGCTCGAGCTCGCGGCCGAGCCACGCGGCGTCGGCGTCTTCGGCGTGCGCAGCGCGCAGCCGGGCGA
>JAEXHA010000134.1 GCA_023450335.1 Actinomycetes bacterium | reverse complement strand
TCGAACGGGTCGTCGAGCCCGGGCGTGCGCCCCCGCCACGACTCGTAGGCGATGAGCCAGCCGATCGAGATGATGACCGCCAGCAGCACACCGAGCCACACGTTGTGCAGGATCAGCCCGACCATCACGCCGAGCACGAGCAACACGACCGTGCCGGCGATCCACCCGATACGGCCCCGGGGCCATCCCGTCTTCGCCATGGCATCCACCCTATGCGGCCGGTCAGCGGTCGCGGTGGTCTTCGGGGTGCAGGCGCGGACCGCGCCGCGGCTCGCGCGCGCCGCTCAGCCCGATGAGGCGGATCACGCGCTGGCGGTGCCCCCGCCACGGCTCGAGCAATTCGAGCATGCCGTCGTCGTCGGTGCGATGGCCGGTCAGGGCGTAGCCGACCTCGTGGGCGACGTGGTAGTCGCCCACGCTCACGGCGTCCGGATCGCCGAAGGCGCGGATGCGGGTCTCGGCGCTGGTCCACACGCCGATGCCGGGCATGCTCGTGAAGATGCGGTCGTGGTCGGCGCCGACTTCGCTGGCGGCCCGTTCGATCGATGCGCGGCGCCGGGCGGCGGCGACGATCGCGCGCGACTGCGGCGGCTCGAGCCCGGCACGATGCCACGCCCAGCTCGGGATCGTGCGCCAATCGGCCGGCGGCGCGAACATCGGCCGCGGCGTCGGCCCCGGGGCGCGCTCGCCGAACCAGGTCAGGATCATCCGCCACGCGCCGAACGCCTGCAGCCCGGTGACCTTCTGCTCGAAGATCGCACCGGCGAGGGCGTCGAACACGAGATCCGTGCGTCCCAGCCGCAGGTCGGGGTGCCGTCGCTGGACCTCGGCGATGAGTGGATGTCGGGATGCGTCGAATCCGGTCGGATCGTCGTCGGCGCCGCACAGACGGGGGAGCTGCTCGAGCGCCCACTCGGCGCCGGGGCCCCATGCGGCCCCGCGGACACGGGCGCGTTCGACCCGGATCGCGAGGGTCGCGACGCCGGCGGGTGTGCGCATCGCGCGCCAGATCACGCTGCCGGCGACGGTGTGCGCAGGATCGTGCGCCCCCTGCTGCTGCGCCATGACCGCACGGCGCGCGTCGATCGGGGTGCGCGGGTGATACTCGGTCTCGAGCGGCCGGGCCTGCGGGGGCCGCGGGTCGCGGAGCGGGCCGTTCAGGGTCGCCGGGGCCGTGGAGTGCGGCATCCCCTCGCCCGTCGCAGACCTCATGCCGTAACCTTACGCGCCGCCCTCCGACACTGCGCCGTCTGGTTGGGCAGTCGGTTGGGCACAGTGCTCGGGTTCGCGATTGGCATCAAGTGACTGTTGAAGCTCCGGCGACACTGCGCCGGCTGGTTGGGCAGTCGGTTGGGCACAGTGCTCGGGTTCGCGATTGGGATCAAGTGACTGTTGAGGCTCGGGCGGGACCGTGCCGGCTGGTTGGGCAGTCGGTTGGGCACAGTGCTCGGGTTCGCGATTGGCATGAGGTGACTGTTGAAGCTCCGGCGACACTGCGCCGTCGGTTTCGGCGGTCGCTTCGGCACAGTACCGGCATCGATGACCGTGCCGAAGCGACTGCTGAGCCCGGGCCGGCGCTGCGCGGCGAAGGGATGCCGGTGGGCGAGAACTCAGAACCGGTCGGGCGACGGCGTCCCGTGACCGTAGCGGATGACGACGTCGGCGTGACGGTCGAACCGGTAGCCGATGCCGCGCACCGTGCGAACGATGTCTTCGTAGCGGCCGAGCTTCGAACGTAGCCGGCGCACGTGCACGTCGATCGTGCGCTCGCCGGGCACCTCGTCGCCCTCGGCGTGGCTCCACAGCGATCCGACCAGTTCGGTGCGCTCGATCGTGCGGCCCTCGCGCAGCACGAGGTACTGCAGCAGTTCGAACTCCTTGAAGGTCAACGCGGCGGTCTCGCCGTCGATGTGCACGCGGCGACGCGAGATGTCGATCGTGACGCCGCCGGCGACGTGGTCGTCGACGGGCTCTTCGGGCTTGGTGCGCGCCACGGCACTGGGCTCGTGCAAGGCCAGACGCACGACGTCGACGTCACGGCCGCCGGCGCCGGCCGGGGCCAGGGCGACCGTCGCGTAGGTTTCGGCGCTGGGGGCCAGCTCGCTGAGCGTGCGGCGCAGCGCGGACACGATCGTCGACAGCGAGACGCCGTCGGCGGCGGCCTTGATCTCGTCGAGGCCGACGTACAGGGCGAAGCCGCGCGGCGCGGTGCCGACCGGGATCGCGCCGGTGGCGGGTGCGGCCGGGGCGATGTCTTCGACGGCGCGGAGGTGACGGGCGGTGGACGGGCGGGTGAGGAGAGCGGTGTTCGACATGGAGATGTCCTTCGAGGAGGAACCCGGGCTCGGGGCCGGAAGCGGGTTCAGAGGTGCTGCGCGGCGGCCTTCGATCGGCCGATGTGCGAGGCAGACGGGTTCCGCGGGGTGGGCGGACGACACCGCTGGCTCGGGGGTCGTGGAACGCGGCATTCAGAAGCTGCGGAACGACCCGGCGGGGATCACCGTGTCAGCGACACATTCGGCAACACATGACAACACGCTGCGGCATAATCACGCCACAGGTTCCGTTCGCCTCCCGGGCGGACAGAGCGAAGGTGTTGTCAGTCATGGGGTTGATTATGACGAAGCGTGTCCGCACATGTCAAACTGCACGGATGCCGGCGTCACAACGTGACGAAAAATGACAGAGTGCGCAGTCTGCATCGAGCCGACCGGTGCGGGGCATAATCGTCGAATGCCTCCAGAGTCCGCCACCGTCCGCCGCATCCGCATCGTGGGCACCTCCGGGTCGGGCAAGACGCATCTCGCGCGCCAGGCGGCCGGCACGCTCGAGGTCGCGCACCTCGAGCTGGACAGCGTCTTCTGGGATGCCGGGTGGACGCGCCGCGACCCTGATCAGGCTCGTGAGATCGTACGCCGCTTCGCCGCCGACAACCCCACAGGCTGGGTCGCCGACGGCAACTGGACCAGCCTGCTGGAAGGCCTGCTCGACCCCGGTACCGCCGGCGGCGCGGACGCGATGGTATGGATCGATCAGCCCCGCCGCGTCGTGATGTGGCGCGTGATCACCAGAACGCTGCGCCGTGGCATCCGTCGCGAGCAGCTGTGGCACGGCAACCGCGAACGACTGTCGTCATGGCTGCGCTGGAACCCCGAGGAGAACATCATCCGGTGGGCGTGGACCTCGTATCCGCGGGTGCGCGAGCGCATGCTCGGCCGCATCGCCGCAGGCGAGCAGATCATCCGCCTGCGCGGGCAGCGCGAGGTCGACGCGTGGCTGGCCTCGCTGGCCGAAAACCGACGTGCCGTGGAGAGATGACCGATCTCACCTTCGCGAATCAGCCCGATGCTTCGCGATACACGCTGCACCGCGGCGACGACCTCGTGAGCGTGCTCGACTACCGTGATGACGGCCGCACGCTGGCTCTGACCCGCGCGTACACGGTCCCCACCTTCCGCGGCCACGGCTACGCCGGTGAGCTCGTCGCGCGCGCGGTCGCCGAGATCGCAGCGCGCGGCGACCGCGCCGTCAGCCCGGTGTGCTGGTACGTGGCCGACTGGTTCGCGGCGCACCCTGAGCACGGCGACCTGCTGGCCCGTCGCGCCAGCTGACACCTGTTGCCCGGCGGCGCCGCGTCGTACCGTGAACGCATGTGCCGCAACATCCACACCCTTCACAACTTCGAACCGGCCGCGACCGACGACGAGGTCCACGCCGCCGCCCTGCAGTACGTGCGCAAGATCGCCGGGACGACCAAGCCCTCGAAGGCCAATCAGGCGGCCTTCGACCACGCCGTCGCCGAGGTCGCCCACGTCACGCGCCACCTGCTCGAAGACCTGATCGCCGTCTCGCCGCCCAAGAACCGTGAAGAAGAGGCGGCCAAGGCCCGCGCCCGCGCCGAGAAGTCGGGCCGCTACGCGCCGCGCCTGGCGTCATGACGGCCGGCTGATCTCACTCCGCGGCGAACGCGCAGAGCAGCTCGGCCGACGGGCCGGCATCCCGGATCATGGTCTCGTGGCCGTGCCCGGCGATCTCGGCCAGCCGCGCGTCAGGGATGCCGCGCACGATCGTCTCGCACCACGCCCGTGGGGCGACGACGTCGTTCTCGCCGCGGATCACGAGCGCCGGCACGGTGACCCGATGGAGGACGTCTTCGGGGCGGTGGACGAGCATGGCGCGCAGCTTCGCCCGCAGGTGCGGGCCGGCACGCAGGTACTCACGGCCCCCGCGCACGATCACTGTGGGGCTCTCGACGATGATGTCGCGCAGCAGGCGCCACAGCTGCGCGGGTGCGGAGCGGGCGGCCGGGTCGGTCGACGGGCCGAGGAGCGCGATGCGCTCGACGGTGGCGGGATGCCGCACGGCCACCTCGAGCACGATCTGAGCGCCCATGGAGTGCCCGACCAGCACGACCGGCGTGCGTGAGTGTGCGCGCAGATAGGCGGCGACGAGGTCGGCGGTGCGCTCCATCGTGAGGATCCGCTCCGGTTCGGGCGCGTCGCCGTACCCGGGCAGATCGATGGCGATCACCTCTGCGGCGTCGTCGAGGTGGTCGATGAGGTCACCGAACACGCCACGGCCCATGCCGATGCCGTGGACCAGCACGAACGTCGGGGTGCCGGCGCCGTCTCGCTCGGCCAGCAGGGTCGCGCCGCCGAAGGAGAAGGCCTGGATCTGTGTCACGCCTTCGAGCGTAGATGCTGAGACGCGGGCGCTGAGAGCGGTGCGATGCGCGGCATGCCCGGTGGGCCTCACGCCGATGTCGGCGGCCGAACATACCGTGGAGACATGCGAATTTTGCACACCTCCGATTGGCACATCGGGCGCACCTTCCACGGTCACGCCACGCTCGATGCGCTGCGCGGTGTGCTCGAGGCGCTCGTCACGCACGTGCGCACGCGCGAGGTCGATGTCGTCATCGTCGCCGGCGACGTGTTCGACTCCGCGACCCCCGCGGCCGGCTGCTACACGCTGCTGTCCAACACGCTGCGCGACCTGGCCGACACCGGCGCGCAGGTCATCGTCACCAGCGGCAACCACGATTCGGCCGCCCGTCTCGGCTTCCAGGCCGGTCTGCTGCGCGCCGGCATCCACGTTCTCACCGACCCGCAGGCGATCGGTGAGCCGGTCACCGTCGACGATACGCACGGCCCCGTCCACTTCTACGGCATCCCGTACCTCGAGCCGGCGCTGCTGCGCCACGTGTGGCACGACGTGCGCACGCAGCAGGCCGCCCTCACCCACGCGATGGGGCTTGTGCGCACCGATCTCGCCGCGCGCGGCGGTCGATCCGTCGCGATCGCGCACTGCTTTGCGGCGGGCGTCGAGCCCACGCCCCACCTCGAGCGCGACATCCAGCAGGGCGGACTCGACGTCGTGCCCCTGGCGGCCTTCGACGGCGTCGACTACATGGCGTTGGGTCACATCCATGGGCGGCAGACCCTCGCGCCGGCGGTGCGCTACGCCGGCGCGCCGCTGCACTACACGTTCGGCGAGGGCGACAAGCCGCGCGGCGCGTGGCTGGTCGAGATGGATGCCACGGGCTTCGCCACGGCGGATTGGATCGAACTGCCCGTCCCCAGGCGCCTGGTCACCCTGCGCGGCCCGTTCGACGAACTGCTCGCCGATGCCCGGTACACCGCGGCCGAGGACGCCTGGGTGAGCGTCGAGTACACCGATGCCCTGCCGCAGCGCGATGCGATGCGCCGCCTGCAGGAGCGCTTCTCGTTCTGCGCGAAGGTGGCGCACACGCCGGCGGTCGTCCGCGAAGATGACGGTGGCACCTACGCCGCGCGGGTGCGCGCCGCCGTGAGCGATCGCGACCTGGTCGACACGTTCCTCGGCCACGTGCGCGAGGGTGAGGGTGCCGACGGCCGCGAGGCCGAGCTGATCGCCGAGGTGTTCGCCGAACGCACCCGTGCGGAGGCGCTGGCGTGAAGCTGCACCGCCTCGAGCTCACCGGCTTCGGGCCCTTCCTCGACCCCCAGACGGTCGATTTCGACGCGTTCGACGCCGACGGCGTCTTCCTCATCTCGGGTCGCACCGGCGCGGGCAAGTCCAGCATCCTCGACGGTGTCAGCTTCGCGCTCTACGGCACGGTGCCCCGCTACGACACGGGCGAGCGGCGGCTGCGCAGCGACCACTGCCACCCCGGCGACCCGACCGAGGTCCGTCTCGAGTTCACGACGGCTCAGACCCGATGGCGCGTCACCCGCGCACCCGAATACGAACGGCCCGCCAAACGCGGCGACAAGCTCACGACCGAGCCGCCGCGCGCCGTGCTCGAAGAGTGGGTCGACGGCGCGTGGGTGGGGCGGGCGGCGAAGCCGCGCGAGGTCGGGATCGCGCTTGACGAGATCCTGGGGCTGAACGCGCAGCAGTTCCAGCAGGTGATCCTGCTCGCGCAGAACAAGTTCTCGCGCTTCCTGCTGGCTGCCAACGACGAACGCCAGACGCTGCTGCGGACGCTGTTCGGCACGCGCCGCTTCGAGCAGTACAAGGAAGAGCTCGAGCAGCGCCGCCGCGACGCGCAGAAGCTGCTCGACACCGCTGGCGAGCACGCACGCACGCTGCTCGACATGGCAGAGAAACTCGTCGACGCCCACGCGCTCGGTGGCGACGATGACCGCCTGGCCGACCTGCCCGGCCGCCGCGACGCGGCCTTTCGCGCCGCGCAGCGCGCCGACTACCGTGTCGAGGCACGCAGCACCGAGCGCGAGCAGGCCGATACCGCAGCGCAGGCGGCCTCGGCTGCCCACCAGGCGCTCGTCGATCGGGCGCGCCGGGTCGCCGAGCGCAACGCCGCCCGCACCCGCGTCGCCGATCTCGAGGCTGCGGCGCCTGCGCGCGAGGGCGATCGCGTCCGGCTCACGCAGGCCCGGGCAGCCGAAGCGCTGCGCGCTCCGATCGAATCCGTCGCGCGCACCGAGGCCGCCCTCGCCGACGCGACGATCGCCCAGGGGAGCGCGGAACGGGCATGGGTCGAGCAGGACGGTGCCGCCGATGACGACCTGGAGCGGATCGTCGACGACCTCACCGGCGACCTGGCCCGTTGGCAGGCCGCCGGGCAGCGCGAGCGCGAGTTGACCCAGGTGCGGTCCGAGCTCGACGACAGCCGTCGCCGCGAAGCCGAAGCGCGCGACGCGCTGGCGGCGCTCGACGCGCAGCAGGCCCTCATCCCCGCCGAACGCGAACGAATCGAGAGTGAACGGGCGACTGCCTCCGTCCTGGCCGCACGACACGACGCCGTCCGCCAGCAATGTGAGCTGCTCACCGCGCGCCGTGCCGCCGCGCGCGAGGTCGCGGTGCTCGGGCCCGAGGTCGAAGCGGCAGAGGCGGCGTACCTCGCCGCGACCACGACGGCCGCCGCGGCGACCACCGCCGTGACCGCCCTGCTGCAACGGCGCCTGGCCGGCTATGCGGGCGAACTCGCGCAGCACCTGGTCGAGGGCGAACCGTGCGAGGTGTGCGGATCGGCCACGCATCCGCACCCGGCCGCCGCCGCCGACGATCCGGTCACCGATGACGACCTGGCCGCCGCGGAGCAGACGCGTGATCAGGCCACGGC